>NZ_QUGD01000009.1:0-96563 GCF_003478795.1 Clostridium sp. AF21-20LB | reverse complement strand
TGTATAGCCGAAAGGTAAGCAGTAGTGGTGTCATGGACGCACCCTGAAAAAAGGCGGTATCCCGCCAGATTTCAGATGCTCTGGTAACTTAGTTACCGAGTAGTTCACATAAATTGGATTCTTATAATATTATGGTTTTCAGAACTTATTTCTTATCTTTTGGTATTCTCTAGGTGAATATCCTTTTAGCTTGTGGAAGAGTCGGCTGAAATAAAGCTGGTTATCATACCCGACAATCTTAGAAATCTCATTGATGGAATAAGTTGTTGTTTCAAGTAAAATCTGAGCATTGGTGATTCGGATTCCTACTGGATAGTGGATTTGAAAGTCAAAGAACGTTTAACCGAACATTTAAAGAAAGATACAAAATATCGCCGAGTGACTATCGGAGTAAATGCGTGAAAGATATGTTGTTATAAACGGTTCTATTAATGGAAAAGAGCTTTCTGTATCCACAAAGAAAAATCCGGAACGGAAGTTTCAGACGGAAACCCATACCGTTATAGGAAAAGCAGCCGGAGACTTCCAGAACCAACAGAAGATCCAGAAAAATGATCGTGAACAGAGGCTGGCAGGAATCTACTACAACCGAGGAAGAAATGCAGGCTGTAAACCGGAACATCAATGAGCAGAAAACGCAGACCATCGAGACGCTGCGGCAAACCATTAAGGAATGGGACATTTCATGAAGAATTGGAGAAACTGTTTCCAGAATTAAAATAGACACATATAATTGAACCGGCCTTTCATACATTGAGAGGGTATTCTTAATCAAAACATAAGGGAAATCCGTATAGAAATCAATGAAGATACAAAGGAAACAATGCAGGAGAAGATTAAACGGATGTCGGTTACAGAAGCAAGCCGAATGGCAGTGTACTAAAATTTGGTGGATGTAACTGAAGAAAAAATATGATATAATGTGAGTAACAAGTCGGGATTTATAAAGGAGAATATTGATGAAACTATTTTTATGTTCGCACTTTTCAAGTGTAGGAAGTCTGATAAAGGAAGAAATTGAAAATAAGAAAGTCGCATTTATTCCAACAGCTTCACTGCGTGAAGGCTACACCGGTTATGTCGGCTCGGCTCGAAAATTATTCAAAAAGTTGGGAGCAATCGTAACTGAAATTGATATTTCAACGGAGGCTTATTCAACGATACAGTCTGTTTTTGAAGAAGCAGATGTGATATATTTTACCGGCGGAAATTCTTTCTTTCTTATGGACCAGCTCCGTAAAACGGGAACTGATGGACTGCTGAAAAAGGAATTGGCAAATGGAAAATTGATGATCGGCGAGTCGGCAGGCGCAATTATATGCGCTCCAAGCATCCAATATATCGAGCAAATGGATGAAAAGCCGGAGGACTACTCACAAGAAGATGATGCAGGGATTGATTTGATTGATTTCTATGTTCTTCCGCATTATCTTACAGCACCATTTAAGAAAGTTACCGAGAAAATAATGACTGAGTTTTCGGATTTGAATCTATGCCCAATTAACAACCGTCAGGGAATTGTAATTGATGGTGAAGATTCAAAGGTTATTTGCAAAGACTAATTTGAAAATTCCAGTTTGCCGATGCTAAAAGGTTAAAACAGAATATCGCGGAGACGATGGACTATACGATTTATTAAAATATATTATCTATGCGAGTTTCTACATAATTGTGATTAAAACGGGTATGGATTTCTATGGGTATAAGCGCTTTCCGAAACTATACGAATCGTATTCTGCACCGTGGTATACAGAAGCATTACTGTATATCGCTGCCTCGCTTTTCGTGATTGTCGTATGTTTTGTGCTCAGAGTAATCATTGGACGAAAGATGAAGAAGAGGTGAGCTATATGTTTATGCTGTTTGAGTTTATGTTTCCGATTATCTTCATAATGGTTTTTGGCATGATCATCTTCCAGTTTGTGACAGGAATCGGAACATGGCATAAAAACAATCAGTCACCGCGTTTGTCGGTGAGTGCAACCATCGTCGCAAAGCGTGAAAATATCACACATCATAGCCATGCAAATGCGGGTGACCTGTCTGGAACTCATGGCTACCATTCGACTTCAAGTACCAGCTACTATGTCACGTTTCAGGTAGAGAGCGGTGACCGGATGGAACTGTCGGTTTCTGGCAGAGAATATGGAATGCTGGCGGAAGGCGACATTGGGAAACTTACGTTTCAGGGAACGAGATATCTGTCATTTGAGCGCGTGTGATTCTGGAGGTGATAGTGTGAAAGGAAGTAGACGAGGAGGTGATTTTAAGAAAAAGTTTATGTCAATTCAAGTTAACGAATCCAGAATTAATGTCGCGATGGTCTTCTAATAATGAAGAACCAATGTCACATTATTTAAATAATTCATGTTACCGAGCACTCTGGAAATGCCCTGATTGTGGTGGTGAATATATAAGTTCTATTCGAGATATGGCAACGGGAAACGTGGATTGTGTGTATTGTTCAATGAAAGAAGTTCTTCCGGGTGTTAATTCCTTTGCCGTATTGCATCCGGATTTAATGAATGAGTGGAACCATTTGGATAACTATTTGTTATGTGATCCTGATCAGATTTTGGATAATTGCATAACACCTGTTTGTTGGACATGGCCAGTGTGTGCACACGATTATAAGTGCTCACCAAAGCAACGGATTCTTTATCAAAAACGAAACATGGATGCTTGTACTTTCTGTAAAGGTTTGCGAAGAAAGGAACGGCATTATATTTGACTAAGAGAAGGTCACTTTACATCCCTCAAAATGGGTAAAGTGACCTTTAACATCAATTATGCGACGGGGGACAGCTCGGCTTCTGGAACAAACAAGACGGCAGAAACAGAGCAGGCCACACAGGCTGTTACGCAGGCAGCTTCTCGGCAGACCAGCACGGAATCCTATATCCTCAATACCAATACAAAGAAATTTCATCGGCCGTCCTGTTCATCGGTCAAACAGATGAAGGAGAGTAATAAAAAATCCTCATCAGAGAGTAGGGATGCGCTGATTGCTGCAGGTTATGATCCGTGTAAAAAATGCAATCCGTAAAAATGTGTCAGATATTTAAAAAATATGGAAGAGGAAGGTTGTAGTTCTATATTGCAATACTTCTTCTTTGCGCATATTGGATATGCTGTTGAGGGCGACTGTTGCACGCAGAAGGTAAGTTGCGCCGGTCTGCGATAATGTGCTGTTTGTATAAGGAAAAGGACAAGGAGTTATGATGAATTTTAGTGGGATATTGATTGGTGTGCTTACCTTTTTTTTGATTGGATTGTTCCATCCTATTGTTATATATGCGGAGTATTACTTTGGAAGCCGCTGTTGGCCGGTATTTTTGCTGGTGGGCATTTTGTGTATGATTCTATCCGTAAGAATGCAGGAAATACTTTGGTCGGTTTCCCTGGGTGTTTTGGGCGTCAGTTGCTTTTGGAGCATTAAGGAACTGAAAGAACAGGAAAAAAGAGTGGCAAAAGGATGGTTCCCGAAGCGGAAGGTGGATAAGCACTAAAGAAGAAAGCGGGGAGATGAGAAGATGGCGGTATGGAGATTACAGGTGAATACTGGAGGAGCGAACGTTGCGGATTATTGCTTGCAAAACCATGTTGCAGCACTTTGGGCTGGCAAGGTACTTGCTATGGAACGTTTACGAAATGAGAGATAGAGCGTATGGAAATAATCTATACGTTGTCAACGCACCATAGCGTTTACTATACGTTCTATTTTTTGCCTTTTTAAGAAAAGTGATTAAAAAACTATTGACAATTTGTTACTGGGAGAGATAGAGAGTGCGTTTTGATGAACTTTTTGAAATGAGAAAACTGACAGGAATAAAATTAAAGGACTACATCAGTGGCAATGGATTCTCTAAGGTATCGTTCTGCAAAAAGACAGAAATTTCTCGACCTACTTTAGATAAAATTTTAAATGGCGAGATAGATAGTAAAAGCTCATTCGATAAGCATTTGAATAAAATTTTTACCAGTTTGGGCATTGGCCCGGATACTTTGATGGAATTTTCAACGAAAACGCAAAGCGTAGATGCGATGTACTCGCAAAAGGCTCTGATAAATTATCAAATGAATGATAAGGCAAAGATGGAGTATGATCTGTTGCAGGATATTTTAAACCTTTGCAGTGTTTATTATTAGAGGCAGAAGGCTATGAGTGAACAAACTACAGCAGCCAACTTAGACGAAGTTATTGAGACACAGATGAAGCAGAGTGAGAGTGCTTGAACTAGGAAAACCGATGGCATAGACTATAAGCAGTCGAGGTCATCGGTTTTCTTGGCAAATATGAATTTTGAACTTTATTTTAGCAAAATACTATTTTCACTTTACACGGAAATAAAGTACGAAATTAGCCTTTTTTACCTAAAAATTTTTTTTACTTTTTGCCTTTTTGCCCTTTACTCTATTTCTCTCAGCTGCACCTTATTCCTTGCGCTTCGCCGCCGTTCATCCTCCAGCGCCGCATAATGCTTCTTCGTCGTATTGACATCACTGTGTCCCAAAACATCCGCGACGAGGTAAATATCGCCGGTTTCACGGTACAGATTCGTGCCGTAGGTGCTGCGGAGCTTATGTGGCGTGATCTTTTTTAGCGGTGTGACGAGCTGTGCGTATTTTTTGACCATTTTTTCCACGCTGCGTACGTTAATGCGCTTACGCTGCATGGAGAGGAAGAGTGCTTCTTCGCTGCCTTCCTCTGGGACAATATGTTCACGCTCGCTGAGATAGTCCTGAAGCGCATATTCTACCTCGGCACCAAAATATACGATGACTTCCTTTCCGCCTTTTCGATGAATCCTAAGACCACCGTTTCGGAAATCAACATCGTTGATATTCAGTCCGACACATTCTGATACACGAAGCCCCGTACCAAGCAGAAGCGTCATCATCGCCAGATCTCGCAGCTTGGTCTTTGCATGGTAGGCTTTCTGTTTTTCGGTCAGACATTCACCATCCTCAACCTCATCCAGGAAACGCGCCACCTCGTCAACATCGAGGCGTATAATTTCTTTTTCATGAATCTTGGGAAGCTGCAGAAGAGAAGCGGGGTTATTCTGAATCCGCTCGGTCCGGTAAAAGTAGTTGTAAAAGCTCTTAACCGTCGAGACTTTCCGCATGATACCCCGCTCTGTATTCATCAGATCCTCTCGTTTTTCGGTCGAATAACATTTCAGATACTCCATATATTCTTCCAGATCCATCAACTTGATTTTATCCAGAAGAGAGAGCGGCAAATCGCGCAGCTTCTTTGATTTAAGCTCTGGATTTGCTTGTTTCAGGAAATCAAAAAATGTCTTTAAATCATAGGCATACGCAAGCCGGGTGCGCGCTGATGTACGAGGTTCAATGCCGCGGAAGAAATCGGTACAGAACGGTGGCAGCTCTTTCAGAATGCCTCGGATTCGTTTTGTGTTTTCGATGTCTTCCTGTTCGTGGTAGGAGAGTGTAGCCATATCACAATTCCTCCTTTGGTGATGATGAAAGGTCCGAATGTATCAAATTTTTCAGGTGTCGATCGGTCCGTTCCGGCCATCCGGGATTGTTTCCATCAATAATCGCATGGAAAAAACGATCCTTTACCCCCGGTGAATCATGGTTGAGTTTCCTTGTTAATTGTTTCACATACTCGCGTTTTGTTTTTCCATCTACGGGACATGGATTTTTACAGACAGGAAGATGATATTTGTTTTTAAATCCGATCACATCGGCTTCCTGGACATATATCAGCGGGCGGATCAGCGTCAATCCCGTTTTGTCCAAATGGGTTTTCGGCGAGAAGGAATAGAAACGCCCCTCATAAATCAAGGATAAAAGCATGGTATCGATCAGATCGTCACGGTGATGTGCATAGGCGATTTTATTACAGCCAAGTTTCAGAGCCGCTTCATTTAAAGCGCCTTTTCGCATCTTGGCACAGAGCGCACATGGATTGGATTCCTGACGGGTTTCAAAGAGAATCTTGCCGATTTCCGTCGAAACGACCGTGTAGGGCACGTTTAATTCATCACAAAGCTCCTGAACCGGTTTTAAATCAAATGCAGCCGCATCCGATGAAAGCGTCGGCGACAACCGGTTCGAAACCTCCGGAGAAAGTGCCTGAAAGCCCAGATCAACTGTAATAGCACAAAGTTCAAATGGTTCCGGGTAAAACCGGCGAAGCCCTGTAAAGCATATAAAAGTGTCAGGCTGTCTTTACCGCCAGAAATACCGATAGCTATTTTATCGCCGGATTGAATCAGACGATAGTCATCAACCGCCTGGCGGGTTAAACTTAGAAGACGTTGAAGTTTCATGAGAACATCCTTTCAAATATAACGAATGAATAGTTTAGCAAATAGATTAAGTGCATACACATATTTACATTTCAAACTATTCGATAAAGTAGGCTTTCACGAATAGTTTTGTCCATCTCTCTATCATACCATGTTTCCCTTTATTTGTAAATAAATCATTTTACGAATTATTCAATATCGTATTTCAGCATAAAAACAAATCTAAACACAAAATGGATGGATGCCGCCTTTGCCATTTACCAGCAAACACTCCAGCAAAAAACAAAGGCAACATCCATCCAGCTCAAAATCCCTTATGACTAATTCATAT
Source organism: Clostridium sp. AF21-20LB (assembly GCF_003478795.1). Classification (NCBI taxonomy): domain Bacteria; kingdom Bacillati; phylum Bacillota; class Clostridia; order Eubacteriales; family Clostridiaceae; genus Clostridium; species Clostridium sp. AF21-20LB. The sequence continues at coordinate 89,948 of NZ_QUGD01000009.1, read as the reverse complement.
TCATTTTATTCTTTATTCACTTCTTAATCCAAAAACGCCCGGTAATACGGCCAGACCGTATGGACCTTTCCGACCGTTACATTGCTTGCACTGCCGGATTCATGTACGCCCAGTATGGTTCCGTCTGCGTTCCAGCCTAAAAACATTACAACGTGCGAATTACCGCCAAGCTGGACAAGCAAGTCGCCCGGCTGAAGCTCTGCGCTGTTGATCGCCCGTCCTGTCCGCACAATCTCGTAGGTGCTGGCGGCACCCATTCTATTGCCAAGCGCGGTCCAGTATACCCAGTTGACCCATCCAGAACAGTCAAGCCCTGACAAAATCCGTCCCTTGTAATCCGGGCTTGTCACGCTGGCAAAATGATTGCCGGAAAGTCCTGCTGTACTCGGTTTTCCTCCATAATAATATGGAATCTTGCCAACGGAATTGAGCGCGCATGTGATAACGGCACGCCGCTCCGGTGATAAATCCTCTGGAAGTAAATCCAGGTAAGATGCAATTTCTGCCGGTGTCAGCGGATTCCCGAGTGCAAACTCTGAACTGGCAAGCCCGTACATTCCCTGCCAATCCTGAGCAGCGAGTGTCTGGGCGGCTGTCTGTTTTTCTTCCGTCCAACCCTGCCAATTCCCGACAGCCTGATTTCCCGTTCCATCGAGTGCAAACAGATTATGCTTCTCTTTCAGACCGGTTGTCTTAACGGTAACGGTCAGATCAACATGTCCCGGGCAATATTTTCCGTTTTCATTTAATGTAACTGCCGCAGCGCTCTCCGCACTGAGCGTCGCCTCTGACGGGGACGCAGCCGCTTTTGATTCGGCTGCCTGCTCCTGTGTGGAAGCCCCCGGTCCCTGTGCCGGTTTGACATAATTATTTGCTGTGGATGCCGCCTCGCTCTCCGTTAACGGCTCTTCTGCCGCTGTCTGACTGTCTCCTGCGCCCTGGGCATCTAAAGCCTCCGAGGATGCCTCTCCTGCTGCACTGCCGCTCTCCACATCGTCATCTGCTGTTTCCTCTGTTACCGGCTCGTCCGGCAGTTCTGTACAGCCCTCACAGTAATACACATTGCTAATGCTCACGTGGTACTGGTGGGAACTGGTCCAGAGCTGATTGATATAGGTATTGAACAGGTCTGTATTTTTCCAGTCAAGGCTGTATGTATATACATTTGCCATAGACAAAATATCGGTCGCATTGGATGCCAGGGACGTCGGCTTTCCGTCTCCGTCGCATATCTGGAAACGGATATTTTTCCAAGTTGGAACTACCCAGCTCGCCGGGTCCTGCGCGTTATGCTCTGGATTGGAGGGATCATAGCTGCCGAGTACCTGTGCAGCTGGCAGCCCCATTTTCTGGGAAGCCGTAAGCGGTGTCGTCTGGATCCACCCGTAGATCTCCGATATCCACTGTGCATCCCGCGTTCCAAGCGCTTCGTACATCTTCGCGCCCCAGGTATCTTCTGTCCCCATACTCCGGAATCGTTTTGCAAGTTTATACCATGGAAGAGACTCAAATGCCGCCAATGGATCAGACAGATCAACAGCGCTCTCTTCCGTCCGGAGCGCCATCAGGTTATACTCCGTTTCCGACGGAATATATTCTTCCGAGTCTGCTCCCAGACCATTTAAAAATCGGGATGCCATGTGAATCGGGTGTACCATTTTCTTCATCAGACGGTCGCAGAAGGATTCGTCTGTATCATTTTGTGTCTCCTGGTCTAAAATCCCATCTGCAATCACAACTTTATCAGCAGGCACACCGACTGATAAATCCACCTCCGGGCGCACTGCTTCGGCAATCCCGCACAATAAAATACCCGATGCCGCCATGAGCGCCGTTCGGATTATATAAGAATGTCTTTCTTTCATCATCATTTTCTTCATGTATCTACATTCAAAATCTTAAGTAACTATTTTGTTTTTATACCCCAACGCAATCTCATCTTCAAAACATCCAGGCGCAAAAAACCGATGCGTCCTTTCTGATTCTTCACCAGATATTCAAACACACCGGTTTTAATTATACTTTTATGCGTTCTCGTTTATCTTAAGAAATTCTTGTTTCTTTTTGGCGAATTCCTTAATAATTTCTACGGCACCGTCGATGCCTACGACACTGCTGTTGATGCAGAGGTTATAGCTCTTGGAGCTGCCCCAGCGTTTGCTGGAATAATAGTTATAATAACCAGAACGCTGCTTATCGGTCTTGATCATCACATCTTTTGCCTTATCGCGGGTAATATTGTGACGTTTCATCAATTCCTGAATCTTCACTTCCTCATCTGCACAGATGAAAACAGACACTACGTTCGGATAATCTGCCAGCGCATAGTCCGCACACCGTCCTACAATGACACAGGATTCTTCATCTGCCAGTTTCTTGATCGTGTCAAACTGTGCCAGGAAAATCTTGTGGTTGATCGGCATATCCATATAAGCCGATGTATTATAACCCATCGAATAGGTGTCCATTACCAGTGAATATAAGAAGCTGTTGGTTGGTTTCTCATCATGCGTCTTAAAAAGCTCTTCACAGAGACCGCTGTTCTTCGCTGCCAGTGCAAGAAGCTCTTTATCATAGCACTTGATTCCCAATGATTCCGCCAGTTTTCGTCCAATCGCTCTTCCGGAGCTGCCGCATTCGCGACCGATTGTAATTACTAAATTTTTTTTCATGTCTCCCTCAACTCCTTTCAAGTTCTGCCTTTATTATAACATAAGCTATCTGAAAAGTCATCATTTTTTCGGAATAAAAGGTATTTATTAGCGACACAGAAATAAACTATCTGAAAAGAATGTGTATACGAATCGGAACGATCTTACTATTCATGTCACTTTTACTTTCCAGCTTTTTTCCGCAGCTTCTCCAGCAGTTCTTCAAAATACGCTGGCAGCGGCGCAGAAAACTCCACATACTCCCCGGTCCGCGGATGGATAAAGCCTAAGACTCCCGCATGCAGGGTCTGCCCTTCCAGTGAAAATGGCTGCCGCGCCGGACCGTACACCTCATCGCCCAGAAGCGGATGACCGATGCTTGCCATATGGACGCGGATCTGGTGTGTGCGTCCCGTCTCCAGGCGGCATTCGATAAATGTATACGCCCCGAAGCGTTCCAGTACGCGGTAATGCGTGATCGCATCGCGCCCCTGTTTGGAGTGGATGCTCATTTTCTTACGATCCGTCGGATGACGCCCGATCGGTGCATGGACAGTACCCTCATCCTCGCGCAGATTGCCAAATACGATGGCATAATACACGCGGGTGATCGAATGCACCTTGAGCTGTTCTGCGAGAGAATTGTGGGCGAAATCATTCTTGCACACCACCAGCACGCCGGTTGTGTTCATATCGATCCGATGGACGATCCCAGGGCGCATGACTCCGTTGATGCCGGAGAGCTGATCCTTGCAATGGTACATCAGCGCATTGACCAGAGTCCCCGTATAATGCCCTGCCGCCGGATGGACAACCATCCCCTTCGGCTTATTGACTAAAATTATATCCGAATCTTCATACAAAATGTCCAACGGGATATTTTCCGCCTCGATCGCCGCCTCCTCCGGTTTTGGAACTTCAAAGGCGATAGTTTCCCCACCATTTACCTTGAAACTGCTTTTAACCGCTTTTCCGTCTGCTGTAACGCTGCTCTCTTTCAGAAGTTTCTGCAAAAAGGAACGGGACAGATCCGGGCAGGCGTCCGCCAGAAATTTATCGATGCGGGTTCCAGCCGCCTCTTCTGGAACCAGATATTCCTGCATCATCGTCCCGACTCCTTTTTCGCACCTTTAAAAGAAAGGAATTCCAGTTCCTCATCCGAATAGAAGAAGAAAAACAGAAGGATCAGCGAGAACGTCGCGATCACCACATAGCAATCTGCCACATTAAAAATCGGAAAATCAATCAGCTTAAAATACAGGAAATCCACCACATATTTCTGTGTCAGACGGTCGATCATATTGCCAACTGCGCCTGATACGAGCAGAAACAAGCTGCACATCAGCGCAGATACCGTTTCCCTGCCGGCATCCGGTAAACCGCCCACAACACTGCCAGAATGACTGCCGCTGCAATCAGGAAGAAGAATCCCTGCCGTCCCTGCAGCATTCCAAAAGCAGCGCCGCGGTTTTCAGAATAATAAAATTCAAACACACCCTTAATGAGCACAAATGGCTTCTGCCCTTTCAGATGGACAACTGCCAGATGTTTTGTAAACTGATCCAGTCCGATGCTGACTCCCAGCCCGATAAAAAAGATAAAGAACTGTCGTAATTTCGTGTTCATGCACCTGATTCCTTTCCTGCTATTATACCAGCACCTGATCGAGTGCCTGTTTCATCTCGTCCTCGGTTACTGTGCGATCCACGTAGGCGTCGCCGATGGAATGAATGAGAATAAATTTGATGATGCCAGAATCCATCTTCTTGTCGTTCTTGGACGCTGCCACAATCGCATCTTTCTCAAGCCCGGATACCTGCGTACCGATATGGAATTCTCCCAGTGCTTCTTTGAAGCGGTTTGTTTCCTCCGGTTTGATCATGCCGCGGTTTTCCGACAGCTTCATCGCTGCCAGCGCGCCGAGTGCCACGCATTCACCGTGCAGAAGTTCAAAGTTTTTCAGCTTCTCGATCGCGTGTCCCAGCGTATGACCAAAGTTTAAGAGCATACGGTCGCCTTTTTCGGTCGGATCCTTCTCTACCACAGCACGCTTGATCTCATTGCTCCAGGTCACTGTCTTGCGGAGTGCCTCCGGCTTTCTCGCCCAGATATCTGCCGCATTTTCAAGCAGCCACTCATAATATGCCGCATCCTTGATCAGACCATGTTTGATAACCTCGCCCATACCGGCGGAAAACTGGTTGTCCGGAAGCGTCTGAAGCGTATTGATATTGGTAAATACCAGCTTCGGCATATGAAACGCGCCAACCATATTTTTGTACGCGTCAAAATCAACGCCCGTCTTGCCGCCAATGCTGCTGTCCACCTGGGAAAGAAGCGTCGTCGGAATCTGCATGAAGCAACGCCGCGCAGATAGGTCGCCGCCGCGAATCCGCAGAGATCGCCCACAACTCCGCCGCCGAGTGCTGCCAGCATATCGTTGCGGTCAAAATGGTTCAAAATCAGGGTTTCATATAAATCCCGGACGGTGTCGAGGTTTTTGTGCTCCTCGCCCGCCGGAAATACGAACGAAATTACCGTCTTGCAGCACGGCGCCAGAAGTTTTTTTACTTCATTCAGATATAATTTTTCTACGTTCGAATCCGTCACGATGCAGAGACGGCGGTTTGAAATGGAAAGTTTTTCGATTTCACCCGGAAGTGCCGAAAAATCTTCGGTCATCACAATATCATAGATCGGCTTCTCGTCCAGATGAACGGTTACGCGATTCATTTTCTCATTCTTTACTTCTGTCATTTGTTTTCAGTCCTTTCTTTTTTACACATATTTATCCGCATAAACATACAGACGTCCCCTTTTCGACAATCCCCCGCTCCCGGCAAAGCGGAATTTTCCCATGCCGCGCACAGATACAATCTCGCCCTCTTTAAGCTGCACCGCCGGGGAAGTCACCTGTTTCCCGTCAATAAACACCTTTTCACCCTCAATGAGCGGCAGTATCTTCGTGCGGGAGGATGAAAATACCATCGCGATCACACTGTCAAGACGCGGTGATGCAACGCTTCCACTCACGCGCTCCATCTTCGGTGTGATCGGCTCCGTCGCGTCCGCCTTGCGGCAGATCACAGAGGTGTGGCGCACCATCGTGAGTTCCTGGCAGAGATAATCCGCCATCTTTTCCTGGCAGAAGACGCAGCAGCCATTTTCCTTCATCAGAATATCCCCGATGCAGCTGCGCTCAATCCCCAGGTTCATGAGCGCCCCGAGATAATCCCGGTGCGTCAGCGCCTCACTGTAACGCAGGTTTGCCGGAATGACCTCCAACACGGCAATCGGAAGTCCAAACTCCTCATCGTCATACGAAGCCAGAAAACAAAGAAGTTTGCGCTCTGCGCCCTCAAAGCCACCCGTCAGGCAAGTCCGCACCGGCGGCAGCGTCTTCTCGATCGAGTGAAAGATCGTCTGTTCATTTAACGACAAAAAGCCGGTACTTGTCTGTATATCGCGCTGATAACAGAGTCCGGCCAGTTCTATCATTCTCTTTTTTAAAAGCTGTTCTTCTTTTTCCTGCAGCATCGCGTGTTTCTACTCCTGTTCGAAAGTGCTTATATAAAGTGTGCTCCTGCTCAGAGAGCCTGTATACAATCAGAAATCACACAAATTTCCGATTGTATAATAAATACTCCCAGGTTCAGATATATAGCGAACCTGGGAGTATATCAGTATCAGAAGTGGAGATTCATCCCGGAAACATTCATGGAACCGTCTGCTAAGAGTTCGGGAAAGTCGCCGGACAGCTCAACCGATGACGGTGTCGCAATAAAAATGTAATTGGAAATCTTCTGGAGATTTCCATCCATCGATAGGTCGCGCCACAGGTAAAATCAATGATACGCTGTGCAACCTCCATGTGGATTCCTTCCATATTTAAAACAACAGCTTTTCCAGCCAGCAGGTAATCGCAAATCTCTCTCGTATCCTCCATGGAAGTAGGTTTGATCAGAGATACTTCCATGCTGCGGCGCATCTGCACTACCTTATTGTTAGAGGAACGTGGCAGAAAACGCGGCTTAGATTCCTCCTCGTGGCGGTAATCATCCATCTCTTCGTCCCTCTTGCCGAAAGAACGCTTCTTAATCACCGGTTTTTCTTCTTCGTAATCTTCCTCATCGAAGTAATCGTCATCATTCTCTGTGAGACGCATTGTATCCATTAATTTGTTCAGAATACTCATAACCCTATTTCTCTCCTATCTTTGCCCTGGTTCCAAAAATGCCCGTACCGACTCTTACCATAGTTGCACCTTCTTCAATCGCTGTCTGATAGTCTCCGGTCATTCCCATCGAAAGGACATTCATAGTAACATTATCAATGTTTTTCCGTTTCATGTCAACATATAATTCATATAATTTTTTAAAAACACCACGATTTTCTTCCGAATTCTCTACAAATGGTGCAATCGTCATAAGTCCCTGTATGTGGACATGCGGGTACTTTGCAATTTCGCGTGCCGCTTCCTCGACTTCTTCCGGGGCAAAACCAAATTTGGACTCTTCTCCGGCGACATTGACCTCCAGAAGAATAGAAACGTCCAGATCACGTTTGACCGCTTCTTTTTCGATCTGCTCTGCCAGTCCCACCGTATCGACGGAGTGAATCAGAACTGCCTTGTCAATTACCTGACGGACTTTATTTTTCTGTAAATGTCCAATCATATGCCAGCGGATATCAGACGGCAGCTGCGGTTCCTTCTCCAGAATCTCCTGCACTTTGTTTTCGCCGAAATCTCTGGCGCCGGCATCATATGCTTCTTGAAGCATCGGCACCGGCTTTGTCTTACTGACCGCGATCAGCGTGACATCCTCCACCTTCCGTCCGCTCCGCTCGCAGGCGTTCCGTATATTCTGACGTACTTCTTCTAACTGTTCCTGAACCATATGTGATACACCTTCCTTATCTCTATATTTTGGAAATATCATTACTGATATACGATCTGGCCATCCGATACGGTACTGGCATCCAACACGATATGGTCATAAACCGATAATCCATATTTGGTTCCTTTTTCTACAATGTAATATTCACCGCTATTTGCAAGTTCTTTCACCTGCTTGAACACCGCGTATCCCTTATTAATATTGTAAGCACCTGTCAGCTTTGCCGTCGGTCCTACCTGGAAGCGCTCGTTTGAATCCGGTTTCACCAGATAATCGCCGCTCTTTAACAGCCCATCGTCGCTCTTCTCGACATAATAATACTCATCAGTCGAGCTGTAAATCTCCGGCGTGACAAATTCAATCGACGCCTTTCCGCCTTCGCCGTAAACTTCTTTATTGAAGCCAGCCTCATCTTCAGTAGCGTTGCCGCCCGTTGTCATATAATCAACTGGAATGGTATAAAATTCCTTCTCCATCACCGATGATACCGGAATTTTAAGTCCCTGCGTTTCCTCGCTGGAGATCTCGAAGTTCATAAAACGCTCGGATTCAAACTGGATCATGTAACGGTCCAGATCCAGGCGTCCATACAGATTGCCATCGGAACCGGTAAACATCGAATAATTCCCCCGGAATTTCATATCACTTCCCAACGGCTCGATCGTCAGTGTATCTTGATCGGCAAACTGCTCTTTATCCTTGTCATCCATCTGAAACACGATACTCCAGTTCTCCGATGTGATGATCTTGTACACCGGCGTGCCCGCCTCGATCAGTTCCCCAGCTCGTCCCACCTGCCGCGTATATTGACTCCGGTCAAACGAATCCGCCGTCACCTCATCCGGCGCGACCCCCTCAAAAGAATCGGTCACATAGGAAATAATACCCGGCTGGGGCGCCGATATCTGTTTGTAATTGATACCCTGTGCCTGAAGCTGTGCATCCATATCGCCCAGCGCATTGAAATTCATATACTCTGCAACCGAAGCCTGCAAAGAATATTCGGCGTCGTAGACGCTTTCAAAGCGCTGATCGTTGTAGGATAAACAGAACGAACTGAGTTGTTTCTTCAAATCAGCCAGATTTTCTGCTGACAGGGACATCCCAGAGGACTGATTTTCTTCCAAAAATTTCCCCAGCTCGCCGGTCTCATCTAGCGAATAGACGCGCGATCCAGCGCCTGCCCGCTTTCCCTCGCGCACATAATAGTTGACGTACCCGGTCTGCGGTGCATTTTCCACTGTCTCATCCCGAAACAGGATTCCGTTGTATTCTTTATTATTTACAATACTTCCCTCGACGACCTCATAAAACTGGACGTGATCCCGCCTGAGATATGTATAGACACTGAAAGAAAGATAGACGAAAATCATGGCAAAAATGATCATGCCTACATTGATATTCAATGGCTTTCTGTAGCGTACAATTTTCTTGTTTTTGGCCATGCAGCTCTATCCTCCCTTTTCCCGATGTACTTCTCTGGCAGCTGTTTCTGCAGTTTCACAGTTACCAGACAAAAATCCACGCAAATTTGTCTCCGGCCATGGACTTTTGCAATATTCTGTATAGCCCAACGTACAGCCTTTATTATACGAGTGAATTGTCCAAATTTCAAGATCAATTCATCCCGTCAATTATACAGAATCATCCATAATCTGCAGATGCCAGAAGGAGCGGCAGGGAGTATCGCCCGCATTCCGCATCGTGTGATAGAGATTCGGCTTGATATAGATCGAATCGCCCGGTCCTAAGAGATAAACCGTTCCATCCAGATTGACCTCCATCTTGCCTTCCAGAATGACTCCGACCTCCGCGTATGGATGCAGCCCCCAGGACGGCGGTGTATCTTTTGTCTCTGGATCATAGGTTGAAAACTCATAAATACCGCGTTTCTTTCCAAAATCCAGACGGCGGATTTGAAGCTTGTACTCATCATATTCATATAACTGCTGCTCCTCCTGGCGGATCAGGGTTCTCTCCTCGCCGGAAGGACTGAGCAGATCCCGGATCGAAATACCAAGCGCCACGCAGATGCGCTGCAGATTGTTCAGCGTCGGGCTTGCCTGGTTCCGCTCCAGATTGCTCAGATATCCCACTGACAGATCGGTAAACTGGGACAGCTTCTGGATCGTGATAGATTTACTCTTGCGAATCTCCTTGATCCGCTGTCCAATATTCTCCACTTCTTCAAATTCCATGCAATCCCTCCGAACGTTTTATTTTTACGGTTCTGCTATTTTTCATTATGCGTTCCGTTTTTTCCATGCCGCCTCGATCTGATCGAGCGCCTGTGCAATCACACTGCGCGAACTGCCCAGATTAAAGCGCATAAATCCAGATCCCTGTTCACCCGAATGCGTGCCCGGATCCAGCCATACCTTCGCTTCATTCGAGAAGAATGCCATCAATTCATCATCCGTCATCCCCAGTTCACGGCAATCCAGCCATGCCAGATACGTTCCCTCCGGTTCTACCAGTTGAATCTGCGGCACACGGTTTTTACAGAAATCGCGCACCAGTGCCAGATTGCCAGCCAGATAGCCGATAAGCTGATCCAGCCATTCCCCGCCGCCTTCATACGCTGCACGGCAGGCGAACAATCCCAGACGGTTCATATTTTCCTGACCAACATCCAGCAGCTCCGACCGGAATTTACGCCGCATCTCCGGATCCGGGATAAAGAGGTTTGATGTCGCCATGCCAGCCAGATTGAAGGTCTTGCTCGGCGCTGTACACATCATCGAATGAAGGCATGCTTCCTCTGAAATCGACGCATACGGAGTCTGCTCATGCCCCTGCCATACAAAATCGCCATGGATCTCGTCGCTGATCACGTATACATGGTGGCGCAGGCAGATGTCAGCCAGTGCGGTCAGCTCTTCCCTCGTCCAGACACGGCCAACCGGATTGTGCGGATTGCATAAAATCATCAGTTTGACATGCTCATCCAGCACCTTCTGCTCCAACTCTTCCAGATCCATCTCATAATGTCCATCTTTTAAAACCAGCGGATTCTCCACCAGCGTCCGCTTATTGCGGAGGATCGCCCGGCTGAATGATGGTAGACCGGCGGCTGGATCAACACCGCATCGCCTCCTGGGTAAAAGCCCGCACTGCGATCGAGAGTGCAAACACGATACCTGGCGTGCAGGTCATCCACTCCGGCTGCAGAGTCAGATGATGGCGTTTCTGATACCACGCTGCCACCGCATCAAAGTACGACTCATCTGCCCGGCTGTAACCGAAAATCCCGTGATCTACTGCCTTTTTCAGCGCTTCAACCACGCTGTCCGGCGATCGAAAATCCATATCCGCCACCCAGAGCGGCAGAATATCATCCGCTTTCCCATTTTCTTTCTTAAAATCATGCTTGATCGACCAAGTATGGGTCCGATCGATCGGTGTATCAAAATCGTACTGCATAGAAAATCCACCTTTCTGTTATATATCGTTAAAATTTTCCAAATTCAGCCATAATTTTAAAAAAATTCTAACTAATATTTTACACCAGTCGGCGATCAATGTCTACAATTACTCCCTCAATTAGCCAAAAAACTAAGAAGCTGACGAGGACAGGGCGGTCTGGCTTTCAGCTTATCAAATTGTACGCATTTTGAGCACAGATGTCCGAATGAGGCGGATGTAAGTCCGCATCAGGCGAGCATCTGTAGCGAAAGCAAGCGAACAATGATAAGTCTGAGAAGCCAGGCTGTCCTGTCCCCGTCAGCTTCGACGCCTTCACGAATCTATTTAATTTACTTTACCATATGACAAGCCACAAAATGCCCCGGCGTCACTTCCCGGAGTTCCGGCAGCTTCGCCCGGCACTCCTCCGTCGCATACGGACATCTCTCGGCAAAACGGCAGCAGTCCTCGGGTTGATCGGACTTGGAATCTCGCCCTTGACCATGATACGCTTCTTCTCACGCACCAGCTTCGGATCCGCAACCGGAATTGAGGACAGAAGCACCTGCGTGTACGGATGCAGCGGGTGTGCATACAGCTCTTCAGAATCGGCAAATTCAACCATCGTTCCCAGATACATAACGATGACACGGTCAGAAATGTATTTAACGACGCTCAAGTCATGTGCGATGAAGAGATAGGTCAGTCCCATTTCTTCCTGCAGTTCTTTTAACATATTTAAAACCTGCGCCTGGATCGAAACATCCAGTGCGGAGATCGGCTCGTCGCAGATTACAAACTCCGGTTCGACCGCTAATGCCCTGGCAATACCAATTCTCTGTTTCTGACCGCCGGAAAACTCATGCGGGAAACGGGACATATGGTCGCGGTTCAGACCGACGCGCTTCAGGATCGCCTCTACCTTCTGATCCACATCCTTGTCCGTCGCCAGTCCATGCAGTTTCATGCCGGAACCGATGATATCCTTGACCGTCATACGCGGGTTTAGGGAGGAATGTGGATTCTGGAAGATCATCTGCACATTTTTGCGGAATGCTTTTTCCTCTTCACGGGTGTATTTAAAAATATCTTTTCCTTTATAGGTAATCGTGCCTGCTGCCGGCTCATACAGCTTTACCAGGCACCGTCCCGTCGTGGACTTGCCGCATCCGCTCTCGCCTACCAGACCTAACGTTTCTCCTTTATAAATCGTAAAATGCACGTGATCGACTGCTTTCAGCACCTTACCCCTGCCGACATTGAAATACTGGCAGAGATCGGTGACCTGAAACAAGGGTGTGCTCCTATCAATTCGTTTTGCCATGGTGTCCCCTCCGTTTCTCTTCCGGCAGTGCCGCAACATTTTTCTCTTCTTCCTGTTTCTGTGCCTCAGTAAGCCCCTTCATGATATCCACCTTCGGCGCATACTCATGCTGCAGCCAGCATGCACAGGTATGTTCGTCTGAAAGCCTGTGAAATTCCGGCTGTTCTTCATAACAGACCTTCATCGCAAACTCACAGCGCGCTGCAAACGGACATCCCTTCGGCGGTGCGAACAGATCCGGCGGTGTTCCGTCGATGGGCACCAGCTTCTGATTCTTGGAGGTATCCAGCGTAGCGATTGATTTGATAAGACCTGCCGTGTACGGATGTGCCGTCTCATAGAAGATCTCATCAACCGTTCCTTTTTCAGCCACCTTGCCGCCGTACATAACAAGCACGCGATCGCACATCTTGGCGATAACTCCGAGATCGTGGGTAATCAGGATAATCGAGGTGTTCATCTTATCGCGCAGTTCCTTCAGAAGATCCAGGATCTGTGCCTCGATTGTTACATCCAGCGAGGTCGTCGGCTCATCCGCGATGATGATGCTTGGCTTGCCAACCAGCGCGATCGCGATCATGACACGCTGCTTCATACCGCCGGACAACTCATGCGGATACTGTTTATAACGACGCTCCGGCTCATTAATGCCGACCAGACGCAGGATCTCCAGCGCCCGTTCCCTGACTTCTGCCCGGGTCATCCCCTTCCGTCCGACAAAAACCTCCTCGATCTGTTTTCCAACCGTCATGGTCGGGTTTAACGAGGTCATCGGATCCTGAAAGATAAATCCAATCTCCACACCGCGGATTTTCCGCATCTCTCGGTCTGTCTTGGTGATGATCTCCTCGCCTTTATACTTGATCGAACCGCCCTCAAAAAATCCCGGCGGCTCCGGGTTGAGCTTTAAAATGCACTGGGAGGTAACGCTCTTGCCGCATCCGCTCTCGCCTACAATTCCAAGAATCTCGCCTTCGCGTACATTAAAACTGACATCCCGGACGGATTTTACCACGCCGCCGTATGTATGGAACGAGAAGGTCAGATTCTTGATTTCCAATATATTTTTAGCCATTGTCTCCTACCTCCTATTCCGTTCCTCTCAGTCTCGGATCAAATGCATCCCGCAGACCGTTTCCAAGCTGGTTGAGCGCCAGTACAGTTGTACAGATAAAGAATGCCGGCACGTACAGCATATGCGGCGCTGCCGTCATCATACGGGTTCCCTCTTTTGCCAGAACGCCCCAGCTTGCCTGCGGCGGGGAAATGCCGAGACCGATATAACTCAAGAACGCCTCCTGGAAGATGGCGCTCGGGATTGCCATTGTCAGGTTTGTGATCAGAAGACCCATGATATTCGGGATGATCTCACGCACGATGATTGTGAACGCCGACTCGCCCATGACGCGGGCTGCCAGTACAAAATCCTGCTCTTTCAAGCGGTATACTTCGCCTCTGGTAAAACGGCAGGTTCCCGTCCATCCAACAATAACCATTGCAATGATTAAGCTCTTAACGCCGGAACCTAATACTACCATAACCAAAATACAGACGATCAGAGATGGAATACCATAAATAACATCGATAATACGCATGACGATCATATCAAACTTGCCGCCATAATAGCCGCAGAAACCGCCCAGCACTGTACCAATTACAGTATTTAAAAGGGCTGCCAGAAGACCGATCGTCAAAGAAACACGCGCGCCCATCCAAACACGTACCCAGAGGTCACGCCCCAGAGAGTCGGTTCCCAGCCAATGAGCTGCTGAAATCCCCTTGCTCATCGAGTAGGCATCCTGCTGGTCAAATCCGTAGTGGCTGAACATCGGTGCAAAGATCGCTAACAGTCCATATGCAATCAACAGAATCAGACTGAAATATGCCGCCTTATTTGTCCGGATTCGTCTCCACGCCTCCTGCCAGAAGGTCAGGCTTGGTCGGGAGATCGATTCCATTTTTTCAATATTTTTACCTACCATCTCAAACTTGTCGCGGGTAATCGTGCGTCCATCTGTCAGGTTTTCGGATGTGCCTGCTGCTGCGCCGGAATTCTCAGAAGGCAGCACATTTCCATCTTTCATTTTCATCTCACCCATACTGCCACCTACTTTCCGCCGATCCGCACTCTCGGATCGATCACGCCATACAGAATATCAACTACCATGTTGCAGAATACCAGAAATGTGCCGTAAAACGCCGTCATGCCAAGGATCAGGGAGTAATCGTTGTTCTGCACACTCTCAACATAATATTTACCCATGCCGGGGATAGCAAACAGGGACTCGATAACAAATGTACCGGTCAGAACGGCTGCTACCGTCGGACCGAGGATCGTAACAACCGGCATGATCGCGTTCCGGATCTGATGCTTCCAGGTCACACGGAACTTGGAAATGCCCTTCGAGCGCGCCGTCTTGATGTAATCCTGCTGGACTACCTCCAGCATACTCGCACGCATGATACGCGAGACGGATGCCATCGTGTAGAATCCCAGTCCGATCGACGGCAGGATCGTGTAGGCGAAGCCTTGTACTGCGCGATCGGGAACAGCCCCCATTTGACTGCAAAGAAATGCTGCAGCAGCGCGCCCATGATAAAGTCCGGGACACTTGTACCAAATACAGCTACAATCACAAAGATTAAATCAATTTTATTGCCACGGTTTAATGCAGAAATAATACCAAATACAAGACCAAAGGAAATCGCAAAACATAATGCGCGGATACCAAGGTCTGCCGAATACGGAAATGCGCCTGCTAACAGGTCATTGACGGTACGGCTCGGATATTTGGTAGAAAAACCGAAATTTCCATGAATCAGATTATTCAGATATGTCAGATACTGCTGGAGTAAAGGTTTATCGAATCCGTAGTAGGCACTTAAATTGGCCTTTGCGGTTGCTGACATTTTCGGATCATTGAACGGTCCGCCCGGCATCAGCCTTGCCAGGAAAAATACAACGGATACGAGAACAAACACAGTCACAATGGATATTCCCACCCGCTTCAGTATATATTTTTTCATAGGTTCACGCTCCTTTAACTACGGGAACATCCCAAATCCGGTTGTTCCGGCCGCCGGTTACGGCTCATTCATCCGCCAGGCAGCCACCGGATATGTACTGCGCTTCAGAAATCCAGCCGCTTTGCCGGATCCTGAAGCGCAGGTGCTTCAATCATCTTCTAAGGTTTTTCAATATGTTTTGGATAGATGATGGATTAGTTTGTGATGTCCACATACATATAGTCATAGTTCAGTCCAACAAAGTATGCGCCCAGATTCTGTACACGGTCAGATACCATATACGGAACCTCTCTTAACTGAAGCGCTACCAGTGCGCCGTCTTCCAGGAGTGTCTTCTCTGCATTGAACAGATTGTCCATACGCTCTTTACCGGAAGTTGTCTTGGAAGCGTCGATGTACTTATCGTATTCATCACTGTGGTAATTTAAGTAGTTGTAGCCGGAGGTGCTGTACCAGAGCTCCAGGTAGCTGTACGGGTCAGAGTAATCCGGTGCCCAGCCGCTCATGATGATATCGTACTCATCACTGTCCGGAACCAGGAGTGCGTTTTTCGTTGCGTACGGAACCATGTTGATATCTACGTTGATACCCAGGTTGTTCTTCCACTGGTTTGCAACAACCTCTGCCTCTTTCTTCGCTGTGTCAGAATCGGATACAACCAGTTTCAGGGAAATATCAGAAGCACTGGAAAGACCTAATTCAGATAATGCCGTATCCAGATACTCTTTTGCCTTATCCATATCACCCTGAAGTGGGAATGCCTCTAACGGATACTCGGTGCCGTACTCACCGTCCACGCCGCGAACCTGCGGAAGCACATATCTCTGGTTAGCCTGATATAAGCCATTGTGGGTCAGAAGAATGTATTCTTCACGGTTGACTGCGTAGTTCATCGCCAGACGCAGGTTCTTGTTTGCCAGATATTTATTCCGGTGATTCAGTGCCGCATAATCGTCTGCGCCGTTGTAGTAGGACTGTGTCTTGCCCTCATACTGCGCTGCCAGCTCGGTTGGAACCTCTGCCAGATCCAGCTCGCCTGCATCGAACATCGAAACAGCGGTAGTCTGATCGGCTACGGTCAGAATCTCAACGCCGTCCAGACTGATCTTTTCATTGTCATAGTAATCTGGATTCTTCGTCAGTTCTACCTTGCCGTTACTGTATTCACTTAC
Source organism: Clostridium sp. AF21-20LB (assembly GCF_003478795.1). Taxonomy (NCBI): domain Bacteria; kingdom Bacillati; phylum Bacillota; class Clostridia; order Eubacteriales; family Clostridiaceae; genus Clostridium; species Clostridium sp. AF21-20LB. The sequence goes on along the minus strand of NZ_QUGD01000009.1, from coordinate 73,471 downwards.
AACGAACGGTCCATTGTAAACCTGTTTATCGGCACTTCCGCCGAACTCATTGCCATATTTCTCAACCAGGTCTTCACGTACCGGCATGAATGCACTCATGCTTGTCATGCTGACAAAGTAATCAGCCGGATTCTCAAGCGTAATCTCCAGGGTAAAGTCATCCAGTGCCTTGACTCCCAGTTCATCCACCGGAAGTTCACCCTCACTGACCTTGGCACCGTTCTTTAAAACAGCCCCCAGATAGCTGGCAGGGCAGGCTGCTGCCGGATCGCAGAGACGCTTCATACCGTACTCATAATCCTTAGCCGTAACAGTCTGTCCATCACTCCACTTTGTATCCTGACGGAGTTTGAAAGTATATACGAGACCATCATCGCTGACTTCATAGCTCTCAGCGGTTGCCGGCTGAAGCTCGCCCTGTACGTTGCGGTACAGACCATCATAGATATGATAGGAGACGGTCGCGTCTGCTACCGAGTTTGTCTTATCAGGGTCAATCGTCGCGATATCCGCCGTGTTGGAATAACGGAAAATCTTTTCGCCCGCTGCTGCGCTCTGGGAACTGTCACTTCCCGATTCCGCTGCCTTCGTATCATCCACCGAAGCGCTCGGAGTGGAACAGCCCGCTACACTCGCTGCCATCAGTGCAGCTAATCCCAGTGCAAGTAGTTTGTTTTTTCTCATAATATTCCTCCTTGTCCTTTTTTATTAAAGCTCAATCAGTTCCTTTGTGGCGCTGATCAGGTTTTCATTGCCTGTCTCCGTGATGAGAAGCTGATCTTCAATGCGGATACCGCCCCATCCTGGAATATAGATACCCGGTTCCACGGTCATGACATTATTGGCATGCACGATATTTTTAGAAACAGGGCTCATAAATGGAATCTCATGGACAAACATGCCGACGCCGTGTCCGATTCCTGTGTAGTGATATGGAAAATACTCGGTCCCCTCGATGATCTTCGTGGATTCATAATATGCATCCGATGCCGAAACCCCATCTTTTAAGAATCCTTCCACCGCAGCGACCATCTGCTGCTCAATCTTGTATACTTCCTTCTGCTTCGGCGTTGCGCGTCCGACTACCAGAGTACGCGTCATATCAGATAAATAACCATGATACTGGCATCCATAATCCATCAGGACCAGATCGCCGTATTCAATCGCCTTCTGGGACGGAATTCCATGAAGCAGGGATGTTCTCGCACCGGAGATGAGGATATTGCCGTATGGCTGTGTATCCGCGCCCTCCAGAACCATATAGAGGCTTAAACGCGCCGCCAGCTCTTTCTCGGTAATGCCGACCCGGATATCCTTCTGGATCTTTTCATATGCCCTTGAAGCAATATCACAGGAGATACGCAGGCACTCAATCTCTTCCGGCCTCTTGATGGAGCGGAACTCCTCGATGATGCCGTCCGCCGGTACCAGCTCTGCTTTTACCTCCGACTGGAGGTTCTGGTACTGTTCAACGGTCAGGTGGGCTGCTTCAAAGCCGATCGTCTTTGCCCCAACCTTTTCCGCCGCGTAGGCAAGTGCCTTTCCGATGGAACCGTAGGTGTCTCTCCAGTTCAAAATTGTGTAATCCGGGCACTCATAGGAAACCTGCTCGGTGTAGCGCGGATCTGTCAGAAAGAATTTTTCCTGCTCCGTGATAAAAAGCCAGGAATCTTCGCCGGTATAATGGCTGACATACTTTACATTGACCGGGCGGCTGATGAACATGCCATCCAGGTGCTCTTTCTGCATATACGCAAGTAACTGTTCCATGCTTACTCTCCTCCCATCACTGATTCTATTTCCTCTATCGTTCTGGGGATGGATGCTGTCAGATTCTCACAGCTATCCTCCGTTACCAGGCAGTTATCCTCGAGGCGGAAGCCGATGCCCCATTCCTCGCAGTAGATGCCGATATCCACGCAGAAAACCATACCCGGCTCTACGATATCGACATCGACCAGATCATGTGTGTCCCAGCCAACATGGTGGGCGCCGCCGTGCCAGATATATCTGCCGACATCCTCATACCGGTCACATAAGCCGATCGCTTTGAGCTGTTCGAAATTGTATTCCCTCGCCAGCCGGTCCACGTCTGCCATCTTCATTCCCGGCCGGATGATAGAGAACATGTGCTGCGAAGTCCGGTATGCACATGTGTAAAGAAGTCGCTGCCGTTCGGAAAACTTTCCGTTGCACGGCCAACCGCGCGATACATCATTGAAGAGGTGGTCGTACTGGGCGCCTACGTCGTTGAGAATCATATCGCCGTCCTTCGCCTGCCCTGTGTACTCATAATAGTGAATACAGAAATTATTGGCTCCCGCGGAAATGATACTCGGAAATGCCGGTTCAAGGCATCCGCGCTGCGCCAGTGCGTAGTCGAATTCGGCTTTATACTGGTATTCGTACATTCCCGCTTTGATGCCTTCATCATCGCCAGAATGCCGTCCCTTGTAATCTTGACTGCCTCCCGCATCGCCTCGATCTCACACGGCTGCTTGATGGTGCGCTGGCGGCGTATCTGACGGGAAATATCCGTGAGTGTGGCTGCCGGGTACCACTTTCTAAGTTTCCGTGCCATCCGGATACTCTCGGTATCTGCATCCTCCGGATCGTGCCGATACAGATCCATCGCAATCCGCTCAAACCGTCCGCTCCGCATCAGAAGTTTCAGACGGTTTTCCCACTCGCCGCTCGATGCGATCTGCGCGGCCCCGGATCGCGCCCTGGCCTCCTCCGGTGTGAACCGTTTCCCGGTCCACCGCTCGGCCAGCATATCCGGCGGAAGTATGTAAAGTGTTTCCTGTACCTCTTCTCCGTCCTTCTCTGCCATCAGGACTGTGTGTTCCTGCCCGATGCCGGTCAGATAGAGAAAACTCCGATCGGCATAAAACGGATAATTTTCATCGGCTGTCTTTCGGATGGAAGAACCGGAAAACAGGAGAAGCAGGGTGTGATCCGGAAGGCTGTCATACAGCCGCTGTCGGTTCCCTTGGTAAAATTCTGCATTCATAGTATTTTCCTTCCTGTCTTTTAAATGATTTCCGTATACTTTTGTATCTATCTCACAAATAGATGTATCATAATCCTTTGTCTCCCGACATGTGTCATTATACCGTATAAATCAAATTTTTACAATTATTTTTCAGTATATTTTGTAATTTTTTCATTTAATGCAAAAAATTCATATATATGATAGGAAATCCTTTCAGTTTTGAAAAAATGTAAAAGCATATCTATTTTTTCCCAAAGGTGGTACCTGCAAAAGAAGCATTTCAATGAAAATGTGGAAAGATGATTTTGAGCCCAAACTAGAAAATTAGAAAAAAAAGAGACCATCCAATTCTCCTTTTTCAGATGAATCGGACAGTCTCCTGTCTCCGCCCTGCGCTGACAGCTGCGGTTTCGTTCATTTTGAATCTCTTATAAAGATACTACAACACTTTCTTTCGCGCACTCTGGAAGATCGGCTGCATTCATGGATATGCTTAAAACGAATTTTACATGATATTTCTCACTGATGGTCTCCAGCGTCTTGTAGGTCTCTTCAATATCCGCTCCCTCGAGGCAGGCAAGTTTCAGGAAGCTGTCAAGATACATCTGCTCCAGATCATGATCCTGGCAGATAATACCACAAATAAATCCGATAAATCCATCGCTGGTATCAATCGGATATTCCTGTACATTGATAAGGCGAATCTGGTTATTCAACTCGTACATATGTTTGGAACTCTTATCCAGATAGACAACGGAACCCTTGGCTTCTTTGACAGCCGTGTTCGCCATATCGAGTAAATATTTAGTTTTTCCTTTTCCCTTTGCTCCTGCGATGATCTGAACCATAACAATCTCCTCCTTGAGTTTATTTAAGTTGTATGTAAAATCTTTTATTGTATAAATAATTATAGTATAAATTTATAAATATTGCAATCACTTATTTGAAATTTTAGTCAAAATTTCCGTCATATTGTCATAAAGTGACGGACGATTTGCAGATTTTAGCACAACCGATATATATTCCTTGCCATCGTCCCCATCGCTCGCCATGATCAGGCAGTAGCCAGCCGCCTGTGTGGTGCCAGTTTTGCCGCCTAAGACAGTCACTCCCTCCGGTGCCTCGCGGTCTCCCTTCAGATACCAGTTGCCAACCTTCCAGACCTGCTGTTTTGCGGCTCCATTTGCATCGGTATAATCAGCTGTATAAGACTGCGCGTTAATGATCTCACAAAACAGCGGCAGTTTAAGCGCCTCGTTGAAAATCAGATAGAGATCATATGCCGTTGTATAGTGGTCGGTGCTGTGCAGACCATTTGCATTGACAAAATGCGTGTGGGTCGCACCGAGTTCCTTCGCTTTCGCATTCATCTTCTCCACAAACGCATCCGTGCTTCCGGCGATATGATCCGCAATTGCATTGGCTGCATCGTTGCCGGACGGAATCATCAGTCCGTATAAGAGCTGCTCCAGCGTAAAGGTATCGCCCGGCTTGATGCCTGCCATCGAAGCGCCTGCCTCGCGGATCACGACATCGTCATTTGCCGTCACCGCATCGGAAAGATTGCCTTCCTCGATCGCGATGATCGCCGTCATTACCTTCGTGATGCTCGCCGGGTACATCTGGTCATAGATGTTCTTACCATATATAACGCTGGAGTCGGTCACATCAAACAATGCGCCCGCCTGCGCCGTCACCGCATCATCTGGAGCAATATCGCCGTCTGCAGATTCCGGTACGCAGAGAGAAGACGCAAAAAAGGGCGCCAGCCCGGCACCTGCCGCTGGCGTCATCTGCGCTTCCCGTTCTTGAAATGAATATGCCTGTTCCAGACCGCGGGCACCACAGCCGGTCAGCATGCTAATACCGCAAAGCATCAGTGCGCCCGCAAGTCCGATTGTCTGTTTTCTCATTTGTACATCTCCCGCCATTCCATATCGCCGCGGTCAAGCGCCTTGACGAGAAGCTCTGCCGTCGCCAGGTTTGTCGCCATCGGGATATTGTGAATATCACAGAGGCGGACAACATCATTAACATCTGGCTCATGCGGCTTCGGCGCCAACGGATCGCGCAGGAAAATCAGCAGATCGATCTGATTGTGTTCGATCTGTGCGCCGAGCTGCTGGGAACCTCCCAGATGACCCGGCAGATATTTATGGAGGGTCAGATTCGTAACCTCCTCAATCAGGCGGCCTGTCGTTCCTGTCGCATAGAGTTCATGCTTGCTCAGGATGCCGCGATATGCGATACAGAAGTTCTGCATCAGTTTTTTCTTCGCATCATGTGCGATTAACCCGATATACATCTATACCTGCCTCCTTAATGATTCCTATTTTTCATAACCATAAAATTCAATTTCCATGCAGCTTCACAGTCCATGCATGTACTTACTGAACGGTTACGTTATTTCGTTGCAATCCAACATTGAGAACAACTCCCATTCCGATAAACATACTGAGCAGCGAACTAAGTCCGGAGCTTATGAAAGGAAGCGGAAGACCCGTGTTCGGGAAGATTCCCGTGGCTACCGCAATGTTGGCAAAACTCTGGAACGCCAGAAGCGCCGCCATGCCCGATGCAATCAGACGTCCAGCTGTGTCTTTTGCGCGCGCCGCAATCCAAAGGCACTCATACACCAGCAGCGCATAGAGGGCAATGACCGCCACGCCGCCGACAAACCCAAGCTCCTCTCCGATAACAGCGAAGATAAAGTCCGTCTGTTCCTCCGAGAGGAAATTTCCATTCTTGACGGAGCTTAATGTGTTGTTAAAAAGTCCCTTGCCGCGCAGCTGCCCAGAGCCGATCGCCATCATGGAGTTATCCTGCTGACGGTTCAGATCCGTAAATTCACTGCTGCTGTGGAAAATCTTTCCCATGATACGCTGTGCCTGGTATTTCTGGAGAAACGGGATAAATCCCTGCAGCGACAGATAGATAAGCGCCGCAAATCCAGGTACCCCAACCGCCACCGCACCGGCAATCCATTTGTAACTGATACCGGCTACATAAATCATGCACAGAATCATGAAGCAGATGACGATGGTGGTGGAAAGGTTCGGCTGTAAATATACCATGCCGACCGGAAGGACACAGATAAGCGCCGTCATCCCCAATGTCTTTGGCTCATTGATTTTATCCCGGTTTCTGGAAAGAAAATTCGCCAGGATGAGGATCAGACCGATCTTTACAAACTCGGACGGCTGGATCTGAATCCCGCCGATCCGCAGCCAGCGGGTCGCGCCCTTGGTGGTACGTCCAAACAAAAGAACTGCCGCCAGCATTCCGGCACAGACCACATAGATAAGCGTGGTAAATCGGAAATACTGATGGTAATCAATCAAAGACAGAACCAGACAGATAATCAGGGATACAACCACTCCGATAATCTGTTTTATCACAGAGGAACGGTCCTGATTGCTGGCGCTCCCGACAACCAAAATGCCGAGAACACTCAGCAGAATCATATAAATGAGGGCTCGAAAGTTGTAATTTCTAAATTGGTAATCGAATATCATGCTGTAAATGGCTCCTTAAAGTAAGAACCGGCACCGACGCACAGACCGCCGGGAATACCTCCGCCGGCTGTTCTGAGGATGTCCTCAGAATCCGGAGTGTCACATCCCCCGGATCAATCTCCAGATAACGTGACACGCTCCTCAGGAAATCTGCGCGAATCAGATCCAGAAGTTCCGGCGAACAGCCCGCCCGATCGGCAGTCAGAAGGTGTTTTAAACGCTTTCTGGCTATCTCGCCGGAATTCTTTTTCGTAAACAGTTCTGCAATCAGAATCATAGCGTCCCCTCCTATGCACGTTTGAGGAAGCCGGATATCCGGGACCAGAAGCCCGGAGACGCATCAAGCTGTATAAATGGTACCGATTCTCCAAGTATTCGTTTGCATATGTTTAAATATGCCTGCCCGGCATATCCATTCATGCCGACCAGCGGTTCGCCCTGATTCGTGGATATAACGATATCCTCATCGTCCGGGACTGTGCCAATCACAGGGACAGACAGAATATCCATCACATCATCCACCGACATCATATCGCCCCGGCGCACCATATCGCTCCGGATCCGTTGATGATCAGGTCCATACGCCCGACCCCGGATGCTTCTAAAAGTCCGATGATCCGGTCAGCATCCCTTATCGCGGATACCTCCGGTGTCGTGACAATCAGCGCCCGGTCCGCCCCGGCGATCGCATTGCGAAAGCCCTGCTCAATCCCGGCGGGACAGTCAAGCAGTATGTAATCAAACTCTTCTCTTAAGTCTTCTACTAATTTTATCATCTGCCCCGGACTCACGGACGACTTGTCCCGCGTCTGGGCGGAAGGTAATAAGAACAGGTCAGGATATCTTTTGTCTCGAATCAGCGCCTGCTTCATCCGGCAGTTTCCCTCGATCACATCGACCAGATTGTAGATAATCCGGTTTTCCAGTCCCATGACGACATCCAAGTTTCTCAGACCGATATCGGTGTCGATGAGAACCACCCGTTTGCCAAGCATGGCAAGCCCGGTGCCGACGTTCGCTGAGGTTGTCGTTTTGCCGACGCCTCCTTTTCCGGAAGTAATAACGATAACTTCGCTCATAGGAACATCCTCCTGTATTCTGTTTTACCATTTTATTCTACTCTAAAAAGTAGAATAATTCCAGTCTTAAATCCATTAAATACGCTAAATAAAATGAAAATAATCTAAAAAACTTTTTTTTGACCGATTCTACGTCAATGTTTCCACCGGATACCGATGCAATCATCGGTCCGCGCCCCATCTTTTTACCCTGGCTGCGCGTTTTGGCTGTCAGATCAGCAATCCGAAGGTGCATCGGCGACATCTCCAGCGCGGTGATCACCGCGTCCTCACTTCCCGCCGCCCCAGCATGGGCGGAACCCGCCAGCGTGCCGAGGACGACGATATTGCCCCGTGCGCTGACACGCGCGCCGCGCTCCACATCCCCGATGATCACGATGCTCGCATCGGATTCCAGCAGATCGCCCCGGGATAAATTACCCTTATAAAATTGTCCCGTCCGGGCAGTCAGCTCCATCAACCGCTCGGTCAGCGCCTTTTCACAGCGGGCGATGCGGTTAGCGTCAGTATCCAGCAGACAGAGAATCTCTATCTGGGAATTGGCGGTAATCGCATCCGTCACCTGCAGTTCCTCGATTGGGGTCAGTTCTCTCCCCTCCAGGGTCAGCGTCATCTGGGCGGATCCCCAGAATTTTTCACTTTCTTTAAACTTTTTCCCTACATCCTCCAGTAACTGTTCAAAGGGGGTGTCCGGATTCAGAATTACCGTCATACCGGACTTACATCCCTTTATTACTACGGAACTTTTCATAGTTCCATCACCTCTTAATCTCCATTGATTCGTTCATTGGACGCATCCAATGCTCCTGAATTCAGGATATCATCCAGACTCGCATAGCCATAGAAGTAACGATATACGTGTTTTGCCACCATCGCCGCATTCGAAGAAGAATATCCATTCGGGATACTGACCGTCACCGAAATTTCCGGATTCTCATACGGTGCAAACGAAATAAAGAACGCGTGGTTGCCCCGTTTCTGGGACTCCTGCGCCGTACCGGTCTTACCGGCCACGTGTACGTCCAGACCATCAAACACACGCTTGGTCGAACTGTTGGTAACTACCTGGCGCATACCTTGTTGGACTGCATCCCAGGTGCTTGTCTGGAAATCAAGGGTTGACGCCACAGCCGGCGAATAATCCTTGACCAGATTACCCTGGGAATCCGTCTCCTTATCAATCAAGCTCAGATCATAGACCGTGCCGCGGTTGGCAAGCGCCGTCACATAGCGGGCAAGCTGCACGCTCGCAAACTGGTGCGTACCCTGTCCCATACTGGAACGCTCCGGATCGGTATCACTGATAGACGGCGTCGCCTCCGAGATTTCAATGCCCGAAGTCCGATCCAAACCGAACATGGTCGCGTATTTTTTCAGCGTCTCCAGACCTTTCTCCGGTTTGTAGCTTCCATCTGCCTCTGTGGACAGGCGGTGCGCCACCTCCGAGAAGAAATAGTTACAGGAATTTTCGATGCCTCCCACGACATTTAACGGTCCGTGGAAGCCCGGATATTTCCAGCATCGGATCGGATTGCTGACTTCCTCATAAATACCGGTACAGTTAATCATATCAGAAAGCGTGATTGCCCCCTCTTCCAGACCTGCAATCGCCGTGATCGGCTTGAAGGTGGAGCCTGGTGCTTTCAGTGTCTGCGTCGCATTGTTTCGCAGCGGCAGCGACTGATCGGCATTTAGCTGGGCAAAATAGGTGCTGTCCGAAATCCGGTTGTTGTCATAGCTTGGATAAGATACCAGTGCCAGCACCTCGCCAGTCTTCGCGCTCGTCACGACACAGCTCGCCGTACACGGGTCAAGTGCCAGCTGCGCCGGTGTGATCTCAATATTGCGGATCTTATTCATCAGGAACTGGTACGCATATTCTTCCCCGCTGACACGCAGCAGGTTGACCTCATTCTCATCGTATGCAAGCACATTCTGGGAATAGAGCGCCATACAGAGCTCGCGCCCAGTCACAACATTGTTATTGATTAAATACTGATAAATCAGTTTCTCGAATGCCGGATCCTGTTCCAGATCGCGGAAACAGTCGTCCAGCAGTGCCGTGAAGACATCGTCCGCATTCGAATACCGGCTCTGGATGTCCAGCTTCGTCGTATCGATCCAGTTGTTGGCAATTCCATAATATAAGTATTCCCGCAGACTGATCGTACCGTTCTTCCACGCCTGATACATGTCACTGGACGTATCAATCGCATCACGCTGGACAATCGCCTTGTTGCTGGAAGAAAGATACGAATAGATATACTGCATATATGCCTGCATTTCCTCTGACAGCGCGTTCATCGGCGTTGCATTTTCAGACTGCAGTTCGCCCCGCAGTTCCTGTTCAATCCGCACGCGTGAGCTCTCGTACTTCTGATAAATCTGCTGTTCCACATCGGATGCCTCTTCGGAAGCGAAATTGTCAATCGAGAGGACGTTGTTGTTGATCAGCTGGAAGTATGCCTTCTTGATCGGTATCTTAATACTGGAAGAATCGATATAAGCGATATCTTTCTCATCCTGGTTGACAATCGTCTTTAACAAGACGCCCGCCAGCTGCTTCTCCAGAATGTGGTAAATACCCTTCTGAAGGTTCAGATCGAGGGTCAGCCAGATATCGTTGCCTGCCACCGGTGCGACTTCCCCGGTCACGCTTAGGATTCTTCCGACGTTATCTACATATGCCGTCTGGGAACCTTTCTTACCCTTTAATTCCAGCTCCATCGAGGATTCGATACCGGTACGGCCTACGACATCATTTAACTCATAGTCATCGTTGACCGTCTTTAACTCCTCCAGACGTTCGCTCGTTACTTTTCCCGTATATCCAATGATCGGCGCAAAGTAGATGCTTTCATTGTACACACGGATCGTCGATTCCTGTATATTGACGCCCACCAGATCGGCTGCGTGCTCTAAAATGTCTGCAACGGTCTCATCGCTGATATCCGTCGCGATCGTTGTAGATTCGTACTTCTGGAACGCGGTAAAACGCATCGTGTAGCGGATACCGACGATCTGCAGCGCCACCTCATCCGAAACAACGATCGGATTGCCGTCTTTGTCAAGCGGGCGCCCGTCCCGGTTCTTATCATCACCGAGTGTCAGGTGGTACTCCTTTTTCATCCGCTCCAGCAGATCTGGCGCTGAAATGTCGGACGGGTATTTTCCATCTGAATCGTCCATCTCATCCACATTTTTAAGACCATAATAATCGCGCAGGAATCGCTTGCGTCCGGACTGTGTCTCGGAGGTATACACGACATTTCCATCGTGATCGAGCGTAAGCTCTAAACTGGTCTGTGCGCTCTCACCGTGTTTATTCAAGATCGATACCAGATCGTAGAGCATCGTGTTCCACTGTGCATCCGTCTTGTACGCACCGGTATCCTGTATGGTAACGTCGTATGCCAGTTCGTTGTACGCCAGCACATTGCCGTTCCGATCGTAGATATTACCCCGCGTGCTGGCAGTCTTTATGACTTTTTCCGTCATCGCTGTATATGCATCCTGATACTCTTCGCCCTTGATGATCTGCAGGTTGAACAACCGCATCACCAATGCGGACGACATCAGGCAGAACACAACCGCCAGGACAAAAAGCCGGGAGGTAATCACTTTTTTGAACCATTCTCGCAGATATTCTTTCAGGTCATCAAACAATGTTCGAATCTCTCCTTTGTTCCCATTCTTTCAGTTTCCGGTTGATAAAAAGGAAAAACCGGTATACGACAAGCGTCGTAACCGTGGTAAATATGATCTCCGGGATAATGATGGAGACCAGATAATGCCCAAAATTCAGACGATTCCGTATCAGGAACCGGAATACATAGATGTACAGGTTATAGATTAAATCACTTGCCAGGCTCAAAAGCAGCGGCAGCGTGATGTAGTCTTCATAATAATACTTGTTGCAGATTCCACTGACATACCCCAGATTGATGAAAAACAGTGTATAAAAGCCAAATGGTCCACTGTAAAACAGATCCATAAAAAGACCTGCCACCAGCCCGTAGAACATCCCCCGCTCGCGCCCCTCGATGAAGCTGCACACAAACACCACAATCAGCAGCAGGTTCGGAGCCGAAGATAAGAAGGCGATCTGTGGGAACACGCAGATCTGGATCGTGAATGCCAGAATCAGCATGACAAGGTTAATCAGCAGCTTCCGCATTATTGTCGCCTCCATCCCCATTTTTCAGCTGGGTGATTACCAGTACCTCCTGCAGGTTATCAAAATCTGCAACTGGAATGATTGTACCGGATTTTGTTACGTTGTTGGCATCGGTCGTCAGCCCGGAGGCATAACCGATGAGAATGCCCGGCAGGAAAATATCACTGATGTTGGAGGTCACGATCTTGTCGCCCTCCTGGATATCTGCCTCTTTCTTGATATGGTCAAGTCCCAGCCGTCCATCCTGGTAAAGCGTCAGGTTGCCGGATACATTACAGGTATCGCCAGTCCGCAGGGACATGCCGCTGACGTTGCTGTCGTCATCGATGATCGCGCGGACAGTTGCATAGTTTGCCCCGACATCGGTTACAATACCGACCAGTCCGCCGCCTGCCATGACGTTCATATCTTCCTGGATGCCATCGTCCGCTCCCTTGTCGATCCGGAATACCTGAAACCAGTTTCCAGAGTCCTTTGCAATGACACGGGCGGCTATTTTTTTATACTGCATATATTCCTGATCAAGCTGATACAGCTCTCTGAGACGGTCTAACTCGTAAAGCTCCGACTGCAAGCGGTTGTTCTCTTCCACCATCTGATCCAGACGCATCTGGAGATTCTTGTTCTCCTCCTGCGCCTCCCGCAGGGAGGAAAAATTTTCAAGCGCATTGTAGAGACCTGTGCCGATCGCGTTGACGCCTGACTGCAGCGGTACCAGAACAAAACCGACACCCGTCCGAAGCGGCATCAGAAAGCTTGATTTGATAGACGTTGCTGTAATCAGCACAAGACAGAAGGCTGACATACCTGCCAGAATATACTTGCTGTTTTTCATAATGATAGTATTCCCCGTTCTTTGAAACTAAAATAGCTTGTTCGCCGATAATCACATGATCCAAAAGCCGGATTCCCAGCATAGCGCCCGCCTCCTGAATCCGGACGGTCGTCCGCCGATCCTCCGCACTGGGGGTAGGATCCCCGCTCGGATGATTATGTACTAAAACGATGCTGGCTGCATGATAGCGCAGCGCCTCGATAAATATCTCCCTCGGAGACGCCGGAGAGTGATTGAAGGTTCCCCGAAACAGCAGGATATCCCGAATCAGCCTCTGCTTCGTATTGAGGATCATCAGGTGCATCTCTTCCTGCTCTTTGTGACGCATTTCCTCCATATAAAAAGCGGCGATCGCCTCCGGCGCCGTAAACGCAGGCGCTTCTGAAAGCGTCAAGGTGCGCCAGATCCGCTGTGACAGTTCTCCCACACACAAAAGTTCGATTCCCTTGACCCTGCCGATTCCTTTCTGCTCCATCAGTTCTGGAAGAGTCAGATGCAAAAGCCCTAAAATTCCCGGTGGCTGCGCCTGCGCCAGAATCCGGGTTGCCAAGGAAAGTGCCGACTCCTGCCGGTTTCCGGTCCGGATAAGGATCGCTAAAAGCTCGGCGTCCGTCAGTGCCCCAACTCCCTCCCTCTCACATTTTTCGTAGGGTCGGTCTTTTTCAGGGATATCTTTCATGGTAAGACGCCATCCAGTGGTCGGTTCAGAACTTTTTACTGGTTTCTCTGTTTCTTTTTTCATTGATTGTCCTCCTGCGTGCCTCTCCTCTGCATACAGAAAGCCATTCCCACCAGGCGGGATTCTTTGATTAAATCAGACGATATGCGATCAGTGCAATGACAACGCCGATGATGCTCGCCATCGTCACCCGGATTGACAGACCAAACGTGATAACCAAGATTCCTAAATCAAGAACAACCGGGTCCATCAGACCGAAGGATTGTCCGTAATTCAGCCACGACAGTCCCCTGACGCCGGATGCCATATTTCCGATAAATCCACCTAACACAATCCCTGTCATCAGGAGCAGCAGAAGAATCCAGAAATTTTTTGCTCGATTCATGATACCGAATACCGTCCCTTTCTATAATCTTTATTATCTTAGCACAAACTGCCGGAATGTGTATAGACAGTCCGGCAGATTTTTTTTTAAAGTTTTCTTAAAATTAATTACAAAATCATTCAAAAAACGTCATTTCTAGTCGATTTTGAGCTGCTCAGGTTTTACTATGCCTGCATCCAGAAGCTTCTGCAGGGACATTAAAATGCCTAACTTCGCATGGTACCAGGTCAGTCCGCCCTGGAAGAAGACGCTGTACGGCGGTTTGATCGGACCATCCGCGGAAAGCTCGATCGAGGAACCCTGGATAAAGGCACCGGCTGCATGATAACCTGGGAATCATACCCCGGCATATCCCACGGTTCCGGCGATACATAGCTGTCAACCGGCGCCGCCGCCTGAATGCCCTGGCAGAACGCAATAACACCCTCCGGTTTTCCAAACGTGATCGCCTGAATGATATCATAGCGCGGTTCCGTGCTGTTCGGAACCACATCAAAGCCCAGGCGCTCATAGACGTTTGCCGCAAAGATAGCTCCCTTTAATGCACCGGATACAACGGTCGGTGCCAGGAAAAGTCCCTGGAAGAAGGACTGGTTGACGCCAAGACTCGCGCCGACCTCCCGTCCGAGTCCCGGAGAACCAAGGCGGTACGCTGCATTTTCGATGCACTGTCTGGTTCCGGCGATATAGCCGCCGATCGGCGCCAGTCCGCCGCCCGGGTTTTTGATCAGGGAACCGACTACCATGTCCGCACCGAGATCGCTCGGTTCGATCCGCTCAACGAATTCGCCATAGCAGTTGTCTACCATACAGATCACTTCCGGTTTGATGGATTTAACAAATGCAATCAGTTCACCGATCTGCTCTGCCGAGAGGGTTGGACGGGATGCGTATCCCTTGGAACGCTGGATGGTTACCAGTTTTGTCTTCTCGTTGATCGCCGCGCGGATGCCGTCGTAATCGAAGGTTCCGTCCGGCAGCAGGTCAACCTGACGGTATGAAATGCCGTACTCCCGCAGGGAACCATTGGACTCGCGGATGCCGATCACTTCCTCCAGAGTATCATACGGTTTTCCCACCGGCGAAAGCAGCTCGTCGCCCGGGCGCAGGTTTCCGGCTAATGCCGTGTAGAGCGCGTGCGTTCCGCACACGATCTGCGGGCGCACCAGCGCGTCCTCAGTATGGAATACATCCGCATATACCTGTTCCAGCGTCTCACGTCCGAGGTCGTTGTAACCATATCCGGTTGTACCGGAAAAATGAATATCGCTGACGCGGTTTTTCTGCATCGCAGCGATTACCTTTAACTGATTGTACTCTGCATTGCCATCGATCTCTGTGAAACGGTCTTCCAGAGCCGCTTCGATTCTGGCTCCATATTCAAGCACTTCTTTCGAAATACCGAGGTCGCCATACATTTTCTCTAACTCCATGGTGCTTCCTTTCCTGTTGTCGGTTATTCTATAATTCTTTTTTTGTTTCTTTAACTTTTCTTGATTTTTACAACTTATAATTTAGAGTGTTCCATCCATCTTTATGAATCACACTCCATAATACCCGCTTCCGCCGCTAATTCCTGCAGAATATGTTCCAGCACGCGTTCCCGGTCATTATCAAATTCCGGCAAATATAAGAAACGCACGTCGCGTTCCCGCCGGAACCAGGTAAGCTGACGTTTCGCAAAATGGCGCGTATCGCGTTTCAGGATATTGACCGCTGTCTCCAATGACATTTCGCCATTTAAATATGCCAGAATTTCTTTATATCCAAGTCCCTGCATCGCCACTGAATCACGGCGACAGCCCATCGCCTGCAGCTGCCTCACTTCCTCGACCAGTCCCTCTTCCATCATCTCATCGATCCGCTTCTCGATCCGCTCATAAAGAACCGTCCGATCGGTATTTAATACATAATAGAAGAAATGGTACGGTGAAGTCTTTGCCCGCTCCGCCTCATTGTGGGCAGAAATCTTCTCGCCCGTCTGCTCATAATATTCCAGCGCGCGGATCACACGTTTTACATTGTTTGCGTGGATCGCCTCCGCCGATTCTGGATCGACCGCCCGCAGGCGCTCATGCAGGACTTCCGCCCCCTGTTCGGCTGCCAGGCGTTCCATCTCCTCCCGAAACTGCGTATTTTCGTCGATCTGGGTGAAATCAATATCATTGAGCAGTGCCTGAATATAAAAGCCGGTTCCACCTGCAACGATCGGAATTTTTCCGCGGCTGTAAATATCTTCCGCCGCCGCGCGGGCAAGCGCCTGAAACCGCACGACATTGAAATCCTCAGTCGGCTCTAAAATATCGATCAGATGGTGCGGCACACCGTCCATCTCCTCCAGGCGTATCTTTGCCGTACCGATATCCATGTGGCGGTACACCTGCATCGAATCCGCGCTAATGATCTCGCCGCCGATCCGCCTGGCGAGCTGAATGGACAGCGCCGTTTTTCCGACTGCCGTCGGTCCGGTCAGGACAATCAGGGGCTTTTTTTCAGCCGCTTGTTCCAGATTTCCCATAAGACTTTCTCTCCTTTTAATGGGTTATACAATCCGTTTGAATTTCTTCTCCAACTCATATTTGCTCATCGATATGATCGTTGGGCGACCATGTGGGCACGCATACGGATTTTTGAGTTCCAGAAGCTCATCGATCAGCTTGTCCGCTTCGGCAAATGATAATGTGTGATTGCCCTTGACCGCCGCCTTACACGACATCGTCGCCACACGCTCATCGATGAGATCCGGGGTTCCGCTTCCATTGCCCTCCGCCAGATCGTCGATCATCTCCATCAGAAGCTCGCGTTTTGCGACGGAAAAGAGGTTCGCCGGAACGGCACGCACCGCGTACTCCTTGCCGCCAAACGGCTCAATCTCAAATCCGATCGAGGTAA
This sequence comes from Clostridium sp. AF21-20LB, assembly GCF_003478795.1. NCBI lineage: Bacteria > Bacillati > Bacillota > Clostridia > Eubacteriales > Clostridiaceae > Clostridium > Clostridium sp. AF21-20LB. The sequence goes on along the minus strand of NZ_QUGD01000009.1, from coordinate 56,914 downwards.
AATGTTCCATATACTGCTCTAATTTGAGCTGCTCACTGCTGTTGAGACTCAAAATGATCGGCGGATCAATCATCTGGGAGGTGTACTCCCTCTTTTGAAGGGATGCCATCGTCCGCTCATAGAGGATTTTCTCATGCGCCGCATGCTGATCAATGATGTACAGATTATCATGATACTCCACCAGCCAGTATGTGTCAAATAGCTGTCCAATCAGGCGGTGGTTCGCACGCGCCGGTTTGGTCAGGAGTTTATCTTCAAACAGATCCATCTGACGGGGCTTTTCAGATGGGGCGGACTGGGTCGATCCCGTTGAAACAGATGCAGGAGATGCAGCTTGCCCCGCTGAAGCTGAGATGGATTCGCTGGAAGGCGCTGACGTGGCCGGCTCTGGCAGATCTGACTCTGTATTAATTGAAACATTTTCAACTCTGCCGGTTGTGTCGGTTCTTCCAAACACTTCATCGAACCGCCCCGTTCCTGACACAGCCGCATTTGATCCGCTGCCGTTTTCAGCCCCATATCCCGGCATATCTTCCGAGACCGACATCATTTCTGCCTGCGACGCTCCCAGACGTTTCGTCTCAAACGGTTCCGGATGTTCCTCACGGATACGGACCGGTTTTAAGGACGGACGGCTGCCCTGGCTGCTTTCCATCTTTCTGGTTGGAAGCTCCGGCAGCACTCCCTTTTCCAGCCCCGGAATCTTCAGCTCTTTCTCTGCATTCTTCTCATTCTCCAGCGAAACCGCCGGAATCAGTTCCCGGTTAGCGAGTGCCATCGCGATCGTATGGTAGACCGTCCGGTAGATCTGTTCGCCGTCTCTGAAACGGATCTCCATCTTCGCCGGATGGACGTTGACGTCAATATACGACGGATCGATCGTAAATTGCAGCATCGTAAATGGATACTTGTGCTGCATCATGAACGGTTTATATGCGTCCTCGATCGCCTTTCCGATGATACTGCTCTTGATATAGCGTCCGTTGATGAAATAATTTTCATACGTGCGGTTGCCGCGCGCGATCAGCGGCTTACCGATGAAGCCGCCTACCCGGATCGGATCAGCTCCGGCATCCACTTCAATCAGGTTTGCCGTGATCTCGCGTCCAAAGACCGCATAAATTATATCTTTTAAGTTATGATTTCCAGAGGTATGGAGACGGCTCTGGTTGTTATTGATGAAACGGATGGAGATTTCCGGATGCGACAGGGCAATCTTTTCGACTAAATCTGCCACATGGGACCCTTCTGTCGCCGGCGTCTTTAAAAACTTCCGGCGTACCGGTGTATTGTAGAACAAATCTCTGGCGATAAAGGTTGTTCCTTCCGGCGCGCGACCTCCTCCAGTCCCAGTTCCTCGCCGCCCTCAATGCGGTAACGGGAACCGCTGATCGAATCGTTTGTTTTCGTGATCAGTTCCACCTTCGCCACCGACGCGATCGACGCCAGCGCCTCGCCGCGGAACCCTAACGATGCCACCTGAAACAAATCCGACGCCGTCCGGATCTTGCTGGTCGCATGGCGCTTAAATGCCAGTGGGATCTCCTCGCGCACAATGCCGCTTCCGTTATCCGTCACCCGGATCGTCTGCAGACCGCCGCCCTGAATCTCCACCGTGATCGCCGTCGCCTTCGAATCGATCGCATTCTCCAAAAGCTCCTTGACAACCGACGCCGGCCGTTCAATGACCTCGCCGGCTGCAATCTGATTGATTGTATTGGAATCCAAGACCTGAATCGCAGCCATCTATCTCCTCCACATCCTTCCTAAACTCTTTTTTACTGGTGCATCCACCGGTTTTTCAGCTTCGCCTGCAGCTTATCTAATGTATTGAGCGCATCCAGCGGAGACATCCGGTTTACTTCCAGTTCCATGATCTCCTTGATGATATCGTCCTCATTGACCGTGTCAAAGATCGACATCTGCTGCAGATCTACCTCGTCCGGTTTTGCCACCTTTTTGCGCGTCTGGGTTCCCGGACCATTTTCTGCAATCTCCTTCGCACGCGCTGTAATGTCGGCATCGCTCAACTCTTCCACCAGTTCTTTTGCCCGATCGATGACCGGAGCCGGAACGCCTGCAAGCTTCGCCACCTGGATGCCGTAGCTCTTATCGGCGCCACCCTTCACGATTTTACGCAGGAAGACGATATCGTCGCCCTGTTCCTTGACCGCGATACAGTAGTTGTTGACGCCGCTTAAGGTTCCTTCCAACTCTGTCAGTTCATGGTAATGTGTCGCAAACAGCGTCTTAGCCCCCAGAATCTTCGTATTACTAATATACTCCACAACCGCCCAGGCGATCGAAAGGCCGTCGAAGGTACTCGTACCGCGCCCGATCTCATCGAGAATCAGAAGGCTGTTTTTCGTCGCATTCCGCAGGATATTCGCAACCTCGGTCATCTCCACCATGAAGGTACTCTGACCGGATGCCAGATCATCCGAGGCGCCCACACGGGTAAAAATACGGTCGCAGAGACCGATATCCGCCTCATCCGCCGGGACGAAGCTTCCGATCTGCGCCATCAGCGTGATCAGCGCCGTCTGACGCATATAAGTCGACTTACCAGCCATGTTCGGACCGGTAATGATCGAAATCCGGTTCTTTCCGTTGTCTAAATATGTGTCATTGGCGACAAACATCTCGCCGCCCATCATGCGCTCTACGACCGGATGACGTCCGTTTTTGATGCGGATGATGCCCTTTTCGTTGATATGAGGTTTCACGTAATTGTAACGCGTCGCCACCACCGACAGAGACGCCAGCACATCCGTCATCGCGATCGCACGGGCGGTACTCTGAATCCGGTTTACCTCGCCCGCGATCTGGTCGCGCACCTGGCAGAACAGATCATATTCCAGAGAAACCAGCTTGTCCTCGGCGCGAGAATGATATCTTCCAGCTCTTTCAGCCGGTCGGTCGTATAGCGCTCTGCGTTTGTCAGGGTCTGTTTACGGATGAAATAATCCGGCACCAGATCCTTAAAGGAATTAGTCACCTCAAAATAGTAGCCAAATACCTTATTGAACTTGACTTTCAGGTTTTTGATGCCTGTCTTTTCACGCTCGCTCTGCTCTAACTGTGCCAGCCAGTCTTTTCCTTCTGTCTTTGCATGACGCAGACGGTCTGCCTCCTCATGGTAGCCTTCCTTGATGATGCCGCCCTCGCGCACCGTGATCGGCGGCTCTTCCACGATCGCCTTGTCAATCAGTTCCTTCAAATCTGCCAGCGGATCCAGATCGGCTTCCAGGTTTTTAAGCAGCTCGCCTGAAAACTCCTTCAAAATCTGTTTGATATACGGAAGCATCGCCAGTGAATTGCCAAACGCGATGAGATCGCGCGGATTTGCCGTCCGGTAACTGATGCGTCCGATCAGACGTTCGAGATCATAGATCGGATTCAGATATTCGCACAGCTCCTCGCGGCTGATATAGTTCATGTTCAGCTCTTCTATCGCATTCTGGCGGCGCAGGATCTCCTCCCGGCTGATGAGCGGCTGCTCCACAAGTGTCCGCAGCATACGGGCGCCCATCGCCGTTTTCGTCTTATCAAGCACCCAGAGAAGTGTGCCCCGCTTCTGCTTTTCCCGGAGCGTCTCAGTAAGCTCCAGGTTCCGGCGCGTGGACGTATCCAGCATCATAAACTGTCCGGTCGTATAGACAGTCAGGCGCGTCAGGTGTTCCAGTGTATTTTTCTGCGTCTCATACAGATACTGCAGGACAGCGCCCGCCGCAATCGCGCCCGTCTCATAGTCCGCCAGTCCCAACGCTTCCAGGTGCTCTACATGAAAATGTTCCCGCAGGATTCTCCGGCAGGAATCATCAGAAAAGAACCGATTTTCAAGTGCTGAGATCACGGCATTTAACCGTACTTTCAAGTCCTCTAAATCGATTCCTGACATGTAAAAAGCCTCGTTGCAGATAAGCTCCGACGGCGAAAATTTATAAATTTCATCTAACAGACTGCGCTCGTTGCGAACCTCCGTCACAAGATAGTCGCCCGTGCTGACATCAACCGTCGAAACGCCGAATACACCGTCTATGTATACAATTCCCATCAGGTAATTGTTTTTTGATTCCTCCAGAACCTGTGAATTTGTCAGGGTTCCCGGCGTCACCACCCGGATTACCTCCCGCTTCACAAGTCCCTTTGCCTGTTTCGGATCCTCCATCTGCTCTGCGATGGCGACCTTATAGCCCTTCTGGACGAGACGGCTCAAATAACCCTCTACGGCATGATAAGGAACGCCGCACATAGGCGCGCGCTCCTCCAGTCCGCAGTCTTTTCCAGTCAGGGTAAGTTCCAGTTCTTTCGAAACAGTCTGGGCATCCTCAAAAAACATCTCATAGAAATCGCCAAGACGATAAAACAGAATACAGTCCGGATACTGTTTTTTCGTCTCCAGATAATGAGTCATCATTGGTGAAAGTGCCACAATTTACCTCTCTTCATCGCGATCTGCCCGTTTTCCGGCACTTCACTCATCTGAATGCCAGACCAGACAGACCGCTGTCGTTTTATTTTAGTTGAATTTCGGATCCGTCGGATCCCAGGTCTGCTGATCGGAGATCGGTACCAGCTCCGGCTTATCAAATGGAGATGCTACATTGGCATCCTCGTATACCTGTACAGTCGTTCCCAGATGGCAGTTATCATATACCCACTTGGAGTTTCTACAGTTCAGGCGTACACAGCCTAAAGAACGGGAAACACCCAGACCATTATAGCCGACGGTCAGAAGGTTATTCTCATTCGGGGTTGCGTATGTAATCGAATGGAACAGGAATCCCTGTGTGATACGGGTTGCATACTGGGTGTAAGTATCATTTACCATCAGTCTCCAGCGATATTTCTCCGGTGTCTTGAAAGTTCCAATCGGCGTATCATCACCGACGGAGGTCAGCATCGCTTTCACCGGAATAATATATCCGTTATTGCCGTCTTTTGCATAAACCGTCAGGCAGTTCAGTGTCTTATTTACCTTCAGGAGATAATCGGACTGCTTGCCAATCAGGCTGTCTACGTCCTGAACCAGACGACCGCATGAGTCAAAGTAGAACTTGTAACCATCGATATACTGCCAGCCGGTCTTTGCATAGCCATTTTCAAAATAATAACGTACAAAGTCATCGGAAAGCCAGCCGTTATATACGCTTCCGTCCTCATTGAACATAACCGTTGCATTTTCTGCTACGCTCAGTCTGCTGGAAGCAGCTGATTTGTAGCGCGGTGCTGCACTCTGCGGACCTGCGCTTCCCTTCGGAACTAATACGACTTCAATAGAAGGATCTTCTCGCCGATATCCACGGTACCAGCCACTTCGCCGTTCTTCGCATATCCCATCTTGCCCTGACCACTGGATGTAACGCTATAGTAAACATCGTACATCTTCTCAGCCTGACCGGAAAGCTGAATCTGGATCGCCTCTACCCAGCTTCCGGAACCAACCACACCGGTCTGGATGCCGTCATGGTACCACCACAGATAACCGCCTGTGTTGGTATATGCACGGTAGGACACGCCGCCGATCCCCTCAAAGTTTTTCAAATCCATCGCAAATGCAGAAATATCGCCTTCCGCATTATACAGATAATTGACGCCGACATGAAGTGCCGTGTTCTCATCCTGCTGCCCGGTTCCCTGGTTGAACTGCTCTGCCGATGTTGACGAACCGGTGTTTGGCATACCGACTGTACCGTTTGCAATGTCATCTGCCGGTCCTGCATATGCGACGGAAGCACTTCCTGCCAGCATGAAGGCTGACAGCAGAACCGTCAATCCTTTATAATGCTTTTTCATAAATTTATCCTCCTTAATCTACCAGGGATCCCATATAGTAAAATCCCTTGGATTCCTTCAGATATACTTTAACAATTTTACCAATCAGCTCTTTTCCACCTGGGAAATGAACGATTGTGTTATTGGACATACGTCCGGTTACCAGTCCCTCCACGTGACTGTCCGGTTCCTCCACCAGAACCTCCTGCACCGTATGGACATCTCGTCCACAGACCTGTGCGGAAATCGCCTGTACCTCTGCGAGCAGACGGTCGAAACGTTCTTTGACAACTTCTTCTGGAACCTGATTTTCCATCGCTGCCGCCGGAGTTCCGGTGCGCTTCGAATAAATAAAGGTAAATGCGCTGTCGTAGCGGACTTTCCGCACAACCTCCAGTGTCTCCTCGAAATCTTCCTCCGTCTCTCCCGGAAATCCAACGATGATATCCGTCGTTAGGGAAATATCCGGTACCGCCTTGCGGATGCGCTCTGCCAGTTCCAGATACTGCTCCTTCGTGTAATGGCGGTTCATCTTCTTTAGGATCTCGCTGCTGCCCGACTGAAGCGGCAGATGCAGATGGCGGCAGATCTTCTTGGAAGATGCCATCACTTCGATCAGCTCATCCGACAGATCCTTCGGATGGGAGGTCATGAAACGGATCCGTTTAAGCCCCTCAATCCGCTCTACCCGGCGCAGAAGTTCTGCAAAGGTAATTGGAGATTCCAGGTTCTTTCCGTAGGAATTGACATTCTGCCCTAACAGCATGATCTCCACGACGCCGTTCTTAACCAGCTCTTCAATCTCACGGATGATGTCCTCCGGCGCACGGCTGCGCTCGCGTCCGCGCACATACGGGACGATGCAATAGCTGCAGAAATTGTTGCAGCCAAACATGATATTAACGCCAGACTTAAATGTATATTTGCGCTCCGACGGCAGATCCTCAACGATCTTATCAGTTCCTTTCCAGATATCGATGACCATCTTCCCCGTCTCAAAGCGCTGTTCCAGCAGCTCTGCCAGTTTATATACATTGTGCGTACCGAAAATCAAGTCCACAAAGCGGTAGCTCTTCTTTAATTTCTCTACAACCTCCGGCTCCTGCATCATGCAGCCGCAAAGTGCGATCATCATGTGCGGATTCTTTTTCTTGAGGCTGTGAAGATACCCTAAACGTCCATACACGCGCAGGTTCGCATTTTCACGGACTGTACATGTATTGTAGAGGACGAAATCCGATTCCTCACTGGTTCCTTCCACAAATCCTGCTTCCAGCAGAATACCGAGAAGCTTTTCTGAATCGTGTGCATTCATCTGACATCCAAACGTCGAGATAAAGCAGGTCAGCGGACGCCCCAGTTTGTCCGAAATCTCCTGTACCTTCTGGCGGCAGAGTGCCATATAATACTGCTGGCGATCCGGTTCCTGCTGCGGTATACCGCCCACCGGAATCTGACATTTGTCAGACACAAACACGCCTGCTGCGGATTCGGACGAATCGTTTGTATGTAAATCCATAAATTGTATTGCTCCTTACTATTCTTTCATTATCCTAATAATCCTAATATTTCATACATTAGATAATATTACTATATGGCGCTCATTTTCGCAAGTCCCATTCCTGCCAGAATCCTTTCCAGTTTCTTACAAAATATTCCGGTTCATGTATCTGGAAGCAAAAACAGAGTTTACCACACGGCTGCTCTGTTCCTGTATGCCTTTGATATGTTTCTGCTTCGCGCGAGTGCGCCAGACATTACAAAACTTTAATTGTCTGCTCCGGTGTCACAATATATGCCATTTTTTTATCGTGCTTTTCGGTTTCAAATGCCGGAAACAACTGGAATCCATAGCAGATCCCCACCGCCATATGGTCCGGTTCTGCCGCAAAAAAGCGGTCATAATACCCCGCCCCATAACCGATGCGGTTTCCGTCCTTGGAAAACCCTACGCCAGGCGTGATCACCAGCGCTTTCGGCGCATCTGCCTCCTGACATCCGTCCGCCGGTTCCGGGATGCCATATGCCCCCGTCACAAGCTGGCACCGATCTGTGACATAGAAAAAACGCATTTCACGCCCAAACACCCGCGGCAGCGCTACCCGGCAGCCGCGCTTTAACAGCTCGTCAATCAAATATTCCGTACTTGCCTCACCGCGCACACTCGTATAGGCATACACTGCCGTCCCGGCTGATGGAAAGAGGGGGATGAGACGTTCTAACAACGCCTCATCCCATCGTTGTTTTTCTTCTGGCAGCAGAGTCCCGCGTTTTTGAAGGACATATGCGCGAATCTCCTGTTTTGATATCTGCGATCCAGATGAATGAATAACCATCTCTTCTACCCTTCAATTAATTCTTCGTATCCGTAACGCCGCCGTATTTCTTACCCAGATCCGTAATAGAACCGTCTTTCTCTTTAATCAGTATCGAATTTAACTGTCCTCGCATATTTCCACGGATTGACTCAATGTACTCCTTCCGAAGCGCTGCCTGCTCTTTTTTCTCTTCTTCGGTCAATCCAACTGCCTGGCTCTTATGATATAACGTATTAATACGGTCAATTCTTTCCTGTTTCATCTATCATTTCTCCTCTTATAATGCTTGTTTCTTCTCAGCTACAGGCAGACATCCTTACTATAAAGCCTAAAGCCTCTGAACCATTCTCTCTCACAATTTAATTTTGGGGATAGCATACTTCGCGATAATTGCCTCTGCCGTCTTCATCCCATCCATCGCCGCCGAGGTAATACCGCCCGCATATCCAGCGCCTTCGCCGCATGGGTAAATGCCCGCGATCGTGCTGCTCTCCATCGTCGCGTGGTCACGCGGAATCCGCAGCGGCGAGGAGGTCCGGCTCTCTACTCCGGCAAAAACCGCATCCTCGCGGTCAAAGCCATGAATCACATGTCCAAAATGTTCCATTCCCTCTAACATCGCTGCCGAAAGCGCTTCCGGCAGCACCTCCCGCAGATTTCCAAATGCAAACTGCCCTTCAAACTGTGGTGTCACTGCTCCAAATCCCGTTGAAATCCGGTTTTCCCGGAAATCTCCATAAAGCTGTACCGGGATTTTTCCGCCGCCGCAGCGGTATGCCGCTTCCTCCAGCTGACGCTGGAACGTCACGCCGCCAAGTGTGCCCGGCTGTGGAAAATCCTCCGGTGTAACGGTCACAATCAGAGCGCTGTTTGCGTTTGCACCGGCACGATCATGGTTGCTCATGCCGTTGATTGCCAGCCGTCCCGGCTCTGAGGATGCATCCACAACAAAGCCGCCCGGACACATACAGAAAGAATACACGCCCCTGCCTCCGGAGGTCTGTGCCGTCAGCTTATAGCTGGCAGCCCCCAGATTCCCGGCCTCTTCCCGTCCGTACTGGCTTAAGTTGATCTGCGTCTGTGGGTGCTGGATCCGCAGTCCCACCGCAAATGCCTTTGCCTGCATGTCGAGCGGTTTCTCTGCCAGCATCGCAAACGTATCGCGGGCGCTATGCCCGATCGCCAACACCAGTGCCGATGCCGGAATCTCCTCCACCGTCCGTCCTGCCTCCGACGTGCCTTTACGGGCACTGACGCGGATGGAACACAAATGACCATTCTGTGTCTCAAAGTCCTCCAGACGGCAGCCAAACCGTACCTCACCGCCCAGACTCTCTATCTCACTTCGAATATTCTTTACCACCGTCCGCAGAACATCCGTTCCAACGTGCGGCTTGTTCACATAGGTAATCGCCGGATCCGCGCCCGCCTGCGCCAAGATTTTCAGCACTTCCTTATTCCGCCCAGACGGATCCTTGACTAGCGTATTCAGCTTTCCATCTGAAAACGTACCGGCACCGCCCTCGCCGAACTGCACATTGCACTCCGGATCCAGCGTTCCATCTGTCCAATAGCGTGCAACCGCCTTTGCACGGCTGTCCGCATCCAGCCCCCGTTCCAGAATAAGCGGGCGATATCCGGCACGCGCCAACATCAGACCACAAAACATACCTGCCGGACCAAAGCCCACGATTACCGGTCGTTCCCGAAGCGGCTCTATTCCCGGATCAGGCAGGCGGTACGCCTCTTCCTTTCGGATCTGCACATTTACACTGCGCGCACGTTTGACAATCGCCGCCTCTTTCCCTGCCACTGCAACATCTAATGCATATAAATAGTACAGATCTGGCTTTTTGCGCGCATCCAGAGACTGGCGCACCAGCTTCACCGACTGTATCTGATCTGCCGATACTCCCATCATTTTGGCAGTTTTCTTGCGAAGATCCGCCTCACTGTGGCTGACCGGCAGTTTTACCTGATTTACTCGTATCATTTATCTGACTCCCTTCCAGCACATTTTCCAGCTGCTGCGCCGCTGCTCCACGCCCACTGGAGATTATAACCGCCGCAGATGCCATCGACATCCAGAATCTCCCCGGCAAAATATAACCCTTTTACCTTCTTCGATTCCATCGTCTGTGCGTCAACCTCCCGCACATCGACGCCGCCGCAGCAAATCTGTGCCTGTTCAAAGGAATTTGTACCGTTCACGCTGACCTCAAACCGGCAGAGCAGATCCCCCAGCGTCTGAATCTGTGCCTCTGTCAGGCTGCCAACCGTCCGATCTGGCCGGATTCCTGCCTGTTTTAAAACAGAGCTGCCAGTTTTTTATGTATCCAGCCGGAAAAAAAAGTCCTCCACCTGCCGTTCTTTCAGGCGCTCACTCCGCTCTTTTAATATCCGGCGTGTCTCCGTTTCCGGGCATTCCGGATAAAAATTGAGTACCGCCCGTACATCCCGTCCCTCATCGAGCGCGCGCGCCGCAAAGCGGCTGACCTGGAAAACCGGAATCCCCGAAATACCATAATCCGTAAGCTGCACCTCGCCCTTGTCCTCCGCCAGCTTTCTGCCATCGCTGTAGAGTATCACAGAGGCATCCGCGCGTACTCCGGCGAGCTGTTTAAAGAACTTTTCCGGGCAACGAAGCTGAACCAGTGCCGGAAGCGGCTTGATGATATGGTGTCCCAGCCGTTTCGCCAGCTTATATCCGCTTCCATCCGAACCTGTACCCGGTGCCGCCTTGCTGCCGCACGCCAGAATCAGCGCCTCGCCCGAAAAGCTCCCCTGGGACGTCTTCACTTCAAACCGGTGTTTCGCATCTTCGCGCGGCGTGATCGAGAAAACTTCACATTCCGTCACCACCTGAACCGACTCCCGCGCAAGTCCCAAACGGAGTGCATCTAAAACAGCGCTTGCCTGCCCGGAATATGGATACAGATATCCGTCCCGTTCCCGCGTCAAAACGCCGAGATCCTCAAAATATTCCAGTGTCATCGGAAGCGTAAACGCCCCAAGCGCCTTCCATGGAAAATCCGGCTGACCACTGCGGTAGCAGAACGGCTCCTGCAAACGGTTTGAAAGGTTACAGCGTCCATTGCCGGTAGACAGGATCTTCTTGCCGACCCGGTCTTTATGTTCCAGCAGAACCACCTGAGCGCCCTCCCTGGCAGCAAAAATGGCAGCCGTCATTCCGGCTGCTCCCGCTCCCACTATGATTACTTTATTCTGACTCATCCCTATTTCCCTTCCTGACCGTTTGCTTCGTACCGTTCATACGCGGACTTTCTTCTTTGTTTTTTGACTGTATTATAATCACATCTAACTGCTGAAAGACTCCAGATAGTGAAACACATCCGTCATTGTGTCGAACCAGACTCCTTCCAGCAGTTTTTCCTGTTCTTCCACGGAAAATTCTGAGAGCGGCATATGGGTCTGGAAACAGACTTCGCCGCTTGTTCCGTCAAAGATAAGCAGCATCCCATCCTCCGCCGTCAGACAATAGCCGGATTGTTTCTCCGCCACTTCCGGTTCCGGGTTCAGAACCGCATTATTCTCCGGCATCCGCTCTGACTCATACACGCGCCCCGGTACCGGTTCCGCCCGCCGTGGACGGTACCACCAGAGCCCTGCCGCCAGAAGCAGAAGCATTGCAAAACAAAAAAGCGCCGCAAACAGTATTCCCTGATATTTTCTCATAATAAGGATACCTCCTGTTGTGTATCCTTATTATTCACTTTTTTCTAAATTTTAATCATAACTAAATTTCTAACCCTACATCAGATGCAGCTTCCGGCAGATGCGTGTGAGTTTCCGTCCCATCGGCATTGAATACATCTCATCTTCCTCGATACAGTGCAGCTTGATAAGAAGCACGCCATATACCGCGACCGCCACAAGCACCGCTAGCAGCGTTCCCAGCACATTGCTGTGGATCACCAGCGTAACCCCACGGTACACGCCATATGCCGCCGCGCCCATAAATGCTGCGCTGATTGCCGGCAGCAGGAAGGTCTTGACCATCTCCTGGCGGTAACCGAGTGTGTTGCGGATCGCGATCGCATTTAAAATGCACATAAAGAGCGCAAATAAAATACTTGCAAATACCATACTGTAGATACCCATATTGAAGATCATCAGCATAATATACAGCGCAATCACGTGTAATGCCAACGAAATCAGGGCGTTCCGCACCGGAACATTCATCCGGTTCAGTCCCTGTAAGATTGCATTGGTAACCGTCGAAAGCGACAGGAAGATAACGGCTGAAGCGCCAATCATCATCATACGGATCGCTTCCGCATTGTTGCCGCCCCGGAATAACAGGTTATTGACCGGCGCTGAAAGTACCGTCAGCCCCACCGCCGACGGAATCGCAATCAGCATAGCAAACCGGATCGCAAGGGCTGTCTTCTCAATCGCCGCCATTCGGTCCTTACGCGCTATTGCACCGGACAGCGAAGGAATCAGCGACGAGGACAGTGAGTTCGCCATCGCAAGCGGGACATGTACCAGCAGCATATATTTGTTGTTGTAGATACCCCAGAGGGCTAAAAACTCTTTGCCGCGTCCCAGCGACTCCATGCCGTGCGCCATGATACCGTTGTCAATAACCGAGTTAATATTGTAAACACCCGAGCTTACGATAACCGGAATAACGGTAAAGAAGAAGATTCTCGAAATCTGACGGTAGGAATCCACACTACCGCTCCGATCCTTGGCAATCCGCCGTTTTGCCGTCGGACGGTAGAGTAAAAACAATACCAGCACAAATAACAGGCTGCAAACGCGCCGCTTCCTGTGCCGATCGTACCGCCTGCCGCGCCAAATGCCTGTGCATATCCATCTTTTCCATATACTTTCGCTGTATCCAGTCCCACCTTGAAAAGGACGCTGGCGGCCACCACACTGATAATCGCGTTGACCACCTGCTCCAGGATCTGGGAGATCGCCGTCGGAATCATCGTTCCATGCCCCTGGAAATAACCGCGCAGCACACCCAGATACGCCATGATCCAGATCGTTGGCGCAAGTGTGCGGAGTGCATACACGCAGAATGGCGTGTTAAACAAGGTTGTTGCAAAAAAACCTGCAAAATTCCAGGTAATAAAGCATGCCAGACCACCTACGACCGTCGCATAGACAAGCGCCGCCCGCAGAACACGGTTCATATTGCGGTACTGCCCTTTCGCAAGGCGGGCCGCTACCATCTTCGACACCGCCAGAGGCAGACTGTACGATGAAAGGATCAGCATGATATTATATACGTTGAATGCCGTCGAATAATATCCCATGCCCTCATCGCCGATGATATTCGTCATCGGGACGCGGTACAGAATACCGATCAGACGCACAATGATACCGGCAACTGCCAGGATCGTACCCTGAATGACAAAATTTTCTTTTCTCACCGGAACCGCTTCCGGCTTCCGGCTGCTTCCTGACCGGTTACGGCTTCTGCCCGCACTTTCCCGGCTGACTCCAGCTGCTTCTTCTCTACGTCCTGCCGTGCGCTGCCGGCTGATTATCTCTCTTTCTGTCTCTTCCCGCATTCCGGGTTTTCTTCTACTCCGTCTGTTCTCCATAGAATTCCGCCTTATCCATACGGTCATTTGGAAGGATGCAGACCCAGGTCTTGCCCGGATTCAGCTTGATTTCCTGACCGTCCATATCGTAATACTTTGTGACGCCGTAAGCGCCGTCTTTTTCCCAACGAATCAGAATGCCGTGTCCATTTGTAAAATAATACCCCATCGCCGGTGTATGGACATCAATATCCAGATATTCCGTCGGTTTATAATATTTCCACAAACAGTATTGGAAAATAATATTTTTAACCGCTATCTGTCCTTCATCTCCCATATGCGGACCGCCATACTGATACCGGTAGTACAGCCCGTCCTCCGGGTGATACTCAAACCAGGGATTGCTTAACTGATAACCTGGCACTACTTTGGCCGCTGCGATACCATCCTCAAAGCACACCGGCGCACTCTCCGGCGCAAAAGTATAATGCCCCTCATAGCTCTCCGGATACGCATCCGCATAACCGCTCGCCTCGATCGCCTGGCGCAGCTTTGGTCCCGATGCATAGGCATTGTGCGGGGTCTTCCGATCCTTGGTCCGGAAATACGCAGATACCCCATTACCTTTGATTCCGTCTAAATGTTCCATCTGCTCCAGATACGGAAGTGCAAACGTATTCTGCCCATAATGTGCATAGACTGCCTCAAATTCCCTTGCAAAAAAAGTATAGTATGGGCGGCAGCTCCGGACGGAACCGATCCGGTCCAGATCGTCATAGTCCTCTATCAGTGCCATATATCGGTTCATGCTGCCTTCCACCGGTGCCTCATAGACCACTCCGGCATGGTTGATGCCATACTGCGGAAGCGCCGCCTTGTCATTGCTCATCATGATTGCGAGCGGACGGCGGTTCGCCTTTGCGACATCCGTCCATTCCCCGGTCAGATAACTCTGTATCTTCCCGTCTTTTTCGTAACGTCCCTCCGGCTCTGCTTCCGGCTGCGTTTCGGCCTCCGTCTCTGTATTTAAGGACAGCTCACGTGTCTCCTCCTGTGTCTCTGCTGCCGTTACCGATATTTCTTTGTGAGCCGAACAGCCTGACAGCCAGCAGACTGCCATCAGAGTCAGTGCCAGTGCCTTATTTTCCAACCGCTTTTTTTCATTCCATACTTCCCCCATCACATCCCCATATGCCTCATTTCCCGAATGGGCTCTCCCCTTTCCCTCCGGTTCTTTTCCCTGCTTTTAGCGCGTATACCCTTTGCCAGCCAGGATTTCCTCCTGTTTTTTCTCCATCACAAGGCGTTCGTCATCTTCCATATGATCGTAACCGCACAGGTGCAGCATACTGTGTGCCACCAGGAACGCCAGCTCGCGCTCCTTAGAATGACCGTATTTCTCCGCCTGCTCGTCTACTTTATCGATCGAGATCACGATATCGCCCAGAAGAAGTTCGCCCGTCTCCGGGTTAAAATAGTCCTCTGACTGCTCTTCCAACCGTTCAAAATCGGACGGCACATCGTAATCCCCCATCGGAAAAGAGAGGACGTCGGTTGCCCGGTCGATTCCTCGGAATTCCTTATTAATACGATGAATCTCCTCATCATTTGTCAGGACTACATTGACCTCCGCCTCATACGGGCATTTTTCATAATCGAGCGCCGCAACCACGATCTCCTCGATGATCGGACGGTAATCTATCTCCCACTCCCGCTCTGCTTCATATTCGATCTGGATTGTCATCTGTTCTTTCTTCCTCCATCTTTCCGGTCACGCGTCCCGGAATTATTTCTCCGGAAACCGCGGGACGCATCCGCATCTTTTTTCTCATACGCATCGTACGCCTCTACGATCTTCTGTACCAGCGGATGGCGGACTACATCGCTGCTGGTCAGATAGCAGAAACCAATATCGTCAATTTTCTTGAGTACATGAATCGCCGTATCCAGTCCGGACGCAGCTCCGGCAGGCAGATCCTTTTGCGACTGGTCGCCCGTCACAATCACCTTGGAACCAAAGCCGATACGTGTCAGGAACATCTTCATCTGTGCCGGGGTCGTATTCTGCGCCTCATCGAGAATGATGAACGCATTATCCAGGGTACGACCACGCATGTACGCAAGCGGCGCCACCTCAATCAAGCCCTTCTCAGAATTGTGCAGGTAACTTTCTGCCCCCATAATCTGATACAGCGCATCGTAAAGCGGACGCAGGTACGGATCGATCTTGCTCTGCAGATCGCCCGGCAGAAAACCCAGTTTTTCCCCCGCCTCGATCGCCGGACGCGTCAGGATGATCCGGCTTACCTCGCCACTCTTAAATGCCTGTATCGCCATCGACATCGCCAGATACGTTTTTCCGGTACCCGCCGGACCGATGCCAAATACAATCATCTTCTTGCGGATCAGGTCCACGTACTGTTTCTGTCCCATCGTCTTCGGTTTGACCGGCTTGCCCGTGATCGTCCGGCAGATGATATCCTTATCGATCTCGAGAATCTGATCGTCCTTCTCCGTGAAGGACAGCGACAGGGCGTAATCAACATTCTGCTCGGTAACGGTATTGCCGCGCCTGGAAAGCTCTAACAGATTGTTGAACACACTCTTCGCCTGCCGGATCGTCTGCTCCGGACCGATGATTTTCAGCGCGCCGTCGCGTGTGATCATCGTCACGTGCAGCGTCCGCTCAATCTTTTTCAGATACGCGTCAAACTGTCCGCATACATTCCGCTCATGCTCCATCGGAATATCAATCATTGTCTCTATTATGCTCATTCCTTTGCTGTTCTCCTTGTGTCACAACTTGAATCGGCTCCTCCGTCTGAAGCCGTACCTCAAAATGGCAGACTCCGCCATTTATTAGTATTCTACCATCACTTGCCATAATATGTACACCTTTTTCGATCAATTTTTCTTCCGTCTCCTTTTGAAATGCCACTGACAGCGCCGCAAGCTCTGGTTCTGTATACTTTTTTTCGCAGACAGACGTCTCCCGGTACTCACTCCACCCGACAGAAAGCGGCAGATAAAAATCAAGCGGGAGCCGCAATTTCCGGTACTCCGTCCGGATCGTCCAGGCAGGTTTCATCCGCCTGCTCCGTCTGAAAAAGCCCCACCGCTCCGCCATATCGAATGTATGTTCTATCATATCATAAAATTCTGGAATTTTCCAGTAAAATGTGTGTGTTCCTGCTTCCAAAGCAATTCCGTATCGTTTCTTTCCCGTTTCCGTCCGCATTTCCCTCCAGAGCGGAAGCTCCTTTCTCCCGACCCGCTCCCGGATCCCATATATATCCGCATCCGCCCGCACCCGGTAAGAGGAAATTTCTTCGCCTCCATCATCTGTGATCGGCACCGTTCCCGACACCAGAAGCTGCCCCTTTTCCACCGTATCTCCCGCCTGCACAAGCGGGATTCCGCTCCGGACGACTACCGACGTGATCCGCGCGTCTGATACCGCCGCCAGATCGCACGCCTCGCCGGACTCCACTTCCTGACGGACCGGAACCTCGCTCTCCCGCAGGCGGATGAAAAGGCGCGTCCCATGCAGGCGCACCGACACCCAGGTGATATCTTCAAATGACTCCCGCAGTTCTTCCTCCAGCCTCGCACAGGAAATCCGCTTCTTGGGAATTCCCTCTTCAATCTGCAGCGTCTGGAGGTAATGATTCAGCTCACTTTCGGTATAACGCCGGTTTCCACTCCAGTCGATCTCCCAGACAAATTGTGCCAGAAACAATAATAACAGAAAAAAAAGGACGAAGCTGACCGCCCACCCTTTCCGTTTCCGGTTCCGCCAGAGAAACACCGGCAGCCCACGCTTTTCAACGATATGCAGACGGACTCCCGCTTTTCTTGCCAGTGGCGCACACCGCTTAAAATCGCGGATTTCCATATAAAACAGCAGATTTTCCTGCTCTTTTTTTACCTGCCAGACATTTAAACCTGCCAGCGTACAGAGATTCAGGAATCTCTCCGGGGAGGTGCCGCGCATGTTAAGCCGCACTATCCCATGTAGAAGGTGTCTTACCTTCGCCATACTCATTCCTCACAGCACCCCAAATTCGACAGACACAATCTGCCCCGTGACCCGCAGATTATCGCGGTCATAATACTCAATCGAAAGCCCCTTCCCCTTGATAGTAAGCCGGGTGTTCTTTCCCGTCAGCCGCAGCATTTCGTCGGAAAAAAAGAGAATGCTCCTGTAATTTTCCACCACAGCCGCCCGACTGCCGGTAAATACAGAAGCATCTCTCCGAGAACGACGTCCTCCGGCAGATGGAGCGCCGAAACGATCGCTTTTTTCTGTCTGCCAAACAAGCGCCTACCGCCTATTTCATTGTTATTATCTAATATATGTAGGAAAGCAGAAACTATGCCGTTTACCGTTTTCCCGTCAAACCCACTATCATTTCCAGCAGCCGCGGCACACAGTAAATCAACGGCAATGCATACCGCAGGGAAACCACCGGTCCCAGCAGAAGCGTTCCCCAGCAGCCGAGCAGAAGCATCATCGGAAGGATCTCATACGCCCGGCGCTTCCAGACTGCAAATCCTGCTGCAAACAGCATCAGCCAGAACGGAAATGCCTGGTTTAGAAGCACCGACAGCATCGGAACCGACTGGAATGCCGGTGTCAGCGTTGCCTCCCTCAGCCAGTCCGAAAGCGCCTGAAAATGGCTGTTCCGCGTGATATGCAGGATATTCAAATCATCTTCCAGGTACGCCCCGTCGTATAAAATATAGCTGATCCAGTACTGATTGTCTCCTATATACCAGTACCCCCAGTTTCCCATCAGAAATGAATCCAGATAAATACCCGGATGGCGCTTCCCGATTTCCGCCCAGGTACGAACGAAGCGTCCTATATCTGCCTGCATCACTTCCGTATGGATCCATTTTTCACTGGATCCGCATTGACACGGACATACTCACTGAGCGCCTGCGGGTCAATCAGCGTCTCGATATATTCCTTTTCCTCCGGCGTCAATTTCTCCGGAACTTCATGATACATGCGCGCCAGCTGCTGCATTGGCACGCACAGCATCTCCCTCGCATCGCCCTTTCCCACGCCGAACGCCGTTGGAATCGGACCAGATAAAACATACCATAAAGCTGCCACCAGCAGAGATGCCCTAATAAACCTGTTTTTGCAATACACTTTTTTTCGTAGAAACAGGCAGGCTGCCAAGACAAAAAACAGGAAGACATAGATTCCCTGATTCCGGAACAGGCACATAAAAAGCACACTCACAAAAAAGAGCAACCAATCACCCGTCTTTCCCACTTTTTTCTGAGAACCTGTTTCGTTCAGATTTTTCTCTTTATCCAGCTCTCTTTCTTTATCCAAATCCTCTTTCTTCTGGCACATTCCCCGCCAAAAATGCTCCGGATCCTCAACTAGACAACACGCCGTATCAAATGACAGCAAGAAAAATGCGCCAAAGAGCACATCTTTCGTCGTGACAAAGGAAAAGACCGTCAGATACGGATTCAGGATCCAGAACGTCCACGAAGCAACGCAGAGCCATCGCGGTGCCCGCCGCGCTTTCATCCGGCACAGACACAGGGAAAATACCGCACTCATAAAAAACGACTGCGACAGCGCATACAGCGCCATTCCTGCCTGATAGGTATGGAACAGACGCCCCGCAATCTTCATGCAGAGTCCCAGATATAGCGTGTGAATTAATGGATGGTGGGTTGTCAGCGGCAGTTTTCCATAAAACTGAAGGAGCTGCGCGGACGCATCGTAAGAATAAATGCCCGGATAAACCGCCAGAAAAACCGGGAGATAGACGCACCAGGAGAGAAACATCCATTTCAGCCATGTCCCCAAATCCAAATTTTTCGCTGCGCGCTGTTTCGATTCCCATCCCTGGCTTTCCACATCGCGGCTGCTTCCCTGGTCTTCGCAGTCTTTCCCCCTCCGTGCTTGCGTCCGTTTCTGGTAACTGTTCACAGGCAGGAATTCTCTGAACTGAAAATCCCTTATCTCAGGCCAGCCACGCCCCAAAGCATCCAGTCCCACACAAATCGCCCAGACCATCACCGTCATACACACCACCCAGCCCGCCAACTGTCCCAAAAACTGACCCGCCGTCCGGTAAATCAGCTCATTGCGGCTGTAACGGATTCCCAGAAGAATCATCAACCCCATCAAAACACCCAGCACAAGGCTGACTGCTGCCAGGCGCCGATCCGCAATATATTGTTTCAATCCCTTTCCCCGTCTCTCATTTTCCTGCTTCTCTCTCATGCCCCTCACTCCATCATCCGCCACATCGCATTTCTTCTTTTTCTCCAATTGCACAAAAAAGTCCTGGTTCATATGAAAACCAGGACTTTTGCGTTACTTAATTGTATTTGCGTTTTCTAGCAGCTTCGGATTTCTTTTTACGACGAACGCTCGGTTTCTCGTAATGCTCTCTTTTCCGAATCTCCTGCTGGATACCAGCCTTAGCACAGTTTCTTTTGAATCTGCGTAAAGCGCTGTCCAGACTCTCGTTATCTTTAACGATTACATTTGACATAGCTCACACCTAACCTCCCTCCAGTTGTGTAATAAGTGCATATTAATACAACTGTATGGGTATTTTTTTAGCACTAAAAAGATTATATCATAAAATGATACGTCAACAACATTTTACATTTTTTTTATGATTTTTTTATTTTACTTGCTCTGCTACTACTTCTGCCGCTTTTTCAAGGGCTGCTGCAATACCAGACGGATTCTTTCCGCCAGCCTGTGCCATGTTCGGACGGCCACCGCCGCCGCCGCCGACAAGACCTGCGATTGCTTTGATTAGGTTTCCAGCATGTGCACCCTTCTTCATCGCACCGTCAGTTACAGAAGCCATCAGGCTTACCTTGCCATCCAGAGTAGATGCAATCAGAACAACGCCGTCGCCCAGCTTCTCTTTCAGCTGATCGCCCAGATTACGCAGACCGTTCATGTCTACATCCTTAACCTCAACTGCCAGCAGCTTCACGCCGTTTACATCCTGTACCTGGTTCATAACATCGCCCAGAGAGTCGTTCGCCAGCTTACTTTTTAACTTCTCGTTCTCTGCGTGCAGAGTCTTGATCTCCTCTAACATGGACTCAATCTTGCTGCTCAGTGCCGCCGGAGTGGTCTTTGCCAGTTTCGCCGCCTCATGCAGCTCATTCTCTACCTCTTTGTAGTGGTTCATCAAACCGGTGGAGGTCAGCGCCTCGATACGGCGGACGCCTGCTGCAATACCAGCCTCAGAGAGAATCTTGAAGGATGCAATTGTGCCTGTGTTGGATACGTGTGTACCGCCGCAAAGCTCGGTGGAGAAATCTCCCATCTTGACAACACGGACTTTCTCGCCGTACTTCTCGCCAAACAGTGCCATCGCGCCCGTCTTCTTTGCCTCATCCAAGGACATAACATCGGTTACAACCGGCAGGGATGCTGCAATCTCATCATTTACAATCTTTTCAACCTTCTCTATCTCCTCTGGAGTCATCGCAGAGAAATGAGTAAAGTCGAAACGCAGACGGTCACGGGTTACCAGGGAACCAGCCTGCTCTACATGGCTACCAAGTACGGTACGCAGCGCTTTATGAAGCAGATGGGTTGCGGAATGGTTGCGGGAAGTCAGTTCACGGTTTTCCTTGTCAACCGACATGGTTACTTTTTCTCCCACCTCGAACATACCCTTTACTACAACACCGACATGACCGATCTTGCCACCCTGTAAATGAATGGTATCTTTTACTTCAAACACAGAGCCGTCCGGAGCGGTAATCTGACCGAAGTCACCCTCCTGGCCACCCATGGTTCCGTAGAACGGGGTTTCCTTGGTGATAATTGTACCAGTCTGACCGTCAGTCAGTGCCTCTACAATCTCATCCTCGGTCGTCAGAACGGAAATCTCGGATTCCGCTGTCAGACGATCATAGCCGATAAACTCAGTTGTAATAGCCGGATCGATGGACTGGTATACCGTAACATCCGCGCCCATATAGTTAGTCGTCTTTCTCGCCGCTCTCGCCTGTTCTTTCTGGCGTTTCATCGCTGCGTTGAAGCCGTCCTCATCGATACCGAGGCTCTTCTCCTCGAGAATCTCACGGGTTAAGTCGATCGGGAATCCATACGTATCGTAGAGCTTGAATGCGTTGTCGCCGGACAGCACTTTTTCGCCCTTCTTGTTCATATCTTCTTCCATATCAGCAAGGATCGCAAGGCCCTGATCAATGGTCCTGTTGAACTTATCCTCTTCCTCCGAAAGAACCTTGAAAATCATCGCGCTCTTCTCTTCCAGTTCCGGATAACCATCCTTGGAAAGGTCGATAACGGTGCGGGACAGAGCTGCTAAGAACTCACCCTCGATGCCAAGTTTTTTGCCATGGCGTGCTGCACGGCGCAGAAGGCGGCGCAGAACATATCCGCGTCCCTCGTTGGATGGCATAATGCCATCGGAAATCATGAAGGTGCAGGACTTGATATGATCCGCTACAATACGCAGAGAAATATCGGTCTCATGATCTTTCTGATATTCGGTATGTGCCAGCTCGCAGACACGGTCTAACAGAGCTTTGTTGGTATCAACCGTAAACAGGGAATCTACATCCTGTACGATCACTGCCAGACGCTCCAGACCCATTCCGGTATCAATGTTCTTGTGCTCCAGCTCGGTGTAGTTGCCGTGACCGTCGTTGTTAAACTGGGAGAATACATTGTTCCATACCTCCATGTAACGGTCACACTCGCAGCCTACCGTACATCCCGGTTTGCCGCAGCCGTATTTCTCACCGCGGTCATAGTAGATCTCAGAACACGGACCGCACGGACCAGCGCCATGCTCCCAGAAGTTATCCTCTCTGCCAAAGCGGAAAATACGCTCTGCCGGAATACCCATCTCTTTGTTCCAGATATCAAATGCCTCGTCATCGCTCTCGAACACAGACGGATAGAGGCGATCCGGATCAAGTCCGACAACCTCGGTTAAAAATTCCCAGGACCAGTGAATCGCTTCCTCTTTGAAATAATCACCGAAGGAGAAGTTGCCAAGCATCTCAAAAAAGGTACCATGACGGGCAGTCTTACCGATATTCTCGATATCGCCGGTACGAATACATTTCTGACAGGTACATACTCTTGTTCTCGGCGGAATCTCCTGACCCGTAAAATATGGCTTTAACGGAGCCATACCAGAGTTGATAAGCAGAAGGCTGTTATCATTATGCGGAACCAGAGAGAAACTCTTCATTGCCAGATGTCCCTTGCTCTCAAAAAAGTCTAAGAACATCTTTCTAAGTTCGTTCACACCGTATTTTTTCACGTTGCTTCCTCCTATAGTTACTTCTATTTAAGTAAAATTTTCCTCATTCTTTATATCCTATCATAGGAATTTACATTTCGCAAGAGGTTTATCGGTACAAAAAGTGTACAAAAAGTGTGTAAAAATGGGACCCTTACCGCAATTCTATATGCCGCAAAAGTCCCATTTTCTAATTTTTTCACTACTCTGCCGGAAGATACGATTCATACAAATCCAAAAGCTCATACGCCCGATCCCGCGTCGAATTTGCCAGCGACGCCGTGTACTCGACATTTTCCATCGTGCCGCCCTTGTAACGCTCCGCCGCCTGTTTCGCCGCCGTATCACGTTCCCGGATCCATCTGCGTTCCCGACCACGCAGCGTGTCTGTCTCCTCGTCTGGAAGCACCGCCATGATTGCCTGATAAATCTGATTTAATTCGGCATCCCAGAGCCGGTACTCATACGCGACTGCCTCCCGCATCGCGTCGGTCGTATTCGCACTTCCCGAATTTTCCAGGTTTTGAATCGTATTCTCGATCTCGCCCAGCCGGTTCCGGTAATCTTCCGCTGTCCGGTCCGAGCCTGCACCTGTCCCGGAGGACGCGCCTCGCGCAGGAGATACAATTCCATTTTCAACCGGGGACACAACCGCCCCTGTATTCACAGAATGATCCGACTCATCGCCCGCGCTCTGCTTCTCTGCCGCCTTAGCAGCCGCCCGATTATCTGCACGTTTTTCCTTTTGTTCACCTAAAGACTGGACAGAAACATCTCCTTCCGCCTGCATACAGGCTCTATCTTCTGTCCCCACGCTTTCCGCATGCGCCATTTTTTTAGAAGATGGCTCCGGCGCATCCTCCGCCAGACCATTTTCCGCTGCTTCCGCCGCAAATGGTTCCGCCTCATACATCGCCTCCGGTCCGACCGTCAGGCTTCTCTCACTTCCCGCCTGCTCCCGGATATAACGCCGCGTTGCCGCCGTCGTCACAATCCCCAGCACCAGAATCAGACCGAGGGCAGCGATCATTCCTTTATTTTTCAAATTACTCTCAACCGCCTTTGCTATTCCTGTTCACTTGATAATTTTAAAATAACACATTTAAGACGGTTTGAAAATAGATGATCGAAAGATGTAACATATCGTAAGGGTTGTTATAGTAACTGCTCACAGGTAGGAATTTTCTGAACTGAAAATTCCGTACAATACAGTTCCGGATGCAGATTTTGCCGATTTGGAATGCGAAGCATCGGCAAAATCCTGTTACTGGGCACACATGTGTGAGCAGTAACGAGCTATACCCCCGGATCCACCATCAGCTCGTCCCCATCCGCCGCCGAAGTAGCCAAAAAGTCACATCTCTCATTCTCCGGATGCCCATTATGCCCCTTCACCCAGAAAAACGAAATCTGATGGGGTTCCTTGGCAGCGAGCAGGCGCTTCCATAGATCTACATTCTTAACCTCCTCATTTTTGCCGCGTTTCCAGCCCTTTTTGATCCAACCCTCGATCCAGTGCTGGTTAAAAGCGTTGACGAGATACTGGGAATCTGAATAGAGTTCGATCTCGCAGGGGCGGTTGAGCGCCTCGAGACCGGCGATAGCTGCCATCAGCTCCATACGGTTGTTCGTAGTTCGTTTGTAGCCGCCGGAAATCTCTTTCGTGTGCAGTTTTCCTGCCGGATCTACATAGTGAATGACGGTTCCAAATCCGCCCGGACCATCTGGATTGCCGCGGGCGGCGCCGTCTGTGTATATAGTTACTTTCAAGTCAGAAATCTCCTTTATGTCTATTATTGAAGCTTAGCGGTCCCACTTATCGCAGAGCGAGTTGATCTGGTCGGCAAAACGTGCCAAATCTTTGTTCGCCCCGCCCTCGTTATGCATAACAACACGGCGCAGGCGGTCGCAGGCTGCCAGCAGGCGGGCAAATACACCAGCCGCTTTCTTCGTTGCTTCGTTCACTGCCGGTTTCTGAATCGGAATACCCTTCGTAACAGTCACGAAGCATCCCTCTTTCAGGTCGTAGGAACTGCCGGAGAACGGAGCCATCGCATTGATGCCGTAAGTTTCCTTGACCGTCTCTGCAAATGCATCGCACACTGTGTCATCGCCGTGTACCACGAAGACCTGGGACGGTTTTTCCATAAAACTGCCAACCCACTCCAAAAGCCCGGTCTCGTCCGCATGGCCGCTGATGCCCTCGATCTTCTCGATCCGTGCTTTGACCTCGATCGACTCACCGAACAGCTTCACTTCCTCGCGTCCCTCAATAATGCTGCGTCCCAGTGTGCCGACTGCCTGATAGCCAGCAAACAAAATCGTACACTCCGGTCTCCAGAGGTTGTGTTTCAGATGATGGCGGATACGGCCCGCATCACACATGCCGGCTGCCGAAATGATAACCTTCGGTTCCTCGTTGAAGTTGATTGCAACGGAATCGCTGCTGGTGATCGAGAGATGCAGACCCGGGAAAGAAATCGGATTGATGCCCTTTTTTACCAGCTCCTTCGTCTCTTCATTGTAGCAATCCATCATATTGTCCTTGAACACGCCGGTCGCTTCCACCGCCATCGGGCTGTCTAAGTAAACCGGAAATACGCCGTGCCCGGTTACAAGATTTTTCTCCTTGATAATACGGATGTAATTCAACACTTCCTGCGTTCTGCCGACCGCAAATGCCGGGATCACGACATTGCCGCCCTTATCCAGCGTCTCCTGAATCACGCGGGCAAATTCTTCCACGTGATCGCCTGTATTCTTGTGGAACCGACCGCCGTAAGTACTCTCCATGACAACATAATCCGCCTGACGGATGTACTGCGGGCTGCGGATGAGCGGCTTGCTTTTGTTACCGATATCACCTGAAAATACAATCTTCTTGGAACAATCGTCTTCCTTCATCCAGATCTCGATCGAAGCCGAACCAAGCAGATGTCCCACATCGACAAACCGAATCTCCAGATTGTCATTCAGACGGATAATCTCATTGTAATTGCAAGGGACAAAGTGATGCAGTACCCCTTCTGCATCGTTCATCGTGTAAATCGGTGTCACCTCCGGTTTTCCGGCACGCATGGCTTTCCGGTTTTTCCACTCCGCTTCTGACTCCTGGATATGGGCGCAATCTTTCAGCATGATATCACACAGATCGCAGGTCGCGCGCGTCGCCATAATCTGTCCGCGGAATCCCCTCGCATAGATAAGTGGAAGCAATCCCACATGATCGATATGGGCGTGCGTCACCAACACATAGTCCACATCCGAATACGGAATCGGAAGTTCTGCATTTTCATACTTGTTGATCCCCTGTTCCATACCGCAGTCAATCAGAATATTCAGCCCGCATGCCTCCAGAAAATGACAGCTGCCTGTAACCTCATGATCCGCACCGATAAATGTAAGCCTCATAAAATCAGCCCCCTGTTCTGTCGTTTATGTTTCCGCATACCCCTTGCGGAAAGTGTTTTTGCTATTAGCCTCATTATAACTGATTTCTGACAATTTTGCAATTTCCCCGATAAAGTTTCGATAAAATTTTCATAAAATCACCTTATCTGTCCCACATTCCCATTCCAGACAACGCACCATTTTCCCAACAAGAGCCAGACCTATTCTATTATATAATAATACAGATCATCCCCCCATTGCTGTCATTGATGATTTTCTGCAGCGTATCCTGCAGCTTCACCTGGCAGTCCTCAGTGAGCTGGGAGATCTTCGCCTGAATCCCGTCATCGACGATCTGGGCGATTGATTTCCCAAAAATATTGGTTTCCCAGATGCCTTCCTCACCTTTTCCAGCATTCTCCCGGATGTATCGGATCAAATCCTCTGCCTGCTGTTCATTTCCCACAATCGGCGCGATCTCCGTCTCAATCTGCGCTTGATGAGATTGATGGACGGCGCCTGCGCTTTCATTTTGACTCCATATTTATTGCCGTGGCGCACCACCTGCGGCTCATCGAGGACGATCTCCCCGCGTTCCGGCGTAACAACCCCATAGCCCTTCTTGCGCGCCTGCGTGAGCGCCACGGATGCCTTTTCATACTCGCTCTGCATCGACGCCAACCGCTTCAAGGTCTGCATCAGCTGGTACTCGCCCTCGATCGGCATTCCCACATACTCGCTGAGGATCTGATAATAATGCCCGTCGTCCAGCTCGACCACCGCCTGAACGCTGCCATCATCCATTTTCATTGATACAATCCGGATCCGACGGATCGCTTCCCCGGTTTCCTCCGGCAGCGCCAACGCCACATCGCGCATATGTACCGTCCGATCCATCATCCCCCGGACTGCCTGTATGACCTCCGATTTAAGCCAATGGCTGTTTGGCAGAATCTCCAGCCATTTCGGAATCGAAAAATCGATCTCCGTGACCGGGAATTCCAGAAGCACCTGCCCCAGAATCTCCCGGATATCCTCGGCGCGCAGCTGCTCACAGTTGACTGGGAGCACCTGCACCTCATATTTTTCGGTCATCCGGGCTGCCAGCGCCCGCGTCTCCTCCGAATATGGTTTCTGCGAGTTTAAAAGCACCAGAAACGGCTTTCCCAGTTTTTTCAGTTCCTGCACGGTCTTCTCTTCCGCCGGAACATAATTCTCCCGTTTCACTCCCCGAAACTGCCGTCCGCCGTAACCACAAGCCCGATCGTCGAATGATCCGTGATGACCTTGCGCGTTCCCAGCTCGGCTGCCGCTGTAAATGGGATCTCCTCCTCATACCACGGCGTCCGCACCATGCGTTCTTTCTCGTTTTCAATATGACCGGCAGCGCCTCCACCATGAAACCGACGCAGTCGATCAGGCGGACCCGCACCTCCACACCGTCCCCAAGCGAGAGCTTTGCCGCCTCTTTAGGGATAAATTTCGGTTCCGTTGTCATGATCGTTTTCCCCGCCGAAGACTGGGGAAGTTCATCCCGGGCGCGCTCGCGGGCATGGACATCTTCCAGCCCCGGAAGGACGAGAAGTTCCATAAAGCGCTTAATAAAGGTCGATTTCCCTGTCCGAACCGGACCAACCACCCCAATATAGATCTCGCCGCCGGTTCGCGCCTGGATATCGCTGTATACATTAAAATGATCCATAAAAATACCCCCTTGGTCTGCTGATACAATGTATTCAGACCATAAGGGGGTTATGAATATTCCCATTTGGAAAGCTCCGGCTCACAGAACATTTTTATTCGCTCAGATAAGCCTTCTTCACTCTCTCATTATTCATCAGTTCTTTCGCATCACCGCTCAGAACGATATTGCCCGTCTCAAGCACATATGCTTTGTTGGAAATGGAGAGCGCTTTTTTCGCATTCTGCTCGACCAGAAGAACGGTCACTCCGTCCTTGTTGATTTCCTGGATAATATCGAAAATCTCATTAACATAGAGTGGGGACAGACCCATCGACGGCTCGTCGAGAACGATCAGGCGCGGGTGGCTCATGAGGGCGCGTCCCATCGCAAGCATCTGCTGCTCGCCGCCGGACAAAGTTCCGGCAAGCTGGTTCTTGCGCTCTTTCAGACGCGGGAAACGCTTGTAAATCATTTCGATCGTATCTTCAATTTCCTTCTTGTCATTTCTCGTATACGCACCCATTTTCAGGTTCTGAAGAACCGTCAGGGAAGCGAACACACGGCGCCCCTCCGGCACGTGGGCGATTCCCATTGATACCAGCTTATAGCCCGGTACATGGGTAATATCCGTTCCCTCAAATGTGATATTGCCTGCCTTGGACGGCAGCAGACCCGTGATCGTGTGAAGCGTCGTCGTCTTTCCGGCTCCGTTGGCACCGATCAGCGCTACCACATCGCCCTGTTCTACCTCAAAGGAAATTCCCTTGAGTGCCTGTATCACACCATAATATACCTGTAAATCTTTTACTTCCAGCATTGACATACGAAACTTCCCCCTATTCTCCCAGATATGCTTTGATAACTTCTGGATTGCTGAGTACTTCGCTGGTCGGTCCCTCTGCCAGCATATGACCGAAGTTTAAGACCGTCAGGCGCTCGCAGATACCGGAGACCAGCTTCATATCATGCTCAATGAGAAGTACGGTCATATCAAAATGATCGCGCACGAAACGGATCGTCTTCATCAGCTCTGCCGTCTCATTCGGGTTCATGCCGGCTGCCGGCTCGTCAAGAAGCAGAAGCTTCGGCTCGGTCGCCAGCGCTCTGGCGATCTCCAGCTTTCTCTGCTTGCCGTATGGGAGGTTCGATGCCTTATAATCAAACTCTTTGTCGAGGTCAAACACCTTCAAAAGCTCCATTGCGCGCTCATCCATCTCTTTCTCAACCTTGTAATAGGACGGAAGACGCAGAATGCCGCTCAGCGTAGAATATTTATGATGGTTGTGAAGACCAACCTTTACATTGTCAAGCACGCTCAGCTCCTTGAACAGACGGATATTCTGGAAGGTTCTCGCGATGCCTGCCTGATTGATCTGGATTGCCTTGTGACCGGTAATGTCCTTTCCATCCAGCAGAATCCGTCCGCCATCCGGCTTGTACACGCCCGTCAAAAGGTTGAAAATAGTCGTTTTACCAGCGCCGTTCGGTCCGATCAGACCGTAGAGCTGTCCTTTTTCTATCGTGATGCTGAAATCATCGACCGCTTTCAGACCGCCAAAAGAAATACTTAAATTTTTTACATCCAGCATTGCCATGATTTACGCCTCCCCTTCTGTCTTCTTTTTCCGGAATGATGAAAAGATGCGCTCGCGGACCTCGATCGCCTTCGGGCTGGAGGTCAAAAGCATCATTGCAATCAGGACGACCGCGTAAATCAGCATACGGTAATTATTGAGGCTTCGAAGCATCTCCGGAAGCAGGGTTAAGATAACCGCCGCGATCATGGAACCACGGATATTTCCGATGCCGCCCAGAACCACAAATACAAGGATCATAATGGACATATTATAACCGAAGCTTTTCGGGGTCGCTGCCAGCGTCGCCAG
Organism: Clostridium sp. AF21-20LB; assembly: GCF_003478795.1. NCBI lineage: Bacteria > Bacillati > Bacillota > Clostridia > Eubacteriales > Clostridiaceae > Clostridium > Clostridium sp. AF21-20LB. The sequence goes on along the minus strand of NZ_QUGD01000009.1, from coordinate 27,046 downwards.
GTTGTGTGCGTACAGAACGCCTGCCACACCGGCTAAGGAAGCAGAGATGGTAAATGCCATCAGTTTGTATTTCGTGATATTGATACCCACAGACTCTGCCGCAATACGGTTGTCGCGGATCGCCATGATCGCACGGCCTGTCCGGGAATTGATGATATTCAATACAATAAACAGGGTCAGGAGTACCAGGATAATGCCGATCGTAAAGGTCGCCGTCTTCGGTGTACCTGTGATACCCTGTGCACCCTTGATGATCACCTGACCGTCCGCTGCCAGCTTTAAGGAAGCTACATCTTTCATGGAAACGTGGATTCCGTTTCCGTCGATGCCGACGTACAGAACATTGATAATATTTTTAACGATCTCACCGAATGCCAGCGTTACAATCGCCAGATAGTCTCCTTTCAGACGCAGAACCGGAATACCGATGAGGATACCAAATACCGCTGCTACCGCCGCACCGACAAAGAGCGCCAGAATGAAGCGTACCTGGTTGCTTGCGATCAGATTTTTCATGGCATGATTAAAAAATGCACCTGAAAACGCACCCGCACACATGAATCCGGCATGACCCAGACTCAGCTCACCGAGGATACCAACCGTGAGGTTTAAGGAAACCGCCAAAATCGTATAGGTACAAAGTGGAACCAGAATACCCTTTAAAAGACTGTTTACATGGCCGCCTGCCATCATAATCTGAATCAGAATGTAACAGCCGATTACAATCGCATATGTGATCGCATTCTGAATCCGAATTTTATTTTTATATGCATTCATTTTAAACACCTGCACTTTCTCTTGCTTATTGCAGTTCATGCACCATCTTGTTTTCACACGGCACTTTCCGTTTCAAAAGTCCCCGGCATGAACCATCGTATAATTTTCTCTATTATACTTTCTCCGTCATCTTCTTGCCGAGAATACCGGTCGGGCGGACCAGAAGCACGATAATCAGGACAGAGAATACGATCGCGTCAGAAAGCTGGGAGGAAATATACGCCTTGGCAAGGTTTTCAATGATACCAAGCAGGATACCGCCGATAAATGCGCCCGGGATCGAACCGATACCGCCAAATACCGCTGCCACGAATGCCTTGATACCCGGCATGGAACCGGTGTACGGAGACAGGGACGGGTACGCCGAGCAGAGCAGCACGCCTGCTACTGCCGCCAGAGCGGAACCAATCGCAAAGGTTACGGAGATCGTGCGGTTTACATTGATACCCATCAAGGTTGCCGCACCGCGATCCTCAGAAACCGCCAGCATCGCCTGTCCCATTTTCGTCTTATTGATAAATGCCATCAGGGCAGCCATAATCACGATACAGCTTAAAATCGTCACGATCGTGACACTGGAGATCGAAAGCTTGCCACCAGCCAGCTTTAATGCCGGTACAGTAATAACTGATGTAAACTGTCTCGCATTGGAACCAAAAATCAGAAGCGCCACGTTCTGGAGCAGATAACTGACACCGATCGCGGTGATCAGAACTGCCAGCGGGGACGCGTCACGCAACGGTCTGTATGCAACTCGCTCGATGGTAACGCCCAGCACTGTACACACAACCACCGAAGCCAGAATACCCACAACCGGAGAACCGCCCATCGTTGTGACAATCGTAAACACTGTGAAACCGCCTACCATGATGATATCGCCGTGTGCGAAGTTCAGCATACGCGCGATGCCATAAACCATGGTGTAGCCCAGTGCAATGATCGCATAGACACTTCCCAGACTGATGCCATTGATTAAATAAGAAAGAAAACTCATATGTATACACCTACCTCTTTGTTTCTACGTTTTCGCATTTCCCTGTACACGCATTTCGCTGCACATGTTTACCTGTGACCGAATTTAGCAGAACAAACATGACCGTCTCGCAGTCCGCAGAAAGCAAACACCCAGTCGTCGTCGCAGGCAAGCATGTGCAGTGAACCGTTTTAAAAAGAAAGCTGTTACTAAATGCCCGGCAGCCATCTGTGCCGCCGGACATCCAGTAACAGTCCCATCAGAGCTACATACATATAGCCGCAACGGTTCTGAAGTTTTTAAATTTTTAATTACTGCATCATCTCATATTTGCCGTCTTTGATCTCTACAGCTTTCGGCGCTTTCTGCGGCTCGCCTTCTGCCGTCCAGTGCATCTCTGTACCGGTCAGACCATCGATCTGGATCTCAGTCATAGCTGTTTTCAGTGCATCGCAGATATCGGAAGTGCTCATATCCGGTGTGATCTCTGCCTTCTCTGCAGCTGCCTTAATTGCATATACGCCGTCGTAAGCATCTGCTGCGAACTGAAGCGGGTCGATGCCGTAAGCACCACGATAAGCAGTTACGAAGTCCTGGCTGGACTCCTCGTCTACGGAGAACGGAGTCAGAAGCATCAGACCTTCTGCTAAGGACTTATCAAAGCCATCAACGCTCAGGATACCGTCCATACCATCACAGCCGAAGAACTGCGGGTGGAAATCTTTATCGTTTGCCTGTTTCAGGATAACAGATGCCTCCTGATAGTAGATCGGCAGGAATACCAGATCAGCGCCGGACTCTTTTGCTTTATCAAGCTGTACGGAGAAATCGGTATTGTTATCAGATGTAAATGCCTCGCTGGCTACTACCTCCAGACCCTGATTCGGAGCCTCTGCTACGAAGGACTCGCGGATACCATCGGAGTATTCGCTGGAGCTGTCGTAGATGATAGCGATCTTAGTTGCCAGTTTGTGCTCGCCGATGTACTGAGCGGATGCACGTCCCTGATCCGGGTCAGAATAGCATACGCGGAATGCGTTGTCGCCGGAAATACTCTCAACAGCAGATCCGGACGGAGTCAGCTGGAACAGGTTATCTGCTGTTGTCTCTGCTACAACTGCGATACACGGCTTGGAAGTAACGGTGCCAAGAAGCATCTGCATGTTCCAGTCTTTTAAGGTATTATATGCGTTGATCGCCTTCTCCGGATCATTCTCATCATCCTGGAAGTTGAACGCTACCTGGTAACCATTGATACCGCCAGCCTCGTTGATCTCATTGATTGCCAGCTCAGTACCATTCTTTACAGCCTCGCCGTAAGCGCCAGCCGCGCCGGTGATCGGTCCGATGCCGCCGATTTTAAATACTTCGCCGTCAGCTCCCTCTGCGCCCTGTGCGTCTTCTGCTGCTGATTCAGAAGTGCTCGCATTTCCAGAGCCACCGCAAGCGGTCATAGACATCGCCATCATGGCTGCAAGTCCAAGACTAACTACTCTTTTTTTCATAATATTCTCCTCCAATTCTATGCTGCAATGGAATACAACAACTATTTGAATGAGGCAATTATAAATTTTACCCCTCTAATTGTCAATACAAAAACCACTTAAAAAAGAGGGAATTTAGCGGATTTTCGTTTTTTTTTCGCTAAATTCTCTCTTTTCCAGATCTCGTAGTTATATTAAGTATTCTTACAGGTTATAGCAAACACTTTTATAAGCTTTTGTCCACCTGACGTGGACACCTGCATTTTCCAGAAAAACATAGTAGATCTCATTGCTATTTTCCCGAATTTAATCACTCAAATTCAGAAAAACGGCTACCGCCTGAATTATCCTTCCCACGGAAGATCGCTCGATTCAATCCGCGGATCACGCATCATCAGATCCGCTAGCGCCTCTTTCGGAGATTTCCCGTCAAACAACACCTGGTTGACCTGGGAAACAATCGGCATATCGCAGCCGTATTTCTGTGCCAGCAGAAGGCCGGCTTTCGCAGAATAAACGCCCTCGACAACCATCTGCACTTCCTTCATCGCCTCATCCATCGTGTATCCCTTTCCAATCAGGATACCCGCCCGGCGGTTGCGGCTGTGCATGCTCGCACAGGTTACGATCAAATCACCGATGCCGGATAATCCGTAGAAGGTCTGCTGTTTTCCGCCCATTGCAATACCCAGACGGGCAATCTCCGCAATTCCGCGGGTGATCAGCGCCGCCTTCGTGTTATCGCCGCATCCCAGCCCATCCGCTGTACCGGCTGCCAGCGCAATGACATTTTTAAGAGCCGCACCAATTTCCACGCCCAGCATGTCCGGGCTGGTGTAAATGCGGAACACCGGACTCATGAACACACTCTGCATGAACTCGGCAGTCTTTTTGCGGTGCGCCGCTGCCACACAGGTAGTCGGAAGTCCCCGGCTCACCTCCTCGGCATGGCTCGGTCCGGAAAGGACGGCTACCTCCGCCAGCGGAAGTTCCTCCTCGATGACCTGTGACATCGTCATAAGACTCTGCTCCTCGATTCCCTTCGCCACATCCACGACAATCTGACCGTAACGCAGATATTCCTTCATCTTCGCCGCCGTACTGCGGACATAGACGGACGGAACCGCCATAATCAGCATATCCTTCTCCGCCATCGCAGTGCGCAGATCAGCTGTCATCTGGATCGGATCCGGAAGTACAACCTCCGGCAGATTTTTGTGCCGTCTGGTGCGGCTCATTTCCTGGATCTCTGTATCAAATGCGGACCAGATTGTCACATCCTGCCCATTATTGTTCAGAAGCACCGCCAGGGCTGTGCCCCAGGTTCCGGCTCCGATAATTCCTACTGCTGCCATCCTGATACCTCCCGACCTGCTTTTCTCTCTTCTTCTCTCTACAGGTCAATGTTATTTGGAAATTTTTATACATTCCCATTAATTCCCATTACTTATGACGTTACTGTTCACGCATACGTGCCCAGTAACGGGATTTGCCGTGGCTCGCATTTAAATACGGCAAATTCCTGCTGCCACCACGTTTTCTTACGGCACTTTCGGTTCCAAAAGTGCCTACCTGTGAACAATTACCTTATGGCAACTATGTAAAGTGTTGTTAAACTTCTTTCATGATTTCTTCGCGCCCAGTTTGTTTTCTGTGCCGGACAACAGACGCCCAATATTGCTCCGATGGCGCCAGATCGCCATGCACATCAGAATCGCGCCCAGTGCATAGAACTGGATGCGGTTCGGCGTGCTTACCCGGTAGGAACCCATGCTCTCAAAGATCACAAGCTCTGCAAAAAAGGTGATCGACACAAGAATCGAACCAAGCGATACATAGCGGGTCAGGAACACCGTCACGGAGAAAATCACGAAACAGGTCAGCGTAATCCGCAGATCCATCGCTGTCATGATGCCCGCCATGCAGGCAATTCCCTTGCCGCCCTTGAATTTCAGGTAAAACGGGAAATTGTGACCGAGTGTGACTCCCAGACCCGCATACAACGCAAGAAGATCCACGTCCGCATTTCCCTTAAACAGCAGACGGCAGACTGCCATTGCAAACACCGCCTTGAAAAAGTCCCCTAAAAATACGATCGCGCCCGCTTTCTTTCCCATCACACGCAGGACGTTCGTAGAACCGGCATTTCCGCTGCCGTACTGGCGGATATCCATATGATTCGCCATTCCATACAGATAGCCGGACTGGATCAGACCAAAGATATAGCCAATCACAATACAGATGAGACGTTCCATTATTGATCCTTCCCCTTTCTCTCGCGGATCAGGAATTTTAAGGAAGTTCCCTTGAATCCGAATGCGTCACGGATCTTGTTCTCGAGATACCGTGTATATGAGAAATGCATCAGTTCCTTATCATTGACAAACACAACGAATGTCGGCGGTTTGACCGCTACCTGTGTCATATAGTAGAGCTTTAAACGCTTGCCCTTGTCAGACGGCGGCTGCTGCAGTGCCACTGCCTCTGCCAGGATCTCATTGAGAACGCCGGTTGCAATACGCAGTGTCTGATTTTCGCGCACCATGTCGATCATCTCAAACAGCTTATTCATACGCTGTCCGGTCAGTGCGGATACGAACACGAACTCCGCATACGGAATAAAGGACAGAACGGTCTTAATCTTATTGGTGTACTCATAAATAGTCTTATCGGTCTTATCGATCGCATCCCATTTATTTACCACGATGATAATACCTTTTCCACGCTCATGTGCGATACCGGCAATCTTTGCATCCTGCTCGGTTACTCCCTCTTTCGCGTCGATGACCATCAGAACCACATCAGCTCTCTCAACCGCCGTTACGGTACGGATGATGCTGTAGCGCTCCAGCTCCTCCTTGATCTTGCTCTTGCGGCGCAGACCTGCCGTATCGATAAAGACATACTCGGTACCGTTGCGGACAATCTCTGTATCGACTGCATCGCGGGTCGTACCGGCGATATCCGATACGATGACGCGGTTCTCGCCCAGAAGCTTATTTATAATAGAAGATTTACCTACGTTTGGTTTTCCGACAATCGCCACTCTCGGACGGTCATCCTCTTCCTCGTCGCCGCTTCCCTCCGGGAAATGTGCCACGACCGCATCCAGCAGATCGCCCAGTCCCAGACGGGAGGCTGCCGAGATCGCTACCGGATCACCGATACCGAGGTTGTAGAACTCATAGACGTCATTGCCAAATTTCGCCGGATTGTCTACTTTATTGACCGCCAGAACAACCGGTTTTCTCGATTTACGCAGCATATCCGCCACCTTGGAATCCGAATCGGTCATGCCCTGACGCACATCTACGATAAACAGGATCACATCCGCCGTCGCGATCGCGATCTCCGCCTGCTCACGCATCTGGGACAGGATAATATCCTTCGTATCCGGCTCGATACCGCCAGTATCGATCAGAGTAAAAGAATGGTCTAACCAGGTACAGTCCGCGTAAATACGGTCACGCGTTACACCTGGAGTATCTTTTACAATCGAAATCATATCGCCCGCAAGGACGTTGAAAAGGGTGGATTTTCCCACGTTTGGACGTCCAACGACCGCCACCACCGGTTTCTTTTTCATATTTATGCCTCCATTTATTTTCATGCTCCGCAACTGGTTTGTAAATCCACAGCTGCTATTTTTATTGTCCAGTTACTTGTTTCATTCATTGTGATGCATTTCACATCCAGACGCTTTCTTTCTGTGTGTCCGAAAGCACGTTTTCCACTGTATTTCCAGCCATCACGTTTCTTTCTCATCCTCCAGATCTAAGTCTTCCTCTTCAAAACAAACGACTTCGTCCGGGGCATCCTAATCCAGGTCTTCCGGCTCATATGCATACACCTGTACGCCATCCAGATCTTCTTCCTGCCAGTTATCATCCATCTGAGCGGCAAATTCCTCCGGATCCGCTCATACTCGCCATGCCTGGAGCTTTCCTCCTTCACAGGAGCCAGAATTGCTTCCACAAAATCACGTCCGCTTGATTTTACAATATCCACCGGAACTTGTAAAGCATTTTGTACATCCGTGCGGGTCAGATCATCCAGAAATGTCTCCTCGCCGCTTCGGAACATGGCGCTTGGAAGCAGTAGCGGCTGCCAAGCGGCTGTTCCTTTAACTGTGCAATTAGATCCTTTGCCGTGATCAGCCCCGCCACCGTGATCCGCTCACCAAAGAAGTCATTGCGGATCGCATATACATGTACCTTTTTCCCCGGGAACTGGCGGCACACGCGCTCTACATACTGCTCAATATACGGGGCAGCCAGCCGTCCCGTTGCAATCGAAATCTCCTCCGGACACACCTCGCCAGCCTCGCCCGGATGCAGCTGCTCCAGCGCCTCGGCTATCTCCACCTCCATCAGGCGAATCATGCCGACCCCATTTTCCAGCTGGATATAGCCATCATAGCGATCCGCTTCCGGAAGTGGGCGCCCGGCGCCCATGTAAAACTCATCGCTGGCGTGAATGAAGTGAATACCGTGTTCCGCATAGATCTTCTTCTGCCATTTCTCTATCAAATCAATGGTATCGCCCAACTGCTCCGGTGTAAACGGCTCAAGCGGATACAGACCATCGCGGTACTTCGAGAGACCGACCGGCACAACCGAAACACTCTGCATCGCCGGAATGTATTTCGTCAGGTCACGGATCGAACGATCTAACTCCGCCCCGTCATTGACGCCCCGGCATAAAACGATCTGACCGTTCATCGGGATATCCGCCTCATACAGGCGGTCGATTTTCTGGAGTGCCTCACCGGCAAAGCGGTTATGAAGCATCTTGCAGCGCAGCTCCGGATTCGTCGTCTGCACTGAAATATTGATCGGCGCCAGCTTAAACCGGATAATCCGCTCAATATCCTTATCCTTCATATTCGTCAGCGTGATATAGTTGCCCTGCAGGAACGAAAGTCTGGAATCATCGTCCTTAAAATACAGTGTCTCACGCATGCCCGGCGGCATCTGGTCGATGAAACAGAAGATGCACTTATTCCTGCAGGAACGATAATCGCTCATCAGACCATTTTCAAAGGTAATCCCCAGATCCTGATACTCATTTACGATATCCAGTTCCCACTCCTCGCCGTTCTTCTTGCGGACCAGCAGCGTAATCTCCTCACTGTTTATCTTATATTCATAATCAAAAATATCCTCTATCTCATCTCCATCGATCGTCAGAAGGACGTCCCCCGGCTCCAGCTCCATTTCCTCCGCAATCGAGCCCGGATCGACCGATTTTATCAGATGACCTTTTTTCATTTATAAAATCCTCATTTCAAATATTTTTAAACCCTAAGAATCCAGTATTATATTAACAGTAATCAGCTTTTTTGTAAAGTTGTGCTTCTGATTCGCAGATGCGGATTTTTGTTTCACAGGAAAATACGTCCTATGAAATAAAATACGCTCCGCGAGGATGCGCACTCGCGCGAAGCAGAAACATGTCGCAAGTGACCGCGCTCGGCGCGAGAATGTGCCAAGGCACATTCTTTTTCAAAAGCAAGCCAAATATTTGATTTTTTTTGTAATTTTCTCATTTGCTATTGACGTTTCTTATCGTAAAATGGTATAAAATAGTTGTATTATGTCCTGCAAATGGCAGACAAACTTGTACGCTCTGCCCGCATGCATCGAAGGACCTACACTGTTTGGAGGTATAATCATGTCGAATGACTACGTGTTTAATGACACGCTTCCGGTTGCGCCGCTTAAAATTGCCGCACTGGAGAGCTGCCGGGATCTGGCTGAGAAAGTCAACTCCCACATTATCAATTTCCGCCGCAACGATATTGAAGTCCTGAAAAAACGTCAGGAAAATTTACAGTACCGCGGCTATGATGCTGATTCCTACATGCTTGACTGCGCGTGCCCGCGTTTCGGAAGCGGTGAAGCAAAAGGCATCGTCAATGAGTCTGTCCGTGGTACCGATATTTACGCCATGGTCGATGTAACCAACTACAGCCTGACCTACAAAATGAGCGGATTTACCAATCATATGTCCCCGGACGACCATTATCAGGATTTAAAACGTATCATCGGCGCATCCATTGCTACCGCACATCGTGTCAATGTTATCATGCCGTTCTTATATGAAGGACGCCAGCACAAGCGCAGCGGTCGTGAATCCCTTGACTGCGCGATGATGCTCGAAGAACTGATTCAGATGGGCGTAAGCAACATCATTACCTTCGATGCACATGACCCGCGTGTACAGAACTCCATTCCGTTAAGCGGTTTTGATAATTTCATGCCGACCTACCAGTTTATCAAGGCATTATTGAACCATGACAAAACCTTAAAGATCGACAAGGACAACCTGATGGTTATCAGCCCGGACGAGGGCGCTATGTCCCGCGCCGTATATCTGGCAAACAACCTGGGTGTTGACATGGGTATGTTCTACAAACGCCGCGATTACTCCCGTGTTGTCAATGGACGTAACCCGATCGTTGCCCATGAGTTCTTAGGTTCTTCCGTTGAAGGAAAGACCGTTCTCATCATCGATGACATGATCTCCTCCGGCGAGAGCATGCTGGACACCTGCCGCGCCCTCAAAGAGCGCAAGGCAAAACGCGTCGTTGTATGCGCTACCTTCGGTCTGTTCACCAACGGACTTGAGAAATTCGACGAATTTTTCGCAAAAGGTTACCTCGACTGCGTCGTAACCACCAACTTAAACTACCACACGCCGGAACTTCTTAAACGTGACTGGTATGTAGAAGCTGATATGAGCAAGTTTATCGCTGCAATCATCAACTCCCTGAACCATAACGTATCTCTGGAGAACGCACTGACACCGACGGCGAAGATCCAGAAGCTGATTAAGCGGTATAACGAGGGGAAGATGTAAGAGCTGTGGGATTTGATCCTGCTGAATCAGATTCATAGATATCTGATTGAAAAGTTAAATTGTTTCGCCTAAAAAATCAAATTAAAATTTTATCCCACACGGAGACAAAATAGAAATTTTTGTCCCCATGTGGGATTTTACTTTCACTGAACTTATATAAATCCTCTTTCCATCTTCATCTTAATGCATTTATTCATCAACCGTATCTTCTAATTTGCTAAACATAGGCGAATCTGTTTCTGTCAATTCTTCCACTCCACGCAAAGTACGATTGATTGCTTTAGTGCGTCTGCCAACAATTTCAGTAAGTGTTTTATCAGCCGTCTGAAGCTGTTTTTGAGCTTTATCAAGCATATCGCCAAATTTTTGAAATTCAGATTTTACAGCGCGAAGAGTATCCCATACTTCCTGTGAACGTTGCTCAATCGCAAGTGTCTTAAAGCCCATTTGCAAAGACGCAAGAAATGCAGAAAGCGTTGTTGCACCTACTGGTGTGATTTTATATTTATCACGCAATTCTTCAAATAATGCTACATTCTGGACTACTTCTGCATATAACCCTTCTGTCGGCAAAAACATAAGTGCAAAATCTGTAGTTTTTGGTGGTACAATATATTTATCATGAATATCTTTAGCAAAAATTCGAATTTTGGCTGTAAGCGAACGTCTTGCTTCATCTATCGAAGTTTTATCCTCTGCATCAAGTAGCCTATTATAATCTTCAATAGGAAATTTACTATCGATTGGTAAGAACAGTGGCTATCTCCATTTCCAGGAAGTTTTATAGCAAACTCTACTCGTTTTCCGCTTGCAATTTCCACATTTGTTTCATATTGATTTGGCGCTAAAATATCAGAAAGCAATTTTTCCAAGCGAATTTCTCCATATGTACCACGTTCCTTCACATTTATAAGCGCATTTTTCAACGACTTAGCATCCGCAGCAAGAGCCCTCATCTCCCCCAATCCTTGACCTACGCTTTCAAGTTGTTTGCTTACTAACTCAAAGGACTGAGAAAGGCGAGTTTCAAGTGTTTTCTGTAACTTTTCATCTACCACACCTTGCATTTGCTCCAATCTTTTTTCATTGCTCTCCTGCAATTCCTTTACTTTATTTTCGAGCGTAGTATTAATCTTCTCAATGTTATCAGCATTCGCACGTTGTATAAATAAAAGGCGGTTATTTACTTGCTCACCGAACTCATGAAGCTGATCATTCTGCTCTTTACGGTTATCTTGCAAAGCAGTTGTTACATTTCTTCCAATCTGTTCGTTACTTTTCATTCCAACATTTTGAATAGTTTCCAATTTACTTTCCATCTGTTGTTCGAATTCCTTAAGTTGTCTATTAACCTCCTTTCGATTCTCAGACAGCGTTCCTTGAATGCTTTGCTGAATAACTCCAAAACGTTCGAACTGTTCTGTTGCCCCATTTGAAATTTGCTGTTGCACTTCTTTACGCTGTTCTTCAGCAGTACGTTTCAGCACGAATATTATTTCGCTAATGTCAGTTTTTTTATGTCCTATAATTTGTAATATAATAATTACCAAAAGCAAAACAATTATTATAAAATTTGTCATTTCTGATAATCCCATTTTTATCTTCTCCTTCTTCGTAATGTACACTTAAATAGAATATCAAACTCAAACTATTGCAAAAGGATTTTGTTATACTAATCGTTTTTTCATGTAAATCCTCTTGAAATTTATATTATTGTATCATGTATGTTGATTATTCTCCATATTTTTAAATGCAATATTTTATAATCTAATTCAAACATCGGTGTACAAGGGGTACAAACAAGATAAAATAGAAATGAGGGGCGATAGAGCGGAAATGTCAGATTTTCCACTCTATCTGAACACGGTCGCTGGTGGCCTTGATCGTAGAGATCAAACCATCGGCGGCTTTTCTTTTGTCGTCAAAATCTATGCTGTCCCAGTTGTCGAGATAATAGGACAACTTCTTTATCTGCTGGGGAGATATGGTTTCAACGCTCAATTCGGCGATTGTCTTTGAAATGGTCTGGCGTCTGGTGTCCAGTTCTTCAATTTTTTTGTTGGCGTAGGCAAGCAAGGTCGCATTGGCTCCGGTCAGCGTATCCAGCAGCTTTTCAATTTCTGCCTCCACCTGTGCCAGCTCCACTTGATAGGCGGTCAGCTTCGGATTGACTTTTTCCTCCCTGCCGTGGAGTATCTGAAAGTCTTTGAACTTCTCCTGCATGGCCGAGAAAATGAATTGCTCAAATTCTTCTTTGCGGATTTTCCCGCAGCCCGGACAGCCTTTGTTTTCCGTCCGTTTGGTACAGCGGAAATAGCCGGTGCTGTTTGGTACATGGGTGGCTTTCAGAGCATACCCACAATGCCCGCATTTGATTTTTCCGGCCAGCCAAGTATTTTTCGGTTTCCGTCCCTGCTGGAAGGTGGTATTTGCCATAAGTTTTTTCCGGCATTTCAGCCATGTGTCAGAGGAAATGAGTGCTTCATGGGGAGCGATAACAAGTATCTGGTCTTTTAAGTACCTGTCCTTGTCCTCCTTCACATCCCGCCCCTGATAGAGATAGCAGCCGTTTGTTCCGGCAAAGTCAGAAGCGTCATTGACAATCGCTGCACCCTGATTCTTGAAAAATTCGTACAGCTCCAAATCGGCCTGTGCGTAAACGGGGTTTCTTAAAAGCTGGGAAAGAAATGTACGGAACATGGATTTGCCATAAATTTTTATGTCATGTTCCTCGAAGTATCGGGTAATATCTCCGAAGGAGGTTTCCGGTTCAGCGTACATTTCAAACATCAGCCGAACATGGTCGGCGGCTACGGGGTCGGCAACCATTTTCTTTGTGCGGATACCCTCTACCACAGTAGGCTCTAACTGATAACCGTATGGTGCCTGCCCGCTCATGTGGAAGCCTTTAAGGCACCGGGAATAGTAGGCGTCTGTGACACGCTTCTGAATTGTCTCACGTTCAAGCTGGGCGAATACAATGCAGATATTCAGCATAGCCCGGCCCATCGGGGTCGAAGTATCAAACTTTTCCGTGGAGGATACAAACTCCACATCGTACTCTTGAAACAGCTCCATCATCGTTGCAAAGTCCAGAATAGAGCGGCTTATACGGTCCAGTTTATACACGATGACCCGTCTGACCTTTCCCTTGCGGATCTCGCCCAACAGCTTTTGAAACTCCGGCCTGTCCGTATTTTTACCGGAATAGCCTTTGTCCTTGAATACCCGGCAACTCCCACCTTTCAATTCATACTTGCAAAAGTCAATCTGACTTTCAATGCTGATACTGTCCTTGCGGTCTACTGACTGTCTTGCGTAAATACAATCTTCTCTGATAAATTCCATATTGGGCTCCTTTCCTTGTTGGAATGGAGCTACCAACCTTACAACTATATTATACCATCAGCAGCCCCGGACAACAATGTTGCGAATGATTAGGGAAATCTGTCTCCATATTTGCGGAACACCTCATAAAGACAACGCTCAATTTCTTTTTTGCGCTGTGCTTTCTCCTTCGGGGGAAGTACCGGCGTGAGGCTTTCCAGCACAATGATCTTCCCTTGAAATGCGACAGACTTTGTTTCTCGTTCATAAGTGACAGCTTGCGTCATTGAAAACCTCCTTTGCGAAAGTGCGTGTATATGCCTGCCTTTCCCACTTGTCCCGTGGGGAAATGTCAAAAGACGGCACCCAGCAGGTGTCGCCCTTTGAGCTTTCTCCACTTCGGTCGATGTGACCCGAGGTCAGTAAGGACTGGAATGGTACTTTTCTTTGGCGTCCTCCACGCTGTTGAGGTCAAATACTTCATAAAGCTGCCCCACAACACGCCGTATATCCTTCTTTGAAAATCCGCAGTCCTCCATTGCCATAATGACATAACCACGGCAGGCGTCATTGCTCCATTCGTCCGGTTCCAAGCCGGGGATCATTCCAAACGCATTTCCCATAAAGTGCTCCTTTTTTTGAAAAGATGGGGAGCCACGCCGGATTGGTTGGCCTATCATCAGACAGCATTGCCGGGGGCTCCCCATAGGTTTTCACTTCATTTCAGACACACCGGACGGGCATAGGCTTCATGCCCCATAGTATTTCAACTCTCCCCATTCTGATGGCAAGGCGTTCTCATTGCCTGCGACGGCTCACGGCTTGCAAGGCCGCTTCAACGCTCGGACTGTGACTAAACGCAAGTATCCGGGTTCTGCGCCTGTTCCGGTGGAGCCAGCCTTTCCCCACCTATGGCATGGACCTGTTCGCTTGCTCAGTTTTACAAAGACTGTATTCTCTGAAATCCGAGGTCATGGCGGGTCTGTCACACAGCGCGTTTCCCTTCGTATCCGGGTGTCTTTTTATTCAATTTTCAATCTGCATGAGGCTTGTCTGAACCTCGGGCCATTGTGACCCGAAGTGTTTTGCCTCTCATAAGCCATTTCATTTTCCGGCCTAAATCGGTACGCCTTACAAAGAATTTTTCAAAATTTTTTCTAAGTGCCGCAGACCTCGCTCGATTGCGACACGAACCACTTTTTCATGGACGCCCTCTGCCCGGGCAATATCCTGTTTGGTCATGCCGAGAATGAAATGAGCGTAAATCCGTTTTGCCTGTTTGTTCGGCAGACTGGCAATCGCCGCATGAAGCTCCTGCATGGTCACTTTCCGCTCATACAGTTCATGGGGAGATAAGGCGACAAAGACAGCTTCATGCTCCAGCCCGTCATCCCGATCAAGGGAATAGTAGGCTTTGTGGCGGTATGTACGCAGCCGGTAGGCAGCCTCTTTACGATCAAACTCTTTGAACATTTCTGCAACTTCTTCCGATACTTCCATGAAGCAATCCGATGTATAGAATGGGTAATAGTCCCGCAAATTGATAATAGCCATATTGACCTCCGTTTCGGTTGTTGGTTGACGAGTGACCGAAACGAAGGCGGCGGGGAGCGGCACCGGGGAATGGCTTCGGGCCAACATGACCCGAAGCCGCCCCATAAGAACGCAAAAGCGCCCGAGCGGCATGAAGCCACACGGACGCATGAAATGACATAATAGTTAAGGTTCCAACAAATTTCGCATACATAGCCGGAATAACCCGGAGGCGGGGCTATGCTTTTTTTAACTGATGTAGGTCATGGGCACTGTGAAAAAAGGCAAAGATAGACACGGCGGCAATCCTCCTATATGCCGCCGTGGATTTACACGGTGTTAGGTCGTCGTTGGTTTAGGGGGGCGAAAAGAAACGGCGGCTCTGATTTCTCAAAACCGCCGTATCGTCAGTGATATAGGAAAGCACACGAAATCCTCTGCCCGTCAGCGGTTTTTTTCTTTTCCCCGCTGTGGGGGCAGATGTTTCTTAATTGATTTACCACAAGCATAAACTACAAATGTTACACAAATGTCCGAGGCGTCTTTGATTTCGACAGAAAAACAGGCTGAATTGTTACAAAGCTCGGACATTTCAAAAATTTCTTTGAGAAATGACGAAAAAAGCGGGGCAGCAGACGCCGCCCCGCCGATCCCATACGGTTATTCCATTGCCCGCATTTGTTCAATCAGAGATTGTTTTTTCTGTCTGCGGATTGTCCATACAGACAAGATTAGCTCCATTCCGAACAATACCAGAATGAACAGCCCCATTTCCAAAACCGGGAATTGATAAGGCACTACATTTCCGGCAAAAGCACCTACACTCATTTTTCTGCAAGCAAAGATGGAAGCCGGAAGCCCAACGATCAGCGTTGCCAATGTTGCAAAGAGCGCATAGCACAGCCCCTCACAGATGTTCATTTTACATAGCTGTTTTTGTGTTAGGCCGATAGAACGCAGAATACTGTTTTCCTGCTTTCGGGCGATCTGGTTAGAGAGTGTCGTGTTAATCAGGTTGATAACGCCAAAGAGAAATACCAGCCATGACAGTACCTCCATACTGCCAAACGCAAAAGAATTTGTCATTTCTTCATATTCAATCACTGTATTGATTTCATCTAAGGCAATATTACTATGGCTGGCAACAATATTTTTCAATTCAGCTCCCACATAGTCCGTTTTTTTAGGGTCATTTACAATGCTCCATGAATAGTCAAAAGAGGTGATTTCCGGGTGCAGTTCGTGGAACAACGCTTCTGGTGCAAAAAGAGTTGCCCCATCTAAGTGCATCCTGCCATGTCCTGAATATACCTTTGCAGGAGCGTATAACCCCGATATGGTAACAGAAACGGATGGCTGTTCTTCTCCCAAAGAAATCTCAACCGTTGAACCAACACCCATATCCTCATTCTGCTTTAGCACATTATAGTCAATTACAATACTACGGGAATCTGTTGGCATGGTTCCCTCTGTCAGAGCCGCTTCAACTACCGCATAATTCTGGTCGGTCAGCATATCGCACATACCACCAGCTTGATGAATCTCTGTTTTATAAGTTGCATGGAGAGATTGCCTGCTTGGAATTATATCTGTAACGCCATCAATAGATAAGATTTCCTGCTTTAATTCCTCATTCAATGGATTTCCCGCTGCCATAACCTTTTCTTCTGTCATTTCAGAATCCAAATAAATTTTATAGTCGCCGTCTGGGAAAAACTGTCTTGCAAGCGCCTCTGGTGAGCGCAGCAAAACAATGGAGGATACCACAAGCAGGATAATTCCGCCCAAACTCAATGAGGCTACAATAGCAACGGTCTTTTTTCGGTCACGCCTAAAATTTGCAATTCCCATTGAAACAGGATTGAGCTTGATATTCTTTTTCCGGCTGCGGATGTCCTTTTGCGCCGGGGTAAAATGGACGGCTTCAATGGGGGAAATCCCTGCCGCAATTTTCACCGGCTTACGGATGGAAACAGATACCATGATCCAACTGCTTATAAGCGTTAAAATAACCGTTGCCACATAGGAAACAGCGTTAAAACCCTTGGAAAACAGGGGGAAACCGCCGCATACGCCCAGCACTGTGCCAATCAGAATCCCGATACTGCCGAGTTTGCGTCCCTCGTTCTTTACAATCCGCTTGATTTGCTTTGGTGTCGCACCAATCGTCCGAAGCTGCCCGTAGCTTTGGATTTTGTCATTGATGGAGATACGGAAGATACTCTGGATCACAATATAGCCGCCAATCAGAACAAGGGCAATCACACCTGCCATCAGTGCAAAATCAAAGGATTTAGAAGCATAGGCAAAATACTTACTGTTCATTTTGGGCATAGGAAGCTGATATTCCTCTGCAATCTCCCTGCAATAAGAGGTCATCAGTTCCTCACCCAACTGATCGCTGTTTTTGAAATGGGCATAGGCGCGATAGCCAGCCGGGTCAAACCCATTCCATTCTGTTAGGGCAGCTTTGGAAAGAATGATCGCGCAGGTATTCGCTTCCTTTTCATTTACACTGTTCATAATGCCGGTAACGACATAATCACCATGAA
Source organism: Clostridium sp. AF21-20LB (assembly GCF_003478795.1). NCBI lineage: Bacteria > Bacillati > Bacillota > Clostridia > Eubacteriales > Clostridiaceae > Clostridium > Clostridium sp. AF21-20LB. The sequence goes on along the minus strand of NZ_QUGD01000009.1, from coordinate 9,539 downwards.
AACTCTCGGTGTCTAAGGTCACAGTGTCCCCGATCTTGGCATTGTTTCCATAGGTGGAAAGAAAGTATTTGCTTACGACAATTTCATTTGCTTTTTCAGGAACCCGGCCCTCTAATAACTCCATCTGCGCCTTGGTAATCTCCATCATTTGTGTGTCACAATACACATAGGACGCATGATAGCCCTGTTCTGAAAGTTCCTCACCGAGCATATAGTAGCCGCCTACACGCTCAAACTCCGGCAGTCCTTTCAGGGTTTCAATGTCGTTTTCCTCCACGCCCAGCCAGACCGCCTCATAAGTATCGACAACCTGATTGCGCTGCATTTGTGTCAGGGAGGTAGACACAATTCCCGTAAAGCAGATTAGAAACGCCGCCAGTGCAACGGCAATCACCACCATCAGATTCCGGCGCTTCTCGCTTTGCAAACTTTTCTTTGCCAGCTTCTTTGTAATGGCGCTGGTATCATTCTCAAAAGGCCATGTCATAGCCTGCCACCTCCTTACTCCACAATCTTGCCGTCCTCAATGCGGACAATCCGATCTGCAAGGCGGGCAATGTCGTTGTTGTGGGTAATCATCACAACAGTTTGCCGGAACTCTGCACTGGTGCGCTTGATAAGCCCCAGCACCTCGGCGCTGGTCTTGCTATCAAGGTTGCCGGTTGGCTCGTCGGCCAGAACAATAGCCGGTTTGGTAATCAAGGCGCGGGCGATAGCCACACGCTGCTGCTGGCCGCCGGAAAGATTGTTCGGCATATTTTTCAGTTTATCTTCCAGCCCCAGCAGGTGAACGATCTCGTCCAAAAACTTCTGATCCACCGTGTCCCCGTCCAGCTCCACCGGCAGGACGATGTTCTCATACACATTCAGGATAGGAACAAGGTTATAGTTCTGGAAGATAAAGCCGATGTTGCGGCGGCGGAAGATGGTAAGCTGTTCGTCGTTCATTTTCGACAGTTCTTTGTCCCGGACAATCACATTGCCGGAAGTAGGGGTGTCCAGCCCGCCCATCATGTGAAGCAGGGTGGACTTGCCGCTGCCGGAGGTTCCCACAACGGCCACAAATTCGCCGTCATTTACAGAGAAGTTCACGCCGTCAAGGGCGCGGGTGATATTCGGCTCTGTACCGTAATACTTTTTCAGGTCGATAGTCTGTAAAATTCTCATAAAATTCAATCCTTTCTTTGTTTGTTGTAAATGCGGAACGCTGCTGCGCCGGTGGCCGCCAACTGTACCAGAATCAGCACAGCGAACAGTCCGAAGCTCTCATAGTAGAACAGTTCATCCCAAAACAGGAGAACATCGCAGAGGGCAGTCAAGGCAACCGTCCAGCGGATGTGCTGGGCCAGCCTTTGCCAGAACGCCAGCACAAGGGCAACGGGCGGGACGATCAGCAGCGCCAGATTCAAAATCATGGTCGGGGTCAGTTCCATTGCAACGCCTCCTCACTTTTGTTGATAAGGTCATTGTAAAACCCAAATGTCTGCGAAATGTTACAGCGGCCAAAAAATTTCATCGAAAATCGGGGTGAAATGTTACAACGCTCGGACATTTCAAAATTATTATTCAACTACCCTTAATCGAGCTACAATACTTGTTTTTCTAAAATAGCGAAACGAAACATGAGGAACTATAATCGCCACAACGCAAATAACAATTCCCTCTAATATCAACGGGAAAATCGTAGGCTGTATTGTAAACAGCCATAAGTCAGGTTGATTAAAGAAAGTAGGAAGAATTGTATTTGCAACAATAAGAGAGAGAGGTAAACCCATTACACAAATCAGAAATGCGTAAAACAATCCCTCCAATACGGTCAATTTGTTAATTTGTTTTTTCGTCATTCCGATGCTCTCTAATGTAGCAAATTCCCGTTGCCGGTTTATAATGCCCGTTATAATGATGTTGGAAAAATTCACAAGCCCGATACTTCCTAATAGAAACCCAATAAGGCCACCTATGATAAAAATAGTTTGTTTTATCCATTCATAGTTTGTGCCAATGTTTCAGACGATGCGTATTCAACGGTAGGCAAAGAATTGATGTACTCGGTCGCTGGCAAAAAGTGTTCTTTTTCCACATCAAACACATAACTCATTATGGCTGGATTGTTATACAATTCCACAAACATCTCATTACTCATATAGAAAATAGGACAATCGCCGCCAACATCAGTGTAGCCAACATTCTTACCCGGAGATTCTACCAATGAAAAATCAACCACTGCACGCGCAATTACCGAAACCGTTTTATAAGGCAATCCATCTTTGTAAATGGTAACTTCCTGATTGAGCGGACAAAGAAATTCAGGAGATTCATTTGGGTTGATCGCTGAAATTTCTATAACATAGTTTCCACTTTCCAAATATGAGGTTAGTTGCTGTATATCTGTTTCTCCCTCAATGAAATTCAATTTAGGAAGTATTGATTTTTCTACCCCGTAAATATTGCAAAGAGGTCGATAATCAACACCGAGTTTTACTGGATAAGTTCTGCCATCAACCATACCACTTCGTATAAGGTGATTATCTTCTGTGTATTCGTCTAATACTTCCGTGACCAAACTACCATAATCATAAGTAACACTGACATCATCCAAAGTGTTTTTATAAATTCGACTTCCGTTCAGCACAGGAATATTATTTTCAATATCAGATATGATTTCATTACTAACAGAATCATCTTTAAATCGAAAACCTTGCACATTAGAAAATGTGTTTGGGCTTGCCACAACAAAATCAAATGAGGTAACAGAAGATACATATTTTTTAACATCAACACTATTTCCGATTGCGATTGCACTGTTTAGGAGAATAATGCAGAGTATCATGGATAAGACGATAAATATGGTACGCTTTGAATTTCTTCTTAAATTTCTCCATGCCATTTCTATTATTCTATTCTTAAACGAAAGACGATTCTTGTTGGCACTATGATAATTGTCTTTTTCATAGTATCTGGTTGCCTCAATGGGCGAAATCGTAGCTGCAATTTTGAATGGTTTCTTTATGCTCACCCAAACAGTAATCGCACTAAATATCCCGGCAACGACAAAAATAATAGGATTAAAACTCAAGTTCACAGAAAGATTGTGATACTCGCCTTTCATAAAATTAAGAATCCACGGAAGCATAAGTATTCCTACTATATATCCTAAAATCAACCCAATAGATATACCAATTATAGACAGCCAAAATGCTTGCTTATAAACAATTCGCTTGATTTGCTTCTCCGTTGTTCCGATTGTTCTTAATAAGCCATATTTCTTTATTTCTTGAACAACAGAAATCTCAAAAATATTGCGAATGAGCAAATAGCCCGTTATTACAAAAATCATAATAAAAAACAGGGCTGCTATTATGGCAATCCAATTTACAGATGTACCAGTGGATGGGCTGGTTCCCCTAATTTGCAAAATAGTTGTCTGTATAGACTGGATCGCTCCAACACATAAAGTCGTTACAGAAGTAAAAAGCATTGATGTTAAAACGATTGCTATTACAGCAACAATATTTCGTAATTTGTTGGCTTTGAAGCTTCTTTGCGCCAGCTTCTTTGTAATGGCGCTGGTGTCATTTTCAAAAGGCCATGTCATAGTTGTATCACCTCCATATTTGATAAGGGTATTGTAAAACCTAAATGTCCGCGAAATGTTACAGCGGCCAAAAAATTTCATTGAAAATCGAGGTGAAATGTTACAACGCTCGGACATTTCAAAAAAATTTACGGCGGGCAGCCGGAAATGGCCGTCCGCCGCGTTTTATTTTGTCGGCAGCATAATGGAAAATTCTGAACCCTTGCCCGGCTCCGAAACCACTTTGATATAGCCGCCTTGCCGCGTTACGATCTCGCGGGCCAGATACAGGCCAATGCCCACGCCCTGCTGTTCGTGTACTTCTTCCTCACGATAGAAGCGCCGGAAGATGGCAGCCTGATTGCTTTCGGAAATGCCCTTGCCGGTGTCGGTCACTTTGACCTCCACATACATTTCCCACAGCACCACTGACACGGCGATTTTCCCGCCTGCCGGGGTGTACTTCACTGCATTGTCCAGCAGGTTAAAGAGGGCTTCGGATGTCCACTTGCTGTCATGGAAAACGGTCAAATCCTCCGGGCAGTCCACGGACACAGCGATTTCCTTTTTCTCCGCTGCATACACAATCCCACTCATGGCCTGCGCCACGGTATCAAAGAGGCGACCCGGTTTCTTATCCAACTGGATCACGCCCGTTTCCAGCCGTGAGGTTTTCACAAGGGCCTGAAAGAGAAAGTCCAGCTTATCCGTCTGGCTGCGGATTCCCCGGATAAAGTCGATGCGCTCCGCCTCGGTCATGGGCTTTTCCAGCAGGGTGTCCGTCGCCATTTTCAGATTGCTTACCGGCGTTTTCACCTGATGGGAAATATCCGATACAAGGGTCTGTAACTCCTGCCGTTCCTCGTCCACCCGGCGGCGGTTCTCCTGCATGATCTGGTAAAGCCTTGCCAGCCGGTGTCCGATTCTGGCAAGCTGGGTTTCGCTGTCCTCTGGCCGCTGGGGCGCTTCATTCCCGGCGATCATGTGGTCTAAGGTCTGGCACAGGTCAGCGGTAAACTGCGACAGCCGCTTTCCAAACGCCTGCGTCAGTACAAAAATTCCCACAAGGGCGCACAGCAGCAGCGCCCCGCCCGTCAGCAGCACCGCCGTCTGTTTTGTCACAAGAAACAGGGCTATGGTGATCCCGGACATGGAGAGGACAAGCCCCATTGCCACTCGGCCAAACAGCCGCTTTACCGAGAGGTTTTGAAACTTCATTTTGCCTCGCCTCCCGTCCATTGATAGCCCATGCCGTAAACGGTCTTAATGTAGGGCGCGCCGCCGTCGGATTCAATCTTGCTGCGAATCCGGCTGATGGAGGTTGTCAGGGTGTGTTCGTCTACAAACCTCTCGTCTATATCCCACAGCTTTTCCAAAAGCTGCCCACGGGTCAGCACTTGCCGGGGATTTTTACGGAACAGGTTCAGCATTTTGTACTCCATTGGGGATAGGGTCAGGGGCTTGCCGTTTAAGGAAGCCGTCTGCTCCGAAAAGTCCAGAAACAGCCGCCCGTCGTCGTAAATATCCTTGGCCGGTTTGTGGTGTTCCAGCATGGCGAACATGGCTTTGATTTTTCGCTGCAAGGCCCTGATCACAAAGGGCTTTGTGATGTAGTCCACCGCGCCCACCTCATAGCCCCGTATATGGTCGCTCTCCTGATCGTTGGCGGTCAGGAAAATTACGATAGTGTCCGGGTGCTGGGGCTTTATCTGCTTGCACAGCTCAAAACCGTTCCCATCTGGCAGGTTAATGTCCAGCAGCACTAAATCAAATTTCCGCTGGCGGATGGCGTCGGCTGCGGTTCTGGCATTTAGGGCGGCGGTCACGCCGTAGCCGTCTGCGGTCAGGTTATAGGCCAACATCTTATTCAAAAAACTGTCGTCCTCGACAATTAAAATCTGCTTCATATCCTCACTTCCTTTGCTTTTTGCAGATAGTATAACAGGCAAATGTCCGTGAAATGTTACAGCGGACGAATTTTTGAAAAAATTATTTCTTCATAAATTATATAGCCTGTTGGCTTTTACATCAAGATTTTACAAGTGAATAGTGAAATGAAATACTACCTTACATAAAGTTTCATTACATTCTCATAATCCAACCCGAAATGTACAATGATATAGGGTGATATGAAAATGAACCAAAATGAAAGAAGGTTTGACTTTCATGGGCTCGGGCTGGCGCTGAAAAAAGCCAGAGAAGAAAAGGGCTGGACACAAGCCTATGTTGCGGAATTAGTAGACCGTGACTCCCGTACCATTATGAATATTGAGAACAAGGGTCAGTATCCCAGCTTTGACCTTTTTGTTAAACTCATTACCATGTTTGACGTTTCAGTTGACCAGTTTATTCATGCGGACGGAGGGGCAAGGTCAAGCTCTTGCAGAAAGCACATTGATGTGCTTCTAAACTCCATGAATGAAAAAGAGCTTGTCGTAATAGAAGCCACAGCCGAGGGCATTAAGAAAGCCAGAGAAACGGAGGTTCCAGAATAAGGGCCTCTGTTTTTTTGCGCTATTTTCGGGGCTGCCGCTAAGTGGCAAGCAATGCCTCTGTGGCCACAAGTGGCACAAAGGCGGCTTGTTGGGGCTCGCCCCAAACCCGTATCTTCGGGCCAACATGGCCCGAAGTGTCAGCGTCGCTTTGCTCCTTATTTTCATAACCTTAACGCTCCTTTTCCTGATTTCTTCCCGGATCGGTGTAGCCCATCAGAGTGTCAATGTTCGCCTTGATTGTGACGATCTCCTGCATATCCCGTCGTGCCTTCTGGTATTCTCCATAGAGCTGTTTTTTCTTTGCTGTGAGCTTACGGCCTTCTTCCTTCAGCACATCCATTTTGGGGAGCTTTGCCCCGCCCAGCAGAGAGCGCATTTCCGCTTGTGCAACCCGGTACAGTTCAAGGTCGGCCTCATGCTCCGCAAGGAATTTCCTGCTGTACTTCGTCGCCTTATACTGCTCAAAGACTGGGCGGGTTTTGGCATACTGAACCGTTGCAGCCTTTAGCCCGGCATTGGTTTTCATAGCCTGTTCCGTCTGCTTGACCTGCTCGGAAATAGCATGGAAACGGTCTGCCGCCTCGGTGGCTTTCTGCGCCAACTGCTCATAATCGGTCAGGTTATTGTCCTGTATATAGGCAAGAGCGGCGGCCATCTGCTTAATGTTAAATACCTTCGCCCAGCGTTCATATCCAGGCCCCTTACCGGCAGCCAGCTTTGCTTGAATATCCACCGCCAGACTGATTTTCCGTTCCGAGCGCCCGGGGCGTTTTTCTTTGCCCTCAATGGCAGACAGAACATCTTGCAAGTCGTAGCCGTCTCCCAGCGTGGAAGCCCGCAGACGGGTAAAGCGTTCCTGTCCCTGCCCGGTCAGCCGGAAACTGATACCGCCGCCCCGAACCGTCTTGACCTCATATCCGGCCCGCTTCATCAGATTGAGAAATTCGTCCAGATCAGCGGGGCGTTCCGCCAGCGCAGTATCAATGGCAAGGCGCAGTCTGTCCTGATAGGAAAGCGGCCCTTTTCGTTCTTTCTGCCATTCTCCATAATTCCGATACTTGCCCTTGCTCCGGGGCTTCGGGTTCTCTACAATGGACAGCCCGTTTTCAAGGCACAGCCTGTCAGAGAGCCGCCGGAGGGCGAAGCTGGAGCCCCAAAAGTTTCGGAATTTCCGGGTGCAGTCAAGGGTGGTGGAGTTGTAATAAATGTGACAATGGATGTGCTGCTTATCGGTGTGCGTGGTAACGATAAAAGCGTGCCGCCCCTTTGTCCAGCGCATAGCCAGCTCATAGCCGATACGGTTCGCCTCCTTCGGGGTGATCTCGCCCGGATAGAAGGATTGTCGTATCTGATAGCACAGCACATCATTTTCTTTTTTCTGTTCCCGGCCCGTCATAGCGGCATAGCTGGCTTTTGCCAAAAGGAACTCGTCCGCCACGGTGGCCGGATCACATTCATAAGCGGAGATATACTTTCCTCTTTCTGTTTTCTCCGGGTCCTTGCCATAGTCCAGACAATCCCGGATTGCCTCGGCAATCGTTTCGCCTTCGCCCGCATGGCGCTGCAACAAAGTTGTGGTAGCCAGAAATCATCCCTCCTTTCCATGAGAAAAGGGCGGCCCATCCAGACCGCCCCGACTTCGGGCCAACATGGCCCGAGGCTGTTTAACTTGCCAGAAACCGGTACAGAGCGGATTTGCCTCCGTCCAGCGCCCAAAGAAGGGAGCCCGCCGCCGCTTGCAGTCCATACGGCGAAAGAAGGAAAGCGAGAAACAGAAATACAATCCCGCCTATGGGCGTCGGCGTGAAAAAGAGAGCGACACCCAGCACCACCAGAATCACAGAGGCAATCGTCAGCAGGACGGCACAAATATCAAACAGGAATACCAGCAGAGCCGCCAGAAGGGACAACGCTAAAGCAAAGGGAGCAACCAATATTTTCAGCAGTATCTTCATCTCCAAAACCTCCTTTATCTATCCTTCCTACCTCTATTTTATCATGCCTGCCCGGGGACATAAATGTTGCGAAAGATTAGTGAATCCTGTCCCAAACCTTCGGGCCATGATGGCCCGAAAACAGAAAAAGCAGGACACATTCATGTCCTGCCAAATTTCTGCTATTCTGTTTCCTGCTGCGGGCAATCGGGAACTGTCAGCAGCGAAGTGTCGATAACAATATCCTCTGCTGGTTTCAAGAGCTCTGTCAAATCGTGCTGCCGTCCCACGTTGGTCACATCAATTTTATTCACGCATATTCCAATCCACGGAAACTGTCTGCTTAATTCATCCATCAAGTCGTATATATCAGCAGTTGCCAGCTTATCATCCGATATGTAGCCGGAGCCTTGACGGTGAGAAAAACGATGCCGTTTGAAGAACCGGCGCAAGTCGTCATACGCCTGCCGGTAATTGGCTCCGGGGTAATGCTCTTTTAATTGATGGGTGTCCAGATCAAAATTTAAGGCTTTGAAATATTTTCTCTCCAAAACTCAAGCCCTCATTGCTGTTTTTTCCTGATAGTGGGTCAACAGATCTTCTTCATTGAAATCATCTGGACTGTCAGAATCGTCACTGTCACAAAGACGCCACACAGAAACATTATCCATGAACCATGTCTGCCGCTTCAAGGTATTGACGATCCGGCCGAACAGACTAAAATCCCTCGCTCTGCCGCAGTCACGGAATACCAAAGCGCCGGAACCATCCTCCATACGGGGAAGGCCCACGGTTTGGAATGTATGATTGATTGTGTTGTAAATGCCATCCAGCCGGTACTTATTTTCGGCTGTGATTTTATCATCATTCATGCGAATAACCATTTTCAGCATGGTATCAGCCTCCCTTCTTGAATTATTATATCATTATAGAGCTGGTTCTACAATCTTGAAAATCTGAATTTTTTATGACGGGCTTCGGGTCATGCTGGCCCGAAGTGGTAAAAAAAGAGCAGGGCGGCAAGCCCCACAACGGAAGCCTGCCGCCCTCGTCTTACTTTGCCACCAGCTCGGAAAGCTCCCGCAGCACTTTTGACACCTCGCCCCACAGCTTTTCATAGTCCCGCTTCAATCCGTCGATTTCCTCCGGGTACACGCCATAGGTGTGTGCGTGTACGGCGACCTGATTGAGATTGTTGGAACAGCGCCGTTGCAGAGAGATCAATTCTTTTACGGGCGCAAGGTCGATGTGCAGGATATACCCGTTCAGAGCCATTTTCCGTACATAGGCCCCGGCGTTGGAAATGCCCGCCTCGGCCATCCGTTCATGGATGGCTGCCAGCTCGTCCGGCGTTACCATGACGTGCAGATGGACATTCCGCTTGCGGTTCTCCATCATCGTTCCAGCTCCCGGCCTTTCCGGCGCTTTTTGGGTTCCTTTACCTTATCCAGCGGTTTTGCGTCCAGCTCCGGGGGCGTGGGTTGGATGGGCGTGTTGTTGGGTACGCCGTCAATCATGTTGCAGTTCTGCTCCGTG
>NZ_QUGD01000008.1:0-104341 GCF_003478795.1 Clostridium sp. AF21-20LB | reverse complement strand
TATTACTGCGAATGGCAATATTTCAATTCCACGCCTCCGCGAGGGAGGCGACTTTCAATCCACGCCTCCGCGAGGGAGGCGACTTTCGTGGCGCGGCGGCGAATTCGGCTATGCAATTCTATTTCAATCCACGCCTCCGCGAGGGAGGCGACACCGGAAAGACTCCGGAAGAGATCCGGGGATTTATTTCAATCCACGCCTCCGCGAGGGAGGCGACTGCATTAATTACCAATTTTTACATCTGATCCAAAGTATTCCTTGTATAGATCATCCATCTGGCACTTCAAATTAATGTATATACCATCTAGCAATTAATCATTTTATTTGTTTTTGTTTACTTTTTCAGGTGCGAACCTATCAGGCTTTTTATGTCTGCTTTAGGTTCGCACAGACTTGTTACAAGATAAGAACATCATCCGCCGCTATTCCTTTGTCCACGCCTACATGCTCAACTTTCGTCTGATACTTATTTCCCAGATAGTAGAACCGAAGACTGTCCACATTAACGTCGATAATGTCTGTAAGAAGTGATCTAAGCATCACACACTGTGCGTTATCTACTATACATTCGAATACCGAATTTTGTACTCTTCTGCCATAATTCATACATTGCTTTGCCACTTTTCTAAGACGAGTACGGCCTGCCGCTGTTTCTGTATTAACATCGTACGTAATTAATACTAACATGTTCCACACCTCATTTCCACAAAAAAACCGGATATGAATCCAGATCACCACGCAGATATCTTGCTAAAAGCATTGACTGCACATATGGAATCATTCCCCACTCAATTTTTTCATTCAAATACGGATGTGTAATGGTTTCTTTTTTCTTTTTCTGCCACTCTGTTAAAAACTTTTTCCGAATCTCATCATCCATCAGAACTGCTCCGTTTTCCTTTTTGGTAAAGTTTTTACCAGTCATAATCTTTTTATTGATCAGTGACAAAACAAAACGATCTGCCAATACAGGGCGCAATTCTTCAATCAAATCTAATGCCAAAGAAGCTCTTCCCGGACGCTCCGTATGCAAATATCCTACGCACGAATCAAGGCCCACACATTCCAATGCCGATACAATATTATTGGTCAGAAGGGTATACGTAAAGGACAACATTGCATTCACATTATCCATTGGAGGTCTTTTACTCCGCCCATGGAAGAAAAATTCCTTTTTTTGCTGCAAAATCAATTCATCAAATACACCAAAATATACACTTGCAGCCTCTCCCTCATAGCCACGAAGCTGTTCTTTTGATTCGCTGCTTTGTATTTGTATCAGTGAATTTTTCAGCTGCTGCGATGCATTTTTCATTTTCTCAACATCAACCTGAAGTGGGTGATCACGTACTGCTCTTTCCAGCACCCATCGCGCATTATAAACCTTTCCAACAATGCAATTTTTAGCGATCTCCAAACTAATTGCATTATCCTGACTGCTTTCATACTGCTGTTTACGCAACAATACATTTCCTCTGACTTTGCCTGTTACGCGCGCTAAAAAACGCCCCTGCGGAGTCACATAGCATAAAGAGATATTTCTGTCTGCACAAGCGCCCATCAACGCGGGACTTGTCCCTCTATATCCAAAAGAAACGATTCCTTCTAAATTATGAAGCGGCAATCTCCCGCGCTCTTCTTGTTCTTCATAAATTACTATATTTTCTCCATCTAATGCCAGATAACTATTTTCCGATGTTACATATAAGGTATTCAACAATTTTTTCATAGTTCATCCTCCGCCAGTTTTTGGGAAATATACTTTTTCACCTCATCTGAACGACTCAATTTAGGAATACAAATTTCCTTTAAAGAACAAGATTGACATACTTTGCTGTATTTTACCTTAGGAGTATATCCCCTTTGATAATATTGATGCATTTCCTTGAACATATTTTCGACTTCTGTCCGAAGTTCCTGCGTTATCAGAATTCTTTCGCGACGACGTGTTTCACCATAAAAAAGGGCACCTTCATAAATTTGTGTTGAAAACATTTCTTCCAGACACATCGTCTGTGCTGTAAGCTGTAAAATATCTTCTTCTGTATATTTTGGCCTTCCTTTTTTATATTCCACCGGGTAAATTGCATATAATCCCCTATGTCCATGCAGTTTGACACCCTCTTCACTTTTATGGAATTCTACCACATCACATTCCCCACTCACTCCCATTATCTTAGAGTGCACAGGAAGCGCCCGTACAATCAGAATATCCTTGCGCTTCTCCGCCAGGTACGGATCATGAACTTTTTTGTGCATCAATTCGCCTATTACGGTATACTCATTTTCGGCCCACTGCTGTTCAATATGAATTAACGCCCACTGCCTTCGGCAAAACTTAAAGTGCTGAATTCCAGATATCATCAAATAATCATCTTCTGCATAGATCATTTTATCATTCTCTTCACCTCGACACTATCCGGGATCTGCTCACCATGAATCTGAACATCGTAATCACAATAATTTCTCGGATATACAACATCGGCTTTTCTGGAAACTTCTACTGCATCAAATAATTTATATGCCGGACAATCTCCCAGTTCCTTGCTGTGTTTAAATACAATCAATTCCCGTACAGCCATTTTTCCTCGTGCCGCTGAATGATCATGCTCAAACATGTTAATAATAGCTTCCCATAACAGGTCCAGATCCTCTTCTGTAAATCCTGTTACTTTTCTTGCCAGATTGGCTGACACATAACCTTCTGCGCGATAAAGTCCGTATGGAACAATACTCTTTCTTCCCATCTCTGTCTTTTTATCTTCCGCATCCTTTTCGGTTGTAATAGCCACTCGTGTAATAGTGACTTCCTGGCTTACAATCGGATCAATACTTCTTGCAAATCCAATCTGAACCGGTCCCCTTACCTGACCACAATTTAATGATGCCTTTACAAAAGTCGTCATTACAGCACCAAAAGTACGAATATCAAAGAAATTCTGGCACATATAATCTCTGATTTTCAAATCTGCATCCGGATCATTCTTTTTTAATTTTTTTAATCCTTCCGTTACCTTTTTATCATCTGTTTCTGTAATTCCCAGATTTTCGCATGCTTTCCGATCACTTCTGTTTAAAGGCACATCTTCTCTGATATAAATCTGATAACCGGCTTCTCCCTCTTTTACAGTTTCCACATAATTACGAATTTTTCGTTTCAGGCAAACATCCGTTACCAATCCTAGTCCGCTTTCCGGATCAATACGCGGCATATTTCCAGCATCCGGATCTCCATTTGGATTACCATTTTCTACATCAAATAAAATCACAAACTCATATCTGTTTTTAATCGCTTCTCTCATTTTCTATCCTCCCGTTTAGTATATTTATCCTGCACCTGATGATAATACCCTAAATCAAATTTTCCCTGCTCTTCCAAAGTCAATCTTCTCGGAAACTCATCTAATTTACCCATAATTTCTGTCAGCTGGTTTTCATAACTGATTTTTGCACCTAGATTATCCCGCTCCAATTTTTTGATATGACTATTCATAAGCTTAATCAAAATCGGAAATACGGATGCTGGCGTAGCACAAGCCGAATTAAAATAGCGATCTCGAATCGTTGCCTTGATTCCCGGATTTGTGTCTTTTTGAATAAATTCTAACACTGCAAACAAACGTCCCAATAAATAAGGCTGTTCACTGTTTTCCTTATTTAATCCCATGTAGTTAACTCCTTCTTTCCAATTTGTATTTCTAATCAAATATGCTTTTAAAATTGCCGTGCGCCCCCAACTGAGCTTCCGTTCTCCTTGGTCTGCCCGAATTCGAATCAATGTATCTGTGTATAAGCTTGCCGGATAACGTCCGCCCGATAATACAGCCTGCATCACCATCGCAGCCATATTGGGAATCGGACTCTTATCTCGAGAATTCTGATTAACTGTTTCCATCAGCATATCACGTATACTCATATATTCCCTGGTTTCCCAAGACGGTTGTACAATTTTCATGCGTTCATAATGCTCTGAGATATGTTCCAGTATCTTTCCAAATGAATCTTGGTAAAAGAATCGAACCGAAAGCCTTGCCGCATTAGGTGCCAATCCCAGAATGTAAAAACGCTGTTCCGAATCCATCTCTATATCTTCTACCTTAATCGGCTGATCCTTTTTGATGCAGTCAAATATTTCACGAATCGTCTCCCGATTATCTACTGTAGGAACTAACGCAAACGAAAATACATCCTGATATGCCTTCTGTCCATTTTCAGCCCAATAAACAACCATTGTGTCTCCAAGCTGAAACGTATAATTTCTCTGCGACAACAAATAATTTAGCGCTGTTGTATAAGCAAATTCCGCATATTTTCCAACCGGTGCATTATAACTTTGTTCTTTTCCATAAGATTCAAAAGCCGGAGCATTAAATGATACCAATGCTGCACCGCTGGACTGAGCACCTGGAACACCTTTGATGGTTCGATGTATACGAGATATCTCTGCTTTCTTACCGGTTACCAGACAAATTCCTGTATTTCCACCTTCTTCCCCGTCACATGAATTCTGTTTTTTATTCCACAGTTCTTTTATTTCTTCATCCTCTTGTGCTTCACATCCATTCATGTAAAATATTAAATTACCGCCATCTGTAAGAGCTTCCCAAATTTCAGATTCCTTTAACTTCTCTTCCTCTTTTTCCGGATTCCACGTTTCAAAGAATGCTTTGATAGATGCTGCCATCTCTCCTTCTGCCTGTTCAAGCAATTCCAGGTGTTTTTCCTTTGCTGCCTGAAAGCACTCTAACACTCTTTTAGAACTTCCGTCTTTATCGAATCCAAGCATATATTTCGAATTATCGCAAAGAAAATTGGATGACACACCGGAGGAACGTGTTACCATCTGCGGAACCATTCTAGTCGTTGAAACCCAAACTTTCTTTTTTCCACGCTCTTCCTCTGTTTTTAAACTGATAAATCCTTTCACCTTTCCATCTGGCATTAATTCAATTGCATAGGAAACCTTCGCTTCACACCATCCTTCTTTTGATACCTTTCCCTCTGCTGCCAGATTTTCATAATGCTTTGCAAGCGCCTGCAATATCACCTTATCACCTCGCAGTCTCCTAAATCGATTGTTCCATGCTTCATAACTGCCCTAAAAAACATAGGCTGTATATGTTCTGGATCTGTATAATCCATATCATACAACATATATCCCAAATCTTTTTCCGGAACAACTTCATAGCAAGAATGAATCTCATCCTCTTCCCACAACATAAACTGTGCTGGGAATTCTCGGCATCCAAAGTATGGCATATGGTAGCACTCCCCTCTTTTGAGCCGGCGTTTTATTATATCTTGGAATTTCCCCGGATTATCTGTATTATTCGCCTTCTCTGTCATTTCAAAATGGGCTTCCACAATATACTCAACATCACAAAGGAGCAATGATGCACGCTGGACAATATCTTCCTTCGTACTGATATACAACTGCTTATCACCACCGTTATAGACCTGCAGCACATTACTGGCCGAAACTTTGCTCTTTACTTCATTTCTCCTTACACTTGTAAAGCGTATTGGATTAATAACATGAATCTTATCTACCACCCAACGCAGTCCCGGATGCCAGTAGATCGCATCTAAAATTCCTCTTGCTGCAGATGGAGTAATCACATCATAGCTGCAGCGCTCCACCTTCATTTCAGGTCGGGAAAATAGAGCATACGGACCCCAGACTTTAATTTTAACACTCATTAAAACCACCACCCCTTTTGTCAGAAAAACATATTATTTCTCGTGTCATTTTGATATAATACCAACATAAAGCTTTGCAATTGTCAGTCCTTTCTTATAAAACCAACTATACCACACTTCATTCCAAAGATCAATATTTACTTCAAATTCCAATGAAAATTCATTTTAGTAGTTGCACCAAAAACATTTTTATCATACACAAATCCGTAATTCTATATTATAATTTATCTGTCAGGTGCACTATACAACAACCTGTGGATTGAAATATTGGCATTTGCAGTAATGCACCACAAGTCCAGCAAGAATTAACTTCCTGCTGGACTTTATTCTTACTACATAAATACCCCCATTCCCATCTCTATGTCCAACCGAAGTCCATACTCTTCTGTATACCCGTCATCTGAACAAAGTTCATATAAATCTTCTATATCCTCTGATACTGGTCTCAACATTCCGGAAGCTGCCAATTTATCATAATTTCCTGTATAAACGTTAACGCAATACTGACCTGCCTTTCGCATCAGAGATTTTGTATATCCCTTATATCGTATTTCTTTCAGCAGTTGTTTTGCATCTTCCTCCTGAGGAATAAAAATTGTTACCGTATGCTCATCAATTAATTTAAATTTCTTCGAAGCCGTTGAAAAATTATAAACTCCTCTTTGGAATTCATCCATTATTTTCTTTTTGTCTAACTCATTCCTTCGAAGATAATACAATTTCTTAAAATAATCTCTCGCCGTCTCCGGTGCTGAAAAATCCACTTGTTCATCCATCAAGCTAGAGGCAACATCCATCTGTTGTCTCTGTCCCGGCATATATTCTTTTTCTGAAAATGTAAAGATATACACCTTACTATCTTCCACCGATCGCTTTCCCTCACGATTACATCGTCCTGCTGCCTGAACGATTGAATCGATTCCGGCAAGCTGACGATATACAGACCGAAAATCCACATCCACTCCAGCCTCTATCAAACTGGTTGCAATCAGAATACACTCATCACTCCCTTTTAATCTCTGCCGAACTTCCTCTAACACTTCTTTTCGATGCTTCGGATACATAGCAGTAGAAAGATGATATACATGTTCTGCTCCTCTTTCTTTTAATCGCTGGTACAAAGACTGAGCTCTTGCTTTTGTATTAACAATACAGAGCGCCTGTGTTTCCTCTATTAAACGATCTTCCAACTCCTCCGTACTAACCTTTCCCATCGAGATAAACTCTGTTCGTTTAAAAAAGGCGAACTGTTCTTCCTTTTGCGGACATAATTCGCGAATGTTACACTTCTTTTGAAATAATCCTTCCAAGGCAGGTTGAGTCGCAGTGCAAAGAACCAGACTAGAATGATAATTCTGAACCAATTCCTCCATCTGTGCCAGACATGGTAGCATGTAATCGGTTGGAAGCATCTGTACCTCATCAAATATAATTACACTATTTGCGATGCGATGCAATTTACGGCATTTAGATGATTTATTGGAAAATAATGATTCAAAAAACTGTACATTCGTCGTCACAATCACAGGTTTATCCCAATTTTCTGCTGCCAGCTGCATTGGCTTTAATTCTTCCGATGATTCATAATCTATATTATAGTAATTTTCCAGTACATTCCGTTCCCCCAGAATTTCACGAAATACAGATGCATTCTGCTCAATAATACTCGTATATGGAATGACGTAAATAATTCGTTCCATCCCATATCGGACTGCATGTTTCAAGGCAAACGCAAGGGAAGCCAGCGTCTTCCCTCCGCCGGTCGGTACAGTTAACTGAAATATTCCCGGTTCTTCTTCCCCACTTTGAATACAATTTCTCAAGATTTCGCTGCGATGACCGTTGACGGTTGTCAAATCTTTATTTTCAAGCCATCCTTTTATATACTCAGAAAGTCTCTGTTCTAATACCTCTAAAGATTCTCCTGAATCTCTCCCTACCTTTCCATTGAGCATGAACTGCTCAGTATCCAAAAAATCCGCATCTACCAAACAAGAGTACAGCATACGAATAAATACACTCAATGAGAAATCCGGATTTATCACTACATTCGGATCAAAGGGAATCTCCTGTAATGCCGGAATCTCGATTTCATCTAGGTAAGAACTATAATCCTCCACCTTTTTCTTCAATCTTCCATACATCATTGATTTATCAAGTCCCGTTCCTGCTCCTGTATTGGGAAGTCCTGCATGATGACCGGCAATACAATACCCCAGAAGAGAGTAGAAACCACCTTTTTCCATACAAACCTTTGCCCCAGCTGTAGAATGATCTACCTGATTAGTATTATTTCCACGTATCCTCTCTTGAAATGCTTCTGAATATTTTCCTATATCATGCAGCATCCCAGCACAATAACCCCACTGTTCCTTTCTGAAGGACCTTGCAAACTCTGCTGCCAGTACGGCAGTCCCCTCCAGATGTTCTTTTATTGATTGTTCACGTTTACCATCAATATGTGCCAGATATTTCATCTTGTCTTTTTTCATCACTCCCACCCCTCTCACTTATCACGCTCCTATCCATTTTGCCATCTACAGATTATCAATCTTCGCAGTGAAATTTATTCCTGCAAATTCATCTGAATTTCCATAAATCAATCATATCACACATTTCCATATATAGTACCCCCCACCTAATAGGTGTCGTATATACATCCCATCTAAAATCATCCATATATTGACACAATTTTCCTCAAAAGAAAAGCGGCTGATCAATACCATAATCAACCGCCTAAAACAATTCTTGTAATCAACCCACAGTGCTTCTTATTATACTTCCCACTCCAATTTACTAACCATTCAACGCTCACAGCAATTCGTCAATTTTTGCAAAATCGATATTCAGATCATCATAAATCCCTGCCGGAACAAGATCGGAAAATGTATATTCGTTCATATCATTTTTTTCAAAATTATATACAATAATCCTGTTTTTCGTTTTATCCACGATCCAATATTCACGGACACCGGCCGTGCGATATTTAAAAAGCTTTATCATGTAGTCAATCCGCTGGCTTCCCGGTGATACCACTTCAATAATCCAATCTGGTGCTCCCGCACATCCTTTATCATTTAATTTAGACGGATCGCAGATCACGCTTACATCCGGCTCTACGTAAGTATGATCATCCTCGTTTAAAAAAAACTGCAAATGGAGCGACATAAGGCCTGCATACTCCGCCTTTCTGCTTAATATAGTCCCGAATAACTGCAAATATTTCACCTACAATTTCCTGATGAGCCCGGCTTGGAGGTGCCATCATATACATGGTACCATCTATCAATTCTGCACGGGTTCCTTCCGGAAGATCATATATATCTTGTACTGTATACGTTTTGTATTTAGGTAATGGCATAGCTCCTCCTTTCTCGGCTGAAATATACTTTCCTCTATAATAAATAGTTTATCGTATCTCCGTTCTTTTATCAATCAATTCATTGATACGTTTTCAATTTTTAAAGCCAAAATGTGGTCAAAAAAGCGGCTGACCTCCCGATCAACCGCTTTAAATAACTCTTTTACCTATTATCTTCCCGCTTCTTCATCCCAGCTGCCGTCTTCCTTCACGTACCAGCCGTCCGGTGTCCGGCGTTTTGAATACATGATGCCGGCACTGCCGTCTTGATTCGGATTCAGATAATACCATTTTCCATTGATGAACTGCCATCCTGTAAGCATACCCTGGTTTTCGTCCATATAGAACCATCCCTGGTACAGGGTGTCATAGATCCAGCCGGTACTCAGATATCCCTCAGCGCCAAATGCCCACCATCTGCCGTTGACTTTTTCCCAATGAAATGCACCGGTATTGCCCATAGGCCAGGTGCCGTCACTGTAACGGAGCCACCAGCCTCTGGCATCCTTTATCCAATGGCTGTAACCGTCATTCACTGCCTGATTCGATGCACCGGTGATAACCCCCTGCTCCTCGCTGCGGTAGCCTTTCTGGCTATCTTTGGTTACTGTGCCGGAACTTACGCTGCTGCTTGTTCCACTGCTGCCCTTTCCACCGCTGTCTTTTCCGCCGCTGTCTTTTCCGCCGCCTGAATGACTGCCTGAGCTTGAAGGCGCTTGCTGAACCGTCACATTGACTGTTTTTACAGCATCATTGAAATTGGCCATCGAAGCTTTCACATATACCTGATAGGTTCCCGCATCTGTAAAGCCCGGGATCTCACTCTGGTAATCCACTCCATTCTTAGAATAAGTAAATACCACTGCATCCGGACTCACATTTGAAAGACCGGTTTCCACAGATGCATGGATCTGCGGCTTCTGCTCGGTACCATTGTAGGTAAGCGGAGCTGCCGACACAATCATGGATGCGAAATCACGTGCTACGATATTGCCTTTGATAGATGCGCTATTTTCTGTCAGCTCATAATTCTTTGCATTGTCACCTGCTAACGTAATATTTGCCGCCTCAATATTGTGCTCTCCAACATCCGCACTCTGATATGCCAAATTCACCTGGTCAGCACGAACATCCTGAGAATCAGGAGTACCGGAATCACTGTAAAGCTGAACGGATAAATTCTGCTCCTCCGTAATATCTGTCGTTCCATCATAGACTTTATCCAAAGAGTCTCCTGTTATCCGCGCATTTAATTTACACTTGTCGATTGTAAGTATAGCTTGTTTCGATTCATTCGTATAATTTTCCTGTCCCAACAGATAAACGGTGTATGTTCCAGCATCTTTTCGCTCTGTAACTATCATATTATCAGTTCCTGTCCAATATGTCCAATATTGGATTGTATAATCCGCCTTATCCACTTCATCTCCGGAAGCTCCCTGCCAGTTCTCAACCACCTTGATCTTCGGGTTCCGGGATTGACCATTATAAATGACGGTCTCTGGTTCGAGTGTTACTTTTGTATCTGCAAACCTCCGTTCGGTAATACTCGTTCGGTTATCAGAGCAAAATACCTTCGACTCGTAATTATCTACTGTCACCCTTACAAATACAAACTGACCAGACTCTGCTACATTCACAATCTTCGGACACTCCGACTTCCACTGATCTTCTTGTAAATCATCCTTACGATTTGTTCTCTTCAGCTGATATTCATATCTTGCACCACTAGGAATACTACTTGCGCTAATGGCAGCTGCCAGATATCCTTGGGCTCCTCTATATTCACCGCTGGCAGCCGTTACGGTCAAGTTCCAGGAATCAGGAAACTTTGCTTTATTAACCGTCAATGTTATACAAACCGGATTTTCTCCGGCTTTATAGAATCCACTTGCCTGTGTATTTACCTGGATTTTAAATACACCAGCCTTGGTCACCTTCAACTGGCCCGTTTCCTCGTCAATCGTTCCTTCTCCTTTATCACTTCCTGTATATTCAGCAAGTTCATATTGCAGGTTTCCGGCTCTATCCGGTTGATGAATACCCGCAAGGTTTTGAACATCGATCGACATATTTTCGCTATAATCTCTACTAATTTCCGCTGTATAACCTGTAATTTGATCCGGTGTCTGCTTTGCATCATCGGGCAGACTTCCGTTTCCGCTGATTGTGCCTTTATTGATAAATGTTCCGTTTTCTTTTTTTACAAATGGACCGTTTGAAACAAATTCTCCTTTATTGGTAAGTGTGCCACTATCAATTATCGTACTTCCAGAGGTTACCTTTCCGCCACTTGCAACAGTGAAGGAACTATTTATATATAATCGATCCGTAATCAGTTCTTGGGCTTGAATCGTTGCAGATCCACCACTCTGCAAAAATCCTATTCCATCACTATTAGATTTTGTTGAAATTGTTCCGTCTGAAAGTTCAAAAATACCCTCATTCTCAATTCCGGGTTTCCCACTTCCAGTTGCCGTTAATGATCCACCCGTCATCCGGAAATTTCCACGGACAAACACGCCATTCTTGCCTGTTCCCGTAGCAGTAACAGCGCCTCCTCTAATATTTAAATTTCCCGTTTTTCCCACAACAATGCCTCCTGAGAATGGAGCGCTATTGTTTCCCGCATAGGCAGTTGCTTCTATCGTTCCACTTTCTATCGTCAAGTTACCTTCGACTGCTATTCCGCTGGATCCATCCCTACTTGTTCCTGTCGTTGGAGAATTCTTAGCTGTCAAAGAAGCGGGTGCTGTTCCTTCCTTAATCGTCGCGCTTACATTTTCCTTAATTTTGAGGCCAACTCCTCCAACACCTTTTCCTTTTCCCTCTAATACATTGCTTCCATTTAATACTATCTCCCATGTTCCCCGGCTTAACTCAAGGTTCTGTATGGTAGTAGCATTCGTCATTCTTAATTGAAAGCTATTTTCTCCTGAATTAGTAACCTCTATACCGCGATCGTTCAATAAATTCATTACGTCGTCGTTAAGACTAGAAAACCCACTCTCATCATAGGCAAGACCTTTACAAGTTTTCCCTTCTTCAAAATTTACATTTAACACAACATTTTTATAATCATACACCGGCATCGCCGCCTGGTCTCCCGTCACAGACACTTCCACCACCAGCGTCTCTACATCTTCCGCCAGTTCATATGCCTCCGGCAGCTCTGCTGCAAACTCATAGGTGCCTTCCAGCGGCCAGCGGCCTTCTTCATCCTGCACATACTCGTTACAGCTCCAGCCAGTGATCGGAAGTTTTTCCTCTTCTTCCCCCCCCCCACTTCGCTTTCTTCTCCGACCTGGGCAATAATAGCCTGTGGTAAGTACTCCGCGACCTCTTCGAAGGATGGCTGGACTTCCTCGGTAACTCCGCTAAGCTCTAATCTGCCATCCAGCAGATTCTCTTCCGGATCATACCAGGACCAGGAGAAGATCTGGACTTCACAGCCGGTATCACTGTTCCGCCTGGAACTGTCGTATCTTCCATATCCGATGGTGTACTGACGGAAGGTGCATCTTCCTGTTTCTCGTCATCCTCTGCTTTGTCGGCAGAATCTTTCTGATCGTTGGTTTCTTCATCATCCGGCCCGGTTTCAGAATCGTCCTCGTTCGTACCGGAAGACGCGGCTGTATTCCGTATGCATCCGCTTTCTACAGTGCAGACGTGGGTACATTCCGTCGGCTCTTCTCCTATCTGTGACGAGGTCGCTTCCTCATCCGGCTCGCCGTAGCACTCCTCGGTATGCACATGGACACATTTTTTCTTCTCCGTCTTCTGCGGCATATCCGCCCATGCCGTATTTCCAAATAATGTCGATACTGCCACTGTCATTGTCAGACACATCGCTGCCGCCCTTCGTATACTTTTCATTCTCCCATCTCCTCTCTGTTTACCTTTCATCTCTTTTGACGCTCATGAAGTTTAATTCTCATACTGTTATTATTGAACAATTTTCAAAAAATGTCAACAAACTATACACAATATATGCTTGGTACCGTTATTGTTACTGTTCACGGGTAGGCACTTTTGGAACCGAACGACATTTCTCCTTTGTCCTCAAACTTTTTTGCCTGATTTCCCGATTTTCATTGTGAATTTCGTTACCTGCTATCTCCATCCCGCCCCAGATACTCCCACACAAACCGCGATACTTCCGCCTTTTTATGGTACCTCTCCCGCACCGCATATACATGCAGCCGGGTCTTTGCACGCGTCATTGCCACATAGAACAGACGTCGTTCTTCCTCCATATCCTCGTCCAGCATCGCGCGGCTGTGCGGCGTGATGCCCTCATTGGCATCGAGAATATAGACAATGGGAAATTCCAGCCCCTTGGCGCTGTGCATCGTCGCGAGTGTGAGCGCATCCGTCTCCGTCCGCCGCTGCGCCGCCTGCCGGAGCAGTTCCTCCTTGTACGCCTCGATGTGTGCAAACCACTCGTCAAAGGTCTTGAAACCCGCCGCACTTTCTTTTAATTCGTCGGCAGTCTCTAAAAGTTCCTCCGGTCGCATCCGCCGGAATGCCGCATACTCGATCAGATATTCGTCGTATCCCATGCCCTGGCGGATATAATTGACGGCTGCCAGAGGTGACATCCGGGCGATCGCCCGCAGATCGCCTTCCAGACTCTCGATCCGCTCGGCAATCCAGTCTTTCTCCGCATAGAATGCCTTCATCTTCTCGAACGAAACCGTCTCATCCGGCATCGCATCCCGGCTGATATAACGCTTCGGACGGTTGATGACCTGCAAAATATCTTCCCGAGCCCGGCTTCCCATGGCGATTCGGATATAGGTCAGGATATTTCGCGAAATCCAGTGTTCATAGAGATTCGGCACCGTATCCCTTGTCCGGAAGGGAAGGTTGTATTCCATCAGCTTTTCCATCAGAAAACGAGGACCAGCATTGGTCCGGTATAAAACTGCGATATCCCCCGGCCGCACTCCCGACTGCAGATACAGCTGTATCTCCCTGGCAATGGCCAGATTTTCTTCCCCCGGATCCTGCCAGAGCTTCGTGATCACGTTCTTCCCATGCCGTCCCGTTGTATGGATGGTCTTTGAAAAACGTTTCTGGTTTTCTCCGATCAGCCGCAATGCCGGTGCCACGATCTCCTCGGTACTGCGGTAATTCACATCCAGAAGAATCCGTCCGGCACCCGGATAATCCCGCTCAAACCCCAGCATAATCTCCGGTTTGGCCCCACGAAACCGGTAAATCGACTGATCATCATCGCCCACGATAAAAAGATTATCTTCCGGCTTGGCTAACATCCGCACGATCTCATATTGAAGCCGGTTGATGTCCTGAAACTCATCAATCAGGATGTACCGATACCTCCTCTGCCAGGCAGACAGGATATCTTTTCTTTCCGTAAAAAGTTCCAGACACAGCACCATCATGTCATCGAAATCGATGAGTCCGGCCCGGCGCATTTTCTCTTCATAGCCCGCATAGAGCTGACGGAAAACTGCATCCGGACAGTTTTTGGAATAGTAATGTTCCAGTGCAATCCTCTCTCCCTTGACAGAGCTTATCTCACTTAAAATGGAGGCTGCAAACTCATTTTCATCCTCCGGCTCCAGACCTCCGGCCTGAGCCAGCTCCCGGACAAACTGCATCTGCTGCTCTTCCCGGACAATATTGTCAGCGTATATCGGTATGCCAGCTTTAAGATCCTAAAAAAGATCGAATGAAACGTGCCAAAGGTGACTCTGGATCCGCCGCCGATCAATGCTTCATACCGCTCCCGCATCTCCTCGGCTGCTGCCCGGGTAAAGGTAATCACAAGAATATCCCCCGGATCGATTCCGTACTCCTTCGTCAGATACTGGACCCGATGGGTGATCACCGTTGTTTTCCCTGATCCCGGTCCCGCCAGAACCATCATGGGACCATCTTTATGCATGATTGCCTGTGTCTGTGCTTTACTGAATGCCATTTCCTGTTTCCTTACTCCACAATTCAAGAATATCTCGGCATATTTGCTTCGAAATTCGCATTTTGACGTGCAAGACATCCTTCTGCCGCGCATCTGAAGCAAATCTGTCAAGTACAAATGTAAGAAAAGTGCGCCTTGGAATGTATTTCTCACAAAGCGCACCTTTTCACTGCTTTTCATGCATCTACGATACATGAAAAAGCAGTTATTTATTTACTACCTACTGATTTAATCTGCGAAGCCAAACTTGCTTCAAGTCGAACATCGACGGTTACGACAGCCTACTGCTGTGCCTCCAGAAGTTCAATCCCCTTCTTGATACGGCGGATCGACTCTTCCTTGCCAAGCACTTCCATGATCTCGGTCGCGCCTGCCGGCGTCATCTGCTTGCCGGATACAGCGGTACGGATCGGCCACATTACAAAGCCGGTCTTAACGCCCTCTTTGGATACATACTCGGACAGCGCCGCGTACAGGGCGTCGTTGGAGTAATCTTCCTGTGCTTCCAGAATCGGCAGAACATCTTTTAATACCTTTAAGGATGTCTCCAGATTGGTCTTCATCTTCTTGTGAACATACATCTGCGGATCATACTCCGGCAGTGTCTCAAAGAAATCGATGTGTCCCTCGATATCCGGGAAAATCTCGATTCTCGTCTTAACCATCGCCGCGATCTTCTTCAGATCCAGATCCTTGGTGATTACTTTCTTGATGTACGGCTCTGCCATCTCATAGAACTTATCAAAATCCATCGCCTTGATGTACTCGCCGTTCATCCATTTCAGTTTTACCATATCGAAAACAGCCGGAGATTTGCTGATATTCTTGTAGTTGAACTCTTTTACCAGCTCGTCTAAGGAGAAAATCTCCTGATTATTTTCCGGTGACCAGCCAAGCAGGGCAACGAAGTTGACAACTGCCTCGGAAACGAAGCCCTGATCGATCAGATCCTGATAGGAAGAATGACCGCTTCGCTTGCTCAGCTTCTTGTGCTCCTCGTTCGTGATGGTCGGGCAGTGCACATAAACCGGAACCTTCCATCCGAATGCGTCGTACAGACGGTTGTACTTCGGTGAAGAAGACAGGTACTCGTTACCGCGGACTACATGGGTGATCTGCTGTAAATGATCGTCCACCACATTTGCGAAGTTGTAGGTCGGGAATCCATCCGATTTGATTAAAACCATATCATCCAGCTCGGAGTTATCTACGGAAATATCCCCGTAAATCTCATCGTGGAAGGTAGTCTTTCCCTCGGTCGGATTGTTCTGACGGATGACAAACGGCTTTCCTGCCTTTAAGTTTGCCTCTACCTCTTCCTTGGAAAGGTGCAGGCAGTGCTTATCATAGGTCATGATCTCTTCGCCGTTTACTTCTCTCTTTAAGCTGTTTAAGCGTTCCTGATCGCAGAAACAGTAATAAGCTTCGCCTTTATCGATCAGCTTCTTCGCATATTCCATGTAGATGCCCTGTTTCTGACGGTCGCTCTGTACATACGGGCCAACCGGACCTCCGATGTCCGGACCTTCGTCATGCTTCAGTCCGGTATCGCGCATCGTATTGTAAATGATCTCGGTCGCGCCTTCAACGAAACGCTCCTGATCGGTATCCTCGATTCGCAGGATAAAATCGCCGCCCTCATGTTTTGCAATCAGGTATGCGTATAATGCAGTTCTTAAGTTTCCTACATGCATTTTGCCTGTCGGGCTCGGTGCGTATCTGGTTCTGATCTTTGTCATACTTTTCACACGGCTGTCTGGAAGCTTATGTTCCAAACAGTTTTTCCTTTCCTAGAAATAATTAAAATATTGGAATTATAAAATAAAGTAACTGTTCCGTAAGTCTGCGCATTTACTGCGCTGACCATACGAAAACATGGGCCAGCAGGCAGGTAATTTATATCACGCCTTCATATTCAGCAGATGGCACGCCAGCTGGAAATAAATCATCAGGCTACACGCATCCACGATCGTCGTGATCATCGGCGACGCCATGATCGCCGGGTCGAGATGGATCGTCTTCGCCGCAATCGGAAGCACACATCCGATCGTCTTCGCGATGATAACCGTGCAGAACAGGCTGATAACTACCGTCAGGCAGATGAGTACCTGCCCCGGATACTGGATCATCAGGCGAACGAAATTGACAAGCGCCAGAGAAAGTCCACAGAGCATTCCCACGCGGATTTCTTTCCACATAACTTTCAGAATATCCGCCGGTTCTACCTCGCCGACCGCCATACCACGGATGATCATCGTGCTCGCCTGGCTGCCGGAGTTTCCGCCCGTATCCATCAGCATCGGAATAAACGTAACCAAAAGCGGAATTACCGAAAAGGCATTCTCATATTTTAACAAAATACCGCCGGTCACCATACTGCTCAACATCAGGATCATCAGCCACGGAATACGATTTCTCGCGAGCTGGAACACGCCCGTCTTCAGGTACGGCTTCTCACTTGGCAGCATCGCCGCCATCTTCTCGAAGTCCTCCGTCGCCTCCTGCTCCATGACATCCATGACATCATCGACCGTGATGATGCCGACCAGACGGTCTTCGCCGTCCACAACCGGTAAACTCAGGAGGTTGTACTCATTGAACGTCTCCACGACCTTTTCCTGGTCTTCCGTCGTATACGCCTTGATCACATGCGGATCCATGATATCGCCCATGAGCGCCGCATAATCATTCATCAGAAGATCCTTGACCGTCACAACGCCCTCTAAGCGGCGTTTTTCATCCATGACGTAGCAGGTGTAAATCGTCTCCTTGTCCACACCATATTTCCGGATATAATCAAATGCCTGCTCCACCGTCATATTTTTCTTGAGTCCCACGTACTCCGCCGTCATGACGCTTCCGGCGCTGTTTTCCGGGTAATTGAGGAACTGGTTGATCAGTTTTCTCGTATCCGGGCTGGAGTTCTGAAGTACGCGCCGCACGATCGTCGCCGGCAGCTCCTCCAGCATATCGACCGCATCATCGACATACAGGTCGTCAATGATGGCACGCAGCTCATTATCCGTAATACTGGTAATGATGTGCTGCTGCTGTTCGACTTCCAGACAGGCAAATACCTCCGATGCCAGCTCTTTCGGCAGCATACGGAATACAACGACCGTCTTCTCTGAATCCAATTCTTCGATAAATGAGGCAATATCCACCTCATTCATCTCGACCAGCTGGCTTTTCAGCTCCCGGTACTTCTTCCCGGACAGCAGAGCCAGCAGCTCTTCTTTCTTCTCTTCTTCTAACATTCCCGTCTCCTTCCAAAATATTGTCATTTTGGAAATCGGACAGGCTGCTCCCTTCCTGCTCCTGCACACAGGCAGAATGCCGGAAACTTATCCACAGATGCGGCAGTGTACACAAGGAATCCGCTGTTTGCAGCTGTCATTCCTGCAAATGCATGTGTACGCTGCCTTCGGTTCTGGGTAGCTGCCGTCTGATTCCGCCTTATGACTCCGGCTTTCCATTGTGTTCACTCCTCTCCTGATTTTCTCGCATGAAAACATCCGGCAGATTGATGCTCGATACCGGATGTCTCTTTTTATTATAATAATTGAATGAAAAAATAGCAATCTTTTTATCGAAGTTATCCAAAAAAACGTTGTTAAAAAGTAATTATTCACGGGTAGGCACTTTTGGAACCGAAAATGCCGCTCAGATACCACCACGGCGGCAGCAGCTTTCGCATACCCGCGGCTCCCGGCAAAAAGACTGAAGCGTCAAAAAAGATCGGGCAGAGCAGGAGGCTCGCAAGGATAAACACCGGAATCAGCGCCGCCAGAAATCCCGGCTTCCGGCAGACTGCCAGGCATCCAAAGGCATACATGGTCACGAAGAAGAGATAAAAAAGCAGCTTTCCCGCCTCTAAAAGCGGCTCTGCCCCATTTCCCGACGCCAGAAGCGCCGCATAGGCCGAAATGGATGCTAAAAATACAAACGCCGCGATCTCCGCCGTCTGCAGCAACCACCGCTCCCGGCTCCGGACCGCCGCATAAAGCCCGCGCTCTGCATCCTCGCCCGCCATGACAGCTGCCGCCAGCCCCATGATAAAAAGGAATACCGCCGTCAGCCCGCGCACCGGAAAGACCACCTTCATCGCCCCTGTCTGCAGTGCCGTTCCTCCCTGTAAGGTCTGATAATCAAAGGTAAAGGTGCTTCCGTTGCTGCGGTATTTTTCATAGAGTTCCAGCAGCATGCCGCACGCCTTTTCCCGCGCCTCCGTCGTCTGGCAGCGTGCCATCACCGTCTGAAATGCCGCTCCATTTTTCCCATAGTCCGCCAGCAGTTCCCGCCCGTACACCTCGAACAGTTCAGAAAATATCTTTTCTGATATAATTTTCTCTGCCACTGTGGACGGCGACACCAGCACGCGGACCGCACGGGTATAATGCCCCTCGTCCAGCCGTTCTTTTAATCTCTCTGGAAACAGGTAGGCGCACTCCGCCCGTCCGGTCATAACCGCCTCCTTTGCCTCTTCCTCCGTCCCGCACGGATAAAAGAAAAATGAACTGCTCTCTTCCGATTCCAGTCTTTCTGCAAGCGCCTGATTCCACGCATCCGTTCCCGGGCAGAGCGCCACCGCGATCCGCCCGGAATCCCGTTTTTCCACCTGATGGAGCGCGCCCATTCCCAATGGAAAGATCAGAAGAAACAGGAGGAACACCGGGCGGTAAAGAGCCCGCCGCAGCGTCATTCCAAACATACAGAACCACCACGCCAGCTTCCGCATCCGTCAATCCCTCCTTTTTCCGGCGGCAAGCGCCAGTGCAAAGCATGCCAATGCCGCCGCAGCCAGTTTCCACAGCACCGGAACCGCCCCTGTCTCCTCGCCCGAAGCGATAAAGCGGATTCCATCCATCCAGAGCGCCATCACCGTCATATTTCCGACTTTCTGAACCAGCTCCGGCAGAAAGACGGACGGGATGATGCCGCCCGCCAGAAAGAGAAATACCACATTGACCGCAAACAACGTCAAAATCGCCGCTGCCGAACTTCTGCACACCTCATAAAACAGCAGAATCCACGCCGAAACTGCCGCGCAGGTCAGCCCCCACGCCGCCAGTTCTTCCCGCCCCGCCAGCGCATATCCCTTCTGCACCGCCCAGCCATAGCCGCCCGCCGTGACTGCCATCAGAAGAAGCATCATGCACAAGCATTTGCAGAAAAGCGGATACCACCGCAGGATCCCGATACGCCGAAGCCCCTGTTCCAGCGCCTCCGTCTGGGGCG
This sequence comes from Clostridium sp. AF21-20LB, assembly GCF_003478795.1. NCBI lineage: Bacteria > Bacillati > Bacillota > Clostridia > Eubacteriales > Clostridiaceae > Clostridium > Clostridium sp. AF21-20LB. The sequence goes on along the minus strand of NZ_QUGD01000008.1, from coordinate 84,095 downwards.
CCAGAAACGGCGCTGCCGGGATTCCGGTAAGAATCATCAAAAATACAATCCCCGAAATTCCATAAAAGACCGCCGTCGATACATCCCCCGCCGCGCTGACCGTTTTCTTCCGGAAAAGTGCCTCGCGGTTCATCGCATATTTTAAAAAGATACGGTTCAAATCCTGTTCGGACACCGAAATCTGTTCCGGCACTCCATGGATATTTAAACATTCATTTGCCGCATAGATCGCCGCCTGCGAAGTGCCAAGCATCGAACTGCCCGACTCTGCCAGTTCCCGAAAAACAGCTTCTTCCAGCCCGCTCTCATCCAGAAACCAGATCGTGGCGGGCTGGTTCGTTCCGTCCAAAATGCCACGCGCCATGCCGGACGGCACCTCGAAAACCGCCTGAAGTTCCCCGCTTTTCATCCTTTGGAACGCTTCATCGTGTTCCAGATACGAAAAATCGCAGAGACTTTCCACGCTGTCCAGCGAGGCAATCATTTTGGTTATCTTTTCCGAAAGCGCATCGTCCTCCGGAAGCACCACACCCACCTCGATTTTCTTTAAAGATGTTTCCCCATATAAAACCTTAGATGCCGAAAACGCCGCCATGCCGATGAGCAGCACCATCACTGCCAGCCCTGCCAGAAAATACGGCAGCTGGCGGAGCAGGCGCTTTCCGGTCAGCAGCAGATATATCATATATGTTCGCATTTTCCGCCGCCTATGACATGACTTTCAGTAGAATTGCGAACAGGTTGCCTGTCATCTCCGTTGTGACCTGGTTATAATCCTCCTCGGAGGAAGCCAGCACATCAAATGGAACGCCGTCCGGCTGCGCGATCTCATCCTCCAGCGGGTTGACATAATAGGAACCGGCTAATTCAACATAAGAAATGCTTCCATTTAACAATGTAGTTTCCATACGCAGAGAATCCATATCGATATGGACGCTCTCGCCCTTCGAAAGCTCGCTGACCGCGCCATTCGCCGTGAGCGACGCCTGAGACGCACCGTTACTCTGCAGATCCAGCTTTACCTCATAGCTGCCGTCCGCGATCTGATAGTCGCCATCCAGAATAAACTGGTATTTTTCTTCGTCGCCTTGCAGGGTCGCAATTACCTGACCACTCCAGCTCTTTCCAGCCTCGTAAGCGCCTGTTTTATCCAGGGAAACCGTGATAATCTGACCGTCCGAATCCTCAATATTTAACGCCCCATTCACATTCGACAGCATGTTGTAACCGCCGCCAAAGGAAACATCGCCGTAAAAACGGACATTTTCTTCCTCAACCGTTGCATCCGTCTCATAGGAAAATCCAGCCATTTTGCCGTCTTTTCTCACATAGACATCCATCGTCACATCCCCGATGGTATTTTCCATTTCCTCTACCAGATTGTCCAGCACCGCTTCCGCCTGCGCCCAGAGTTCCTTCTGCTGTTCCTCCGGATCCACGCTCTCTCCGTCCCCGTCCGCTGCATAGATGCTGCTTGCGTCGCCTGCCAGTTCCAGATAGCGCACCACATCCTGTTTGAGTGTCTCATCATTCAGGAAAAATTCTCTCGTCGTCTTTGCAAAGCGAATCAGCGCATTCTTCGGCAGAGTCACATGGTAACCGCGGCAGTTCTCGCTCTGTCCGTCGATCGTAAACTCTTTTTTGTCATTCTTAGTGACGGTCATAGCCGTTTTGAGGTCATCAATCGCCTTGCTTCCCTCTTTGTAGCGGTTCCAGAGTGCTTTCAGATCCATCATCGGCTCCTCGTCCGAAAGCGCTTCCTTGTACTGTCCCAGATAATTTGCCAGCCCCTCAATATCAATCCCCTGCTCTTCGAGCTTCTGCGCCGCATACGGAGAATTAATGAGCTGTCCTTCCAGATCATTGACATAGTCAAGGGTAAACATACGGCTGGAAAGTGCCGGAATCGCCGCCATGATCTGTGTATCATCCATGTAAAACTGTGCGTCCGCCAATTCTCCGCCGCCATACTGCAAGGAAAGATTTAGCAGCTGCCGTCCGCTGTCCACATCGCGCTTCACATCCAGACCGATGCCCGCACCGCTCATCTGGTTCAGGGATTCATCGGAAATACCTGTCATGCTTAACTCCATACCCGTCTGCGCAGATCCCTTCTGTAAAAGGTCTTCCAGCTCTTTCGTCCCAAAGATCTCCTCAGACGGATTTAACTGCCCTTCCGCCGTGATACTCTTGAACGCATCGATCACTGTGTCCTTCGGGTCCGCCTGATGGCTGAGCATCACACCGCCGCCGACCACGACCACCGCTGCGGCTGCTCCGGCTGAAATGAGCCATTTCTTCCTGCCAGAACCATTTCCGCCCGTTCTGCCACCGTCACTGCCGCCTGCAGCATTTCCACCGATTCCGCCGCCTGCACCAGCGGATCCGCCTGCACTGGTTCCATCCGCCGTGTCAGATGCGGCCGTAAGCGCCTGCGCCGCTGCCTCTGCCGGGTTTAGCGGGATTGAATTGTTTGACATGTTTGCATTGTTTGTATTGTTTGCATTATTTCCCTCTTCCATCTTGTACCTCCTCCTGTTTTCTCACTCTTAAAACGTTACTGTTCACGCATACGTGCCCAGTAACCTTAAAACCTCTGTATCAGCTCCCGCGCCGAAAGCCCTGCCTCCGTCGGAACCAGCACACCGTCCTTTAATACATAAAGGGTTGTACACGCCCCTATCTCTCCCATCTCATGGGACGTTAAAAGAACTGTTCCCCCTGCTTTCACATAGCTCCTGATATAAGTCAGGATCTGCTCCTTTGCCTCCAGGTCAAGCGCTGCCCCCGGTTCATCGAGAATCAGGATATCCGCGCGTCCGGAGAGTGCCGCCGCGATGCTCAGCCTCTTTTTCTCTCCGCCGGAAAGCCGTCCCGCCTGCGTTTTCAAAAATCGGTCCACACCCAGCACACGACCGACGCCGCATTCCAGATCCCGCTCCATCTCCCGCCGTTCCCCCCGGAACCAGAGACGGTAATTATCAAATGCCGTCAGCTCCGGGATCAATGGATTTTCCTGAGGCACATAGGCAATTTTTTCTTCTAATAGACGATGTCTTCCAAGCGCCTCCTGCCCGTCAATCCGAATACTCCCCCGATCCGGCTTGCGGATCCCCGCGAGGATCGAGAGCAGCGTCGTCTTGCCGCATCCATTTCCGCCGACAATCCCGATGCATTCCCCTGGATTTGCCCGAAAAGAGACATTTTTTAGGATCGTCCTTCCGCGGTACCGTTTTTCTATCCCTGTTACCTCTAACATATTTTTCCTCTTTGTAAAGTAAAAAGGAACACCGCAAAGCAGAAGCGAACCGCTTCTCTGCCTTGCAGCATTCCTTACTTTATCTGGTCTGCGCCGCAGTGATGCAGGCACATTGATTTTATGATGGATGATTGCAGCACATCGTGTGCATTTGCAATCTATTTATTATTTATTTTCAGCCAGATCGCCTGGTTTCATGCTCAGGTTGATACGACCCATCTTATCGACCTCGATTACCTTTACAGTAACTTCATCGCCGATGTTGACAACATCCTCTACCTTCGCTACGCGCTTGTCCGAAAGCTTGGAAATATGAACCATACCATCTTTGTTCGGAGCCAGCTCTACGAATGCACCAAAATTCATGATACGGACAACGGTACCTGTCAGAATCTGACCCGGCTCGATGTCGGTCACGATGCCCTTGATGATGGAAACTGCCTTGTCGATCATTGCCTGATCGGTGCCGCATACAGATACGCTGCCATCGTCCTCGATATCGATCTTAACGCCGGTCTGCTCGATGATCTTGTTGATTACCTTGCCCTGTTTTCCGACTACATCGCCGATCTTCTGCGGATCGATGGAGATCTGAACGATCTTCGGAGCATACTGGCTGACGGTCTTTCTCGGCTCGGAGATAACCGGCGCCATAACTTCATCCAGAATGTAGAGTCTTGCCTCTCTCGTCTTAGCGATTGCCTCCTCGATGATCGGGCGGGTCAGACCGTGGATCTTGATATCCATCTGGATGGAAGTAATACCCTTGTGAGTGCCGCCTACCTTGAAGTCCATATCGCCGAAGAAGTCTTCCAGACCCTGGATATCGGTCAGAACGATGTAATCATCATCGGTGTCGCCTGTTACCAGACCGCAGGAAATACCAGCTACCGGAGCTTGATCGGTACACCTGCTGCCATCAGGGACAGAGTGGATGCACAGATACTTGCCTGGGAGGTAGAACCATTGGATTCCATCGTCTCAGATACGGTACGGATTGCATACGGGAACTCTTCCGCAGTCGGAAGTACCGGCACAAGCGCACGCTCCGCCAACGCACCATGACCGATCTCACGGCGTCCCGGTCCTCTGGACGGTTTGGTTTCGCCTACGGAGTAGGACGGGAAATTGTAATGGTGCATATATCTCTTGGATGTCTCGTTCTCATCCAGTCCGTCGATCTTCTGTGCCTCGGACAGCGGAGCCAGTGTACAGATATTTAAAATCTGTGTCTGTCCACGGGTGAACATACCGGAACCGTGTACACGCGGCAGAATGTCGATCTCTGCTGCCAGCGGACGGATCTCGGTGATACCGCGGCCATCCGGACGCTTGTGATCTTTGAGGATCATCTTGCGGACAGTCTTCTTCTGGTACTGATATACAGCCTCACCCAGAACAGCCAGCCACTCCTCGTTATCAGCGAATGCCTCTTCCAGGCGCTCGGTGATTGCGCGGATATTCTCTTCTCTCTTCTGTTTCTCGTCTGTAAATACAGCCTCTTCCATCTCTTCCTGCGGAACCAGCTCACGAATCGCTGCAAACAGCTCTTCCGGAACTGCACAGCTCTCGTAGGAATGTTTCGGCTTGCCGCACTCTGCTACGATGGTGTCGATGAATTTGATGATCTCCTGGTTTACTTCATGTGCCTTGAAGATCGCGTCGATCATGATGTTCTCCGGAACTTCCTTTGCGCCAGCCTCGATCATGATAACCTTCTCGCGGGTGGAAGCAACGGTCAGAGCCATATCAGATACTTTCTTCTGTGCGTTAGTCGGGTTTACGATAAACTCGCCGTCGATCATGCCGATCTGGGTGGTCGCACACGGACCATCAAACGGGATATCGGAAATGCAGGTTGCGATTGCAGAACCTAACATCGCGGTATACTCCGGGCTGCAGTCCTGGTCAACGGATAATACGAGGTTATTTAAGGTAACATCGTTGCGGTAATCCTTCGGGAACAGCGGACGCATCGGACGGTCGATAACACGTGCAGTCAGAACTGCGTTCTCAGATGCCTTTCCCTCTCTCTTGTTAAATCCGCCCGGAATCTTTCCGACCGAATACATCTTCTCCTCAAACTCAACGCTTAACGGGAAGAAATCAATACCGTCACGCGGCTTGTCAGAAGCTGTCGCGGTTGATAATACGGTTGTATCTCCATAATGCATAAATGCAGCACCATTTGCCTGAGCTGCTACACGGCCAACATCCACTGTTAAAGTTCTGCCAGCCAGTTCCATCGAAAAACTCTTGTACATCTCATATCTCCTTTCATCTTGTTTTGCAGAAGAACCTTCACATTCTCATACGCCGCTTTCGGTTCCAAAAGTGCCTTTCTGTGAAAAGTAATACCGAAACTACTGCTCTGCCCGCAAATATGTTTTTCTGCTTTACGGGTACAGCAGCGGTCTCGGACTTTTCTTCTACATAAACAACTAGGGTGGATTGCTCCACCCTATACGTTTTAATCTTAATTACTTTCTGATGCCTAACTTCTCGATCAGTGCACGGTATCCTTCCAGATCGGATTTCTTTAAGTAATCCAGAAGACCACGTCTCTGTCCTACCATCTTCAGAAGTCCGCGGCGGGAATGATGATCCTTCTGATTGGATTTTAAATGCTCTGTAAGTTCAGCGATTCTAGCGGTCAGAATTGCGATCTGAACCTCCGGTGAACCTGTATCGCCTGCTTTTCTTCCGTACTGTTCGATAATAGCTGCTTTCTTTTCCTTTGAAATCATTGTGATTTCCTCCTTAAAATTATTCTTACCGTATGCTAAGTTTATGTCGGAGTCGTCAAAAAACTGAGCACCGGCGGACTCATACCTAGTTAGTATAACACAATATGTTTTCGGTGTAAATCATTTTATGCAGGTTTTTTCTCGATTTTTATTCCCGTTTCTTCCTATGCTCCTGGTCCCACTGCAATATTTCCACCATTATCCCCCGAGGACCTCCCGGTCCTGCCTGGTCGGTGCCGCAGTCTCCGGCGCTTTCGTCTCCGCCTGCGTTGGCGCTGTGGTCGGTGCCGGACCCGGTGCCTGTGTTTCTGCCGGTGCTGGCGCCTGCGTCTCTGCCGGCGCTGGTGTTTCTGCTGGCGCCGTGGTCTCTGCCGGCTTCGTCTCCGCCGGTTTTGCCGTACCGCTCGTCGTACTCTTCTCCGTACCAGGCAGATTGTAGCAGATCACCGGAGTTCCTGCCGAAATATTGTCAAAGATCGTCTTTGCAACACTCGGCGGCAGGTTGATACAGCCGTGGGAACCGCCCGTCTTGTAAATCGCACCGCCAAAACTGCTTCTCCACTTCGCATCATGCATACCGATACCATTATTGAACGGCATCCAATAATTAACCGGCGTCCGGTAATTCTCACCCTTCAGGACCGCATTTTTCTGCTTATATGCCAGCGGATACGAGCCTGCCGGGGTTCCCCAGCCTTTCGCCAGGTTTCCAGATACGAAATCCGACTCTACCACCAGCTTTCCTTCTTTATAGAAGAAAAGGTGCTGTCCGGTCAGATTGATCTCCACGTAAGTGTCGCCGTAGTCATTTGCCCCATGGCTCGCCGCCTTCTGGGAATACTCCGGCTCACGCGTCGTACTCTCGCCGGAGGCAATAATCGCTGCCAGCGCTTCCGTCTCTGCCGCCTGGTTGATCTTCCAGCCATACGTTCCGCCGCTTACCTGAATCGTGGAACCATACGATGTTTTCAATGTTTTCGCTTTGTTTGAAGTATTGTGTGCTTTCGCCATCTCAGACACGTACTCCGACACCTTGGAGGATCTACCGAAACACTTCCGTCTGCATTGGCAATCAGCCACGCATGAATCTGATCTCCATTTAAGGTCTCCGTCGAATCGCCAAACTGGTATGTCACGCTCATTTTCGCGTATTTATTCATCTTATCCAGCTGTTCTGCCAGAGATGCATCGTCTTTCAATACCGTCGGCTTCTTATAGACATCTGCTTCCTCCAGCGATAAATGATCCTGCAGATTCTCGATCGCACCCGTTACCGCCTGTGTCAGCTTCTCCGCCTCGACTGCCGTTCCTTCCTGTTCGGGCTCAATCGAATATCCCTGTCCGGACACATACTCTGAAATCTTTGCATTGACCGGTTCTACCGCTTTCCCCGGGTCTAAACACGATAAATTCCGGATCTGGCTTTCCAGCGCCGCATCATCATACGCCACCATGGTTCCGATCGTATATTCTTCCTGTTTCACATGCCCCAGCCATGCGAACGGGTTCTGTGCCGCTACCATCTTTTCCAGGCTGCCGTCAAACTCCGCATGCAGCTTGATATCGGTTCCGGCAATGGTTTCTGTCTGATTATTTCTCTCGGTGATCGTCAGTGTGTAACCATTCACACCTTCCGCAATCAGTTCCTGCACCTCTGCCGCTGTCTTTCCAGACGCGTCAACACCGTTGATCTGCGTATTCGGAAAGAAACGAGTCTTATATTTCTGGGACATTCCCGCATAGACACCTCCGGCTGCCACGAGCAGAATGCCCGCCGTGCAGGCAGCGATCCATGCCGCCTTTTTACCGTTTTTTCTATGCTCAGCTTTCAGAGCTGCCTTTTCCGGGGTGGTTTCCGTCCAGGATGCCGTCCTTCCGGAATCCTGTCCCCGCCGCGGCGCCGCATGGGCTGCCTCCCGCCCTGTGCCTGCGTTCTGATTTCCACGGGCGCGGCTGCGCTTTCGACTGGCTGTCTCCTCCGGCTCTTTCTCCGGCAGGCGTTCCGGCTCTTCCCACCGGTTCTGATCCTGACGCTCTGGCTGGTGTATGTTTTCCATATCCAGCTCCGCTTCCCTCAGGATCCGTTCTTCCATATCCCGGTCGAAATAATCATCATCCAAATAGCCCTCATCCGGCTCATCCAGATAATCTTCATCTTCCAGCATAATCTCCCGGCTGTTCATCGCCGTATTTCGTCTCACCGGCTCCCGCCCATCTTCGCGGCTGCCGGAACGTGAATTTTCATTCAAATTCCCGTTTCTATCTGTCATCGTCCTATTCTCCCTTTAAAAATCCAATACGGGTTCCTATTCCCGGAAGGATCTGCCATTCAAGTAATGGTTTTATCATTTGGCATATTTTTCTGACAAAAATCCATTCTATCTGTGTTGCTGGTCCTCCATCGTCCTATTGTATATAAGTTTTAAACGGAAGTCAACTTACAAAACTCTGTCATTTTCTGGTATATTCTGTTACGTTTCTGTTCACGGGTAGGCACTTTTGGAACCGAAAGTGCCGTAAGAAAACGTGGTGGCAGCAGGAATTTGCCGTATTTAAATGCGAAGCCACGGCAAATTCCGTTACTGGGCACGTATGCGTGAACAGTAACTATATTCTGTTACAGAACGCGTAATGGGACGTAATTTTCTATGAAACAGAAACAAAGAGCTGCCGCGCCGCATTTTTATGTCAGCCCGACAGCTCTTTTCTATTTTTGTCCTGTCCGTATTCTATTTCTCCAGCTTTCCGAACAGTCCTTTCTTCTTATGTTTCTCGCCCTCCGGTGCAATTCCGTTCATGGCATCGTCAAACTTGCGAAGCGCTTCCTTCTGTGCCTCGGTCATGCGCTCCGGAACCTGTACCACCAGCGTCACGAAATGGTCGCCGCGCACGTTGCGGTTACGCAGGGACGGAACACCTTTTCCTTTCAGGCGGACTCTCGTATCTGTCTGGGTTCCCGGTTTGACCTCATACTCTACCTCGCCGTCCACCGTCTTGATGCGGATCGGACCGCCGAGTGCTGCTTTCACGAAGGAGATCGGCACGGTTGAGTAGATCGTTGTATCCTGACGCTTGAAGATCGGGTGCTGGGATACCACTACTTCTACCAGCAGATCTCCGCGCGGACCGCCGTTGGTACCCGGTTCACCATTGCCGCGGTCACGCAGCATCTGACCGTTGTCGATACCTGCCGGGATCGTCACTTTGATCTTCTTTCTCTTCGCTACATAGCCGGTTCCGTAGCAATCCGGGCATTTATCCTTGATGATCTTTCCGGTTCCGTTGCAATCCGGACAGGTCTGTACATTCTGAATCTGACCAAAGAACGACTGCTGCGTGTACATGATCTTGCCTTTACCGTTACATTTCGGACAGGTCTGCGGCTGGGTTCCCGGTTTTGCACCCGTTCCATGGCATTTCTCACAGGTTTCCTTTAAGTTTAACTCCAGCTCTTTTTCACAGCCGAAGATCGCTTCTTCAAAAGTAATCCGCACACTGGTACGCACATCCGCGCCGCGCATCGGTCCGTTGCTTCTGCCGCCGCGGCTGCGTCCGCCGCCAAAAATATCTCCGAAGATATCTCCGAAAATGTCTCCCATATCGCCGCCGTTGAAATCAAAACCACCGAATCCGCCTGCGCCGCCTGCACCGCCGTCAAAAGCCGCATGGCCGAACTGATCATACTGACGTCTCTTCTCCGGATCACTCAGTACGCTGTACGCCTCCGATGCCTCCTTAAATTTATCGGCTGCCGCCTGATCGCCCGGATTTGCATCCGGATGATACTTTTTGGCCAGGGTTCTGTATGCTTTTTTGAGTGTCGCATCGTCCGCATCCTTCGGGACGCCTAAGACCTCATAGTAATCTCTCTTACTCTCTGCCATCTCAGCTCTTCCTTCCCAAAATCCGCCGGTACATTTGACCGCATCCGGCAGAGTTTCTATCGTATCTATTTATCTTCCCACAACGTAACTGTTCAGTACCTTCACAGTCACGCGCAAAAATCCATTAAAAATTGCCTACGGCAATGGGATTTTTGCCTGCTGGCCCATGTTTTCGTACGGTCAGCGCAGTAAATGCGCAGACCTACTGAACAGTTACCCCACAACCTACAAATGGGGGTCTGCCGCAGATTCCTGCGACAGCCCCTCACTGCGTTTTTCTATTGATACCCCGATGTCCCGGATTGCTCCGCACTGCGTGCTCCCGCAATCCTCAAAAACATTCGTAATCCGCTCATTTTTCTTTGAAAAATGGCTGCCTATTATATTATACCTCTTTAAAGTCTCCGTCAACTACATTATCGTCGTGCGGTGCACTTCCTGCATCAGCTGCACCCTGAGCTCCGCCCTGTGCTCCTGCTGCGCCAGCTGCCTGTGCCTGCTCGTAAACCTTGCTGAAGAGTGCCTGTGCGCTGTTCATCAGTTTTTCCTTGCCAGCCTTGATTTCATCAATCTGTGCATCGGTCATCTGGTCGATCGGAGCTTTGTTGATAGCTTCTTTCAGTGCATTTAAGTCAGCTTCTACGGCTGCTTTATCGTTTGCATCGATCTTATCGCCTACATCCTGCAGAGCCTTCTCGGTCTGGAATACCATGGAGTCAGCTTCATTTCTTGCATCAATGCCCTCTTTTCTCTTCTTATCCTGTGCCTCGTACTCAGCTGCCTCTTTGACTGCCTTATCGATATCGGAATCGGACATATTGGAACCAGAGGTAATCGTGATGTGCTGCTCTTTACCTGTACCAAGGTCTTTTGCAGATACATTTACGATACCGTTTGCATCAATATCGAAGGTAACCTCAATCTGCGGAACACCTCTTCTTGCCGGAAGAATGCCATCCAGACGGAAGGTTCCCAGTGTCTTGTTGTCCTTTGCGAACTGTCTCTCGCCCTGTACAACGTGGATATCAACAGCGGTCTGGTTATCAGCTGCGGTAGAGAAGATCTGGCTCTTCTTGGTCGGGATTGTGGTATTTCTCTCAATCAGTCTGGTTGCTACACCACCCATAGTCTCGATGGACAGGGACAGCGGAGTTACATCCAGAAGAAGGATATCACCGGCACCGGCATCGCCAGCCAGCTTACCACCCTGGATAGCTGCACCGATTGCTACGCACTCATCCGGGTTTAAGGATTTGCTCGGCTCTTTACCAGTCAGACGTTTTACTTCTTCCTGTGCTGCCAGCATACGTGTGGAACCACCTACCAGAAGTACTTTGCTTAACTCAGAAGCAGTGATACCAGCATCTTTCAGTGCGTTCTGTACCGGAATTGCGGTTCTCTCGATTAAGTCTCTGGTCAGCTCATCAAATTTAGCTCTGGTCAGGTTCATATCCAGATGCTTCGGTCCCTCGCTGGTTGCAGTGATGAACGGAAGGTTGATATTGGTTGTAGTTGCGGAAGAAAGCTCTTTTTTCGCTTTCTCAGCTGCTTCTTTCAGTCTCTGAAGCGCCATCTTATCAGCGGAAAGGTCTACACCCTCTGCTTTCTTGAACTCGTCGATCATCCACTGGGTAATACGGTTATCGAAATCATCGCCGCCCAGATGTGTATCGCCGTTGGTTGCCAGAACCTCGATAACGCCGTCACCGATCTCGATGATGGAAACATCGAATGTACCGCCACCTAAGTCATATACCATGATCTTCTGCTCTTTCTCATTATCAAGGCCATACGCAAGCGCTGCTGCCGTCGGCTCGTTGATAATTCTCTTTACATCCAGACCAGCGATCTTACCTGCATCCTTGGTTGCCTGACGCTGTGCGTCGTTGAAGTAAGCCGGAACAGTAATAACTGCCTCGTTTACCTTCTCGCCCAAGTAGCTCTCTGCATCTGCTTTCAGCTTCTGCAGAATCATCGCGGAAATCTCCTGCGGCGTATATTTCTTGTCATCAATGGTTACTTTGTAGTCGCTGCCCATGTGTCTCTTGATAGAAGAAATGGTCTTCTCAGCGTTGGTAACTGCCTGACGCTTTGCTGGCTCGCCGACCAGTCTCTCGCCTGTCTTTGTAAATGCCACAACGGACGGTGTGGTACGGATACCTTCTGTATTTGCGATAACAACCGGTTTACCACCTTCCATAACGGCTACACAACTGTTTGTTGTACCTAAGTCAATACCGATAATCTTGCTCATAGTTATTTCCTCCTGAAATTATCTTTTTCTGGCAGTTCTCTTTCTCCTCATGGGAGTTAAATTCTGCCGCCTGTCTGTCTATATTATATCAAATCAACCACCAGCACCGAATTCTGGGTGCCAGCTGTTTACGTGTTACCTATTTTAATTTGCCACTTTTACCATGCTGTGGCGAACCACGCTGTCGCGGTATACATAGCCTTTCTGGAACTCCTCGGCTACCACATTCTCACCCAGGTTTTCATCCTCAATATGCATCACTGCATTGTGGAAGTTCGGATCAAATGGCTGACCAACCGCTTCGATTGGCTTTACACCTGCATCGCCCAGTGTTTTTACGAGCTGCTTGTAAACCTTATCCATGCCCTCGGCGAAAGCACTTTTTTCTTCGCCCTCCGGGATGGTCGCCAGACCACGCTCGAAATTGTCCACCACCGGGAGAATCTTCTCGATGATGTCCTTTGCGCCAATCTCATACATCGCTGATTTTTCTTTCTCCGTTCGTTTCCGGAAATTGTCAAATTCAGCCATCGTGCGCTTCAGGCGATCCGTCAGCTCCTCGATCTGCTCATCTTTCTTATCCTTCTTCTTGGAGAAAAATCCTTTTTTCTCTTTTTCTCCCTCCGGCGCTTGTGCGTCTTCCGAAGAAGCTTCCTTTTCCTTCACTGCCTCAGCTTCTGCCTGGGTTTCTGTTTCTTTTACCTGCTCCTCATTTGCCGCCTCGGCTGCTTTGGAATCTATCTCTGTCTTTGCCATGTCTCTCACCTCTTTATTTTGCACATCCGTGCTACTCGGTATCTTTATGATTGAATGTCTGATCGAGCTGGCTCTTTAATGAGCGCAGGGTCGATACAACTTTGTCATAATCCATTCGTTTCGGTCCAACGATTCCTATCGTTCCCCGAAGTCCGTCCCCCAATTCATAATTGGCAGTAACGATACTGCAGTCCTTCATCGACTGCACCTGTGTCTCACTTCCGATGTAGACCTGAATCTCATTTTTCTTATCGCTGTCCGCATCGTCCTCAGTAAGAATCTCTCTCCAGAGGTCTTTCTGCTCCAGTGTCCCGATGAGCTGGCTGGCTTTCGCGCCATCGCTCAGTTCCGGATATTTGAAAATGTTCGTCGTACCTTCGGTGTAAATCTGTAAATCTTCCTCGCCGGAACGAATCGCCTCGGCCACCTCGCTTAGTACCACATCCACGATGTGGCTGCGCTCGCCTGCCTGCCCTTTCATCCGGGTAATGACATCCAGATTAATCTGCTCCATCGTCAATCCGTTGAGACCGCTATTTAAAAGAATATTCAGATTCAGGATGTCCTCATCGGTCAGTTCCGCATCAAGTGTCACAATCGAGTTCTTGATAATGTTGCCTTCTAAAACAGTGACAATCAGGAGTTTCCCGGCTTCCACTCTGGAAAGCTGTATAAACTTGATCTTCGTCTGGTGATACTGCGGTCCGCTGATCAGCGTCGCATAATTCGTATTGCTCGCCAAAAGCTTTGCCATCTGCTTTAACAGAAGCTCCACCCGATCCACTCTCTGGATGACCATATCACGCACCTGCGTGACCTCCGTCTCTTTCTCATGAATCAACTGATCCACATAGAAACGATATCCTTTATCTGAAGGAATCCGGCCTGCCGATGTGTGCGGCTGAATGATATATCCCAGTTCTTCCAGATCCGACATCTCATTTCGAATCGTCGCCGAACTGAGTTTCAAATCGGAATACTTGGAGATCGTTCTGGAACCAACCGGCTCTCCGGTCTCCAGATAGTTCTGGATAATCGCTTTCAAAATCTTTTCTTTTCTCTCATCCAGTTCCATCCAATCTCTCCTTCCGTGCATCCGCTTCCGCCGGTCTCTTAAACCCGCTCTGGAAGTTTTCTGTTAGCACTCAATCTATCAGAGTGCTAATATCTACAGTTCATACTATATTACTTACGCAAGTATTTGTCAATGATTTTTTTCGGTTTTTAAAAAAAATTTTTTCTTCTTTTTTCGAATAAAATTTTCCATTCTGCATACCCTGTTTTTAGGCACGCTGATTTTCACACTTTCTATAGGTAGAAACTCCCTTACCCGCTTTCCTGTTTGCGTTCGAACAAGTTTTCGACTTGTCGAACCTCCGACCGCTCCCAGAGCCCTATTTCCGGCTCTCCGGCTTGACATTTAACATTTTTGTAATATAATAGTAATAAATTATAACATTTGTAAACGCATTGCAATATTTGTGAGATACACAATCGTTGCGGTGAGACAAATGAATCTAAATTGAAATGAGAGGTTTTTATTTGATGAATATGATGAACACCATGCGGCGCGGACTTGCCACAACGGCAATGAGCCTGGTCTGTCTCATGGCAGGCACCATGAATACACTGGCAGCCACAGATGCCGGAACCGAGCTTGTCTCCCAAATAGATGCGGCAGCCGGTGAAGAAACAAACGGCACTTCCACCGAAGCAGCCCAGACACCATCTGGTCCGGCTTCCGATCCGGAGCTGATTAGAAAGCAGACAAACGCTGCTGCGGAAGAAGCGGCTGACACGAACGCTTCCGAGGCAGAAGTCGCTGCATTTTCAAATGAGTCTGCACAGGTGGAGGCAGAGAACGCTGACGAAGCTGCAATGACTGAAAATACTGACACAAATGCTGCTGCCGAGGCACAGGAAGCAGAGGCACCTGCTGAAATCTACGCCGGACGTTTTACGACAACTGCTTACTGCAGCTGCCGCAGATGCTGCCGTGGTGGAAAGAACCGCACTAAATCCGGAACCATTCCGCAGGCAGGACATACTATTTCCGCCGACTTGCGCGTATTCCCGCTCGGAACTAAACTCCGCATCAACGGCGTTGTCTATACCGTCGAAGACAGCGGCAGCGGCATCCGCGGAAACAAACTGGACATCTTCTTCAATTCCCACAGTCAGGCACTGCAGTATGGAAAGAGAAGCGCCGATGTCTATATTGTCCGATAATTACATTGATTTTAAGCAAAAAAGGGTCTTGCAGGTAGAAAATTCTTCACCTGCAAGCCCCTTTTTATAATCCTTATTTTCCTTAATCCGTCAGCGCCTTATGATATTTCGTTTTCCGGTAAATTTTCCAAATAATGATACCCGGAATGCTTACGGTACATACGACGGTACTCACGCCTCCGATCACTCCATATATTCCAAATAAGATGGCTGCGATGATGTTCATACTTAATTCCTCCTGACTCATTCATTTTTCAATGCAAGCTCACTATGCTTTGTTCCCCATTTTATTCTTTTTATCCAAAATGAAAAGAGTTTCGGCGCATCCTTAGCAGGACTTTAATCATCCTTTCGCTTTCTTACGTTATTCATAATAATTTCGAAATATAAGTTAAAGGCGTGAAAATATTGATTTTAAAGGGTTTTTTCAATTTTTTAAAACTTTTTCAATTTTTTTCAAAAAAACGCTTGCATTTTTTTTGAAGGCGTGATAGTATATAGGAGTCGCTGATGAGCACCGCTTCAAAAGCGAGAAAATCATATCGAGGCGTGGCTCAGTTTGGTAGAGCGCTGCGTTCGGGACGCAGAGGTCGCGTGTTCGAATCACGTCGCCTCGATTGAATAAAATTAAATATGGCCTGTTGGTCAAGCGGTCAAGACGACGCCCTCTCACGGCGTAAACCCGGGTTCGATTCCCGGACAGGTCACTGGAAAGAGATTCGAGATTCGAGTCTCTTTTTTATTTTCTTCATTCTTGACCTTTCACCAAATCATGTAAACTATAACTGAATTTTGCCGATGCTCTGCATTCCAGATCGGCAAAATACGCTTTTCTACAGTATCGAACAGGATTTTCAGTCCAAAAAATTCCTGCCTGCAAATAGTAACTCTCCTTTTTTCTTCTTCATATACTGCAATATAGCCAATATGAAAAGAGGTATCTTTTTATGGAAACATACAACTACGATGCAGCAGCAGTGCCTGAGGGGGATGCTGACACGACTCCGGCGGCGGCACCGGAGACGGATGCGGCAGCAGCTGGAACCAGTGATACGGCACAGTCTGGATTTAGTTCTCAGCCTCCTGTTATCTTAACATATCCGGACAGCTCATCCAATGATCTTCAGGTATCTCCGGGCTTCGGACCATACGGGGATGTGATGCCCAGCCTGCCGTCCAATAATCATGGCAGCCCGAACACCGGTGGCTGCATAAACTGCGGCGGTTCCAACTGGAAGCCATCTCCAAATGGCGCGCTCTGGACCTGGGGCATTCTCTCGCCGTTCTTTTCCACCTCGTCGGAGATCGCGCACCTGCGTTTCTACAATGCCGCCTCCATCCGCGAACCGATCGATATCTACCTGAACGGACGTCTGGTCGTATCTGATCTGGATTACATGAATTATACGCGCTACATGCACATCATCCCCGGCATCTACCAGCTGACCGTCTACCGCCGGACCAATCCGGGCTTCGCCATCGTCAATACGAATATCCGGCTTCGCAGCGGTTACAGCTACACGCTGGCGGTTCTGGGTACTTTTAATGATTTTTCGGTGCAGATGCTCAACGCCTGATCGCTTTTATTTGAGAAAACCTTCTTCACGCGAGTGCACATCCCGCGGAGCGTTTTTTTCATAGGACGTAATTTCCTATGAAAAAGAGACCGCCACGTTCACGCGTGCGGTCTCTCTTCCGTGTCCTCTGCAATTATAAATTTATGATGAGAATATAACTGTCCGAATCTTAAACAGCCATCTATTTTTCCGGCTCATCTGCCCGGTTTGCTTTCTCGATCTTTGCCAGATGCGCGGCTGCAAATTCTTTGATTGCCTCAAAACTCTGCGGGCTGATCACATGTTCAATGCGGCAGGCATCTTCCACTGCCACCTCTCTTGGCACATCCAACGCTACCAAAAGCTTTGTCAGTAATGTATGACGCTCATAAATCATCTCCGCGATCTTCCGTCCCGACGGCTCCAGAGTGATATATCCCTCATGATCCATCGAAATATAACCGTTTTCACGAAGATTCTTCATCGCAACGCTGACGCTTGGTTTTGAATACCCCAGCTCATTGACTACATCGATCGAACGGATCATCGGCTTGCGATAGCTTAACATAAGAATCGTTTCCAGATAATCCTCTGCTGACTGCTGTATTTTCAAAGTGATTCCCTCCAAACTTCTAACACATAACCGGCCTGGCTTCGTGCCTTCCCGTCTCCCGCAGAATAGTCTTCCCAAACTGCCGACCAGTTACCATAATACTATATACTAGAATACCATATTTGGAAGAATATTTCAAACCATATCGAAATCAATCTATCGTTTCCAGAAACCGACGGAGTTACTGTTCACGCATACGTGCCCAGTAACGGAATTTGCCGTGGCTTCGCATTTAAATACGTCAGCAAGCTGCACAGTGTTCCTGCAAAATTTCTTCCAACGCGGTTTTGCTGCTGGTGTGGCAGCGGACAACTTCTGTCCGGCTTCCCTTTGCACCATCAACCGCCGTCCGAATCATTTTATGGGAAACGGTGCTTGTAAAAAGTACAAGCAGATCCGGCGCTCCGATCTGTTTGCCGAAATCCGCCGTCATCTGTGTAAATACCTTTGCCTTACAGTTAAATGATTTGCAGATTTTCACGTACTGGCTGACCATGCGGTCATGACCACCTACAATTACAACACTCATATCTTATCCTCCGAAAGTTAGCTCTGTCTAACTGCTGATGAAGTTAGTATACACTAACTTGTCTTGTTTGTCCAGAGGAAAATTGAAATTCATAGAAAATTCATAGAAATAAACGTACCGTGCAAGACTATTTTTCACCAACCAACCTTATCTCACACGGTACGCATTTTCCCATTATCCATTTTTATCCAATACTAATTTTTATCGTATTTTACGCTTTTAACACCTCCTCTGTTACTCCCGTTTTTCCTATTCCAGCTTTATACACCTCCAATCCTGATATCGCTATATCAAACATCCAATCCGTTTCGCACAGAAATCCCATTTTCTGATACACATCCCAACGGCTCATCGACGCATGTTCTTCTAATTGATAGTTTCTTCCCAGCTGCCGGTATGCATGAAGCCCCAGTCTATGATATGGCAGAAATTCCAATTCCTGACAATTTTTAAGTTCCTGACATAACTGCGCCGTTTTCCGAATATTTTCCACATCATCATTGACTCCTTCTACCAGCGGCACACGGACATGAATCGAATGCGGCGCGCAGATCGCATCGGCTTTGCGGATATTTTCCAGAATACAGGCATTATCCTGCCCCGTCCATTTTTTATGCTTTTCCGGATCCATCGTTTTCACATCCACATAAAACATCTGCAGATGCGGCACGATCCGTTTCACATTTTCAAACGAAGTAAACATATCTAACTCTGCCGCCGCATTGATGCAGGCGTCATCACAGGCCTCCAGCAGTGCTTCCGCAAAATCCGTCTGACAGAACAGATCACCTCCTGAAAGTGTCACTCCACCACCAGAATAGAAGAAAAACATCTCATCCTTCTGGATCTCGCGCATTACTTCTTTTACGGTCATCTCCTTGCCATAGATCTGCTGTGCCCGGTAATTGCAGGCATCCACACACTGAAAGCACTGTTTACAGCGGCTGTGATCCCTCACGATCTCTCCCGTTTTTTCGCTCCGGCGAAGTGCCTGTTCCGGACAGACCTGGATGCAGGCACCGCATCCGGTGCAGCGCTCTTTCATATAGTAGACTTCCCGCTGCCCCGACTGCGACTCCGGTGTCGAACACCAGGCACAGCGCAGGGGACAGCCCTTAAAAAATACAACCGTCCGCATCCCCTTCCCATCGGAGAGGGATAACCGCTCAATCCGAAGAATATTTGCTTTTAATTCCATACGCTGTTCCTCCTGTCAAGTACACCTTGCCTGCTGCCCGCCACCGCGCATGATGCACATCCCCGGTAGCTGATTTGCCGCATTTTTTATAAAACACGGCAGATTTCACTCTTTTTCCTAGCAGATATTGGAATGTGAAGTTCTGGAAATGATATCGTCCTGTACTTCTTTTCCAAGCTCTGTAAAATATGCTGTATAACCAGCTACACGTACCAGCAGTCCGTTGTAATCCTCCGGATGCTTCTGTGCTTCTTTTAAGGTCTCCGTATCGATGACATTGAACTGTGTGTGGAATACGCCCAGGGAGCAGAGACTCCGCAGGTAGTTCATCAGTTCTTTTGTCGAGTTCGGGCTGTCGCGGAATACCGTATCCATCTTTACGTTCAGCAGGGTTCCCTGATTGAAACGGCCATGCGGAATGTGGGAAATGGATTTCAATACAGCGCCCATGCCCTCGGTATCGGTTCCCTGGTTCGGAGATACGCCGTCTGCTAACGGTTTCCAAGCCAGACGTCCGGACGGAAGTGCACCGACCTCCAGACCAAACGGAGTATTTCCAGATACCGGAAGAATGCCTGGCGTCATCTTGCCGAATTTGCTGTGGAACGACTCGATATAGTCCGCGATAAAACAGAACATATCACCGGTCAGCTCGTTTACTTCGTCGTCATCATTGCCGTACTTCGGAGCTTCATCACACATCTTCTTGACATCCTCATAACCCACAAAGTTTGCATCCAGTGCATCCAGAAGACGCTGCATCGTTACTTTTTTCTCATCAAATACAAGTTTCTTTACTGCAATCAGGCTGTTGATCAGGTCTGCTACGCCGATCGCATCAATACCATTTCCAAGGTTATATTTCGCACCGCCCCATGCGTAATCTTTCGCATTCTCTACGCACTCATAGAAGGAAAGGGAAAGTGCCGGAACGACCCTCTGGAAGCCAATGTCATCGCATACATGGCTGGAAGCCACGGTTCCGCGAAGTTCATAGCGGATCTGCTCTTTGACTGCCTCTTCAAACTCTTCGTAGGTGTTAAAGGCAGTCGGATCGCCGGTCGCCTCAGATGCCTGAATGCCATATTTACGGCTCTTACCGTTTAACAGGGCAAATTCAACCGCAGAACCTAAGTTGAAGTCTGCATATGCGGTGTAGCATCTCTGTTTTCCTTCCAGGTTCGTCTCTACACAGCCGCATGGATTCCAGTTATATGCTTCTTTTAACGGGATTCCCTTGTTCAGGAGCATCTCGATACCAACTTCATCGTTGTGGAATGCCGGGAAACCGGTTCCAAGCTTGATAACCTCTGCAATCTTCTTTAAGAAGCTGCTCGGATTCTTCGCCATATTGTAGCGGACAGACAGGGACGGCTGATATAACTGTACTTCTGCGGTTGCCTGCAAAATCAGGTACGACACGTCATTGACTGCGTCCATGCCGCGCTCATCCACACCGCCGCAGCATACGTTCTGGAACATTGGGTAACCGGCGGAAAACTGTGCGGTTACCTGATCCTGGAACAGGCACTGCTCAGAGAATTTAACCCATAAGCAGTCCAAAAGTTCCTGCGCCTCTTCCTCTGTCAAACGGCCAGCCTCGATATCTGCCTTATAAAATGGGTAAAGATACTGATCCATACGTCCCGGGTTGTAGCTTGCTGCATTCTGCTCCATGAAAATACAGGTCTGGTAAATATACATCGACTGAATCGCCTCGCGGAAGGTACGCGCCGGTTTTTCCGGAACCTGATCGCAGGTCTCTGCAATCTGTAACAGTTCTTTTCTGCGCTTCTCATCCGGCTCTGCCTCTGCCAGCTTTCTCGCCTCTGCCGCATAGCGGTGTCCCAATGCGGAGATACCGTCAGCTGCCAGCTCCATCGCTTTCAGGTATTCAATCTTCTCATAGTCACCCGGACGGGTAATATCAAGTGTATCAAGCACTTTATGGATATGCGCCTTGATTCCCTCCATGCCTTCTTTAATGACTCTGGAATAACCCGCAGTCGTCTCGCCCCAGCCACGAACCGATTTACGGTTGATGTAAAGAGCACCGCAGTCACGTAAGGTTGCCGCAAAATCTGGGCATTGTACCAGCCACTGCTCATACGTGGAACGTCCCTTCCAGTACGGGCGGATGATCTCCTCAAATGCCTTCCGATCCTCTGGGCGCAGATAGAATGGGTCATATGGACGGGTACTGATGGTATCCAGCTCCTCATCCAGAACCGACCAGCAGGTATCGACACTTAAAATACCGCCGCGCTGCTTGCTTCCGGCATTGCCGACAATCAGCTCATCCCCCCAGATTTTTACAGTTTTCTCCAGGCACTGTTTCTTAAATGCATATGCTTTCCGGATGCACAGCGGCTGCCCCTCTGATTCCTGGAAGCCCTTTGTCAGGATAATTGCATTTTCCAGATCCATCTCTGGCTTGGTCTTTAATACTCTCTGTTTTAATCGGTCAATCCGATCCATGTATGGTTTTCTTTCGATTGCTGCCATCTGATTTCCTCCTATTTTTTTCTCACATTCCCATTCTGTGGGATTTATTTTTTTAGTACCTGCTATAAATCTCTTTTCGTTTAAAAGTATAGCAATTCTTATGTGGAAATGGTACAATATCAATAACTAAAAATACCAAAATCTTAACATATTGAATTTTTATAGAAAGAAGGGATCCTTTGAAATCTACTTCCCAGTTACAGGAAATCAACCACTATCAAGATCAAGATTTTCCGGTCAATGTCTACTATTCTGATATTCATTCCATGCAGCCGCCGGGACGCTGGCTGCGCGACTTCCACTGGCATGATGAGCTGCAGTTTACCCTCGTACTAAGCGGAACATTGACAATGCAGGTAGATAATCTTTCTCTGCCCGGACAGGCTGGAGATCTGATTTTCGTCAACACCTCCCTGATTCATGCCGTCACACAGATGTCGGAAGACGGCTCCTATGCGAGCCTCAATTTTCCTTACCGCCTTCTTGCCTTTTTTCCTGGAAGCCGCATGGATCAGACTACGTCCTGCCCTATACCGCCGGTGGGAAATTCTCCGCTTTCTCTATTCACCCGGAATCCGAATGGCAAAAAGAGTTGATCGGACTGCACAAAAAAATAACCGATTTATTTCTTTCCAATCAGGTTAAAGGCAAGGAATATTCTATCTGCATTAAGATTGCCTCGATGTGGAATCTGCTGATTTCCAATTTTCACAGCAGTGGGAATTCTACCTCTATTAACCTCCTGCGCCAGCAGCGCCTGCAATCCATTCTCCTGTTCATCTATGCACATTACGCAGATGATTTACAGCTCTCAGACCTGGCTGCATCAGCCAATATCAGCGTCGGAGAATGCTGCCGGATTTTTCAAAATATTCTTCACACAACTCCCTATGGATATTTAACTAATTACCGCATCCAGACCAGTGTTTCCCTCCTTCACCGCGATCTGCCCATCTCACAGATTGCCGGACTGGTCGGATACAACCAGGTCAGCAATTACATCGCCACATTCAAACGGATCATTGGCTGCACACCGGCACAGTACCGGAAACAGCACTTATCAAAACCAGATATCCCAAGCAGTTAATGGGAAACCGGTCGGCTTCTCTTCATCAGGGAAACCGACCGGCTGTTAAGGTGGTATAAAAATATAAAGGGGGGCTTTTTCAGGATGATGCAACGATTATTTTAATTTTCCAATTTCATCAAATCGTTTATAAGCATCGACAACCGCATTGATCACGCTGCTGCGGAACCCACGGTCTTCCAGTGTCTTCACACCGATCATCGCCGGACCAGCCGGAGAACACACATCATCTTTTAAATTCTCAAGATGCTTTTCGCTCTGTAAAAACAGCTGCACGGTTCCAAGGATTCCTTCCAGTGCATATCTTCTCGCCTGATAACGTAAAAGACCATTGTAAACGCCGCCGTCTGCCAGAGAATTAGCAAACATTGCGATAAACGCCGGGGATGTAGATGTTAATACTGTGCCTGCCACAAACTGGGAGGCCGGAAGGCTGTCAAATCCACCGGCTTCACGTAGAATATACCGGAATTCGTCCTCCTGTTCCTTCGTGTAGCTGTCGCCCTGTTCGATCAGGATAAAACCTTTTCCAATCAAGCAGGCTGTATTCGGGAGAATACGGATAACCGGAACATTCTTTCCTTCTAACTCTAATTCTTTCATATAGGTTGAAACCTCAACACCCGCTACAATCGAAACGATAATTTTTTCCTGCCCTTCTTCTGCACATGCCGCAAAGACCGGTTTCACCTCTTCCAGAACACTCTTTAAAAACTGCGGTTTTACACAGAACACAACATAATGAGCTGCCTTGATCGCTTCTCCATTGGTCTCAACAAAGTTGCATCCCAGCTCGTCCGCTAATTTCTGTCCTTTTTCTGTAACCACATCTGTAATCACAACTTCCGATGGATCAATTCCCTTGCAGGCTGCCGTTGCAAGAGCTGTACCCATAGTTCCACTTCCAATAAAAGCAATTTTTTTCATAGCTGGTCTCCTTTCAACTTAAAGTCCGAGTTAGTAATATACTTCAAATATATCTTATGTGGCTTATATTTCCCTTCGCCTTTCAGCGAAGGGAAGTTCCCGCTCTCAGCGGATAAATTTTTCTTTAAATGCCTGAACATGCGCTTTCTGAACCGATATCAATTTATCTACATCTCTCTCCTGAAGACAACGATAAATTTCCTCATGATGTCCAATATCCATATCATCAATCGAAGATAAATTAATCCGGTTTAAAAACAGAAGACGAATACTCAAATCCTGATAATTATTCATCTCCCGCTCAAGAAACGGATTCCTAGTCATAGAAGAAATAATTCTATGAAATGCTCGATCCAAAAGAACTCTTTCTTCCGCATCTGTCTCCTCTCTCAGGACTTCCAGGCTGTCTTTCAGCCGCTTTAAATCTTCTTCCGTCCGATTCATAGCAGCAAGCTCTGATTCAAGTGGAGACAGAGCAAATCTCATCTGATAAATCGATTCCACTTCATATAAGGAAATCTCATTTACCATAATACATTGTCTCGGGACAATTTTCACAAAGTTTTCCCATGCCAGTCGATTCAGTGCCTCACGGATGGGAGTTCGTCCCATCCCCAGCTCTTCCATCAATTCAGCCTCTACTAATGTCTGTCCGGGGCGAAGTCTGGCTGTAATAATCATCATCTTAATCTTCTCGTATGCCACATCACTAACTCGCATTGTTTCCCCCATCTTTCTTGTAGAACAAATCTGCGATTTGCATCCAACTTCTTTTAGTCTACAGGAACGCTTATTTTTATAATAGCGCAAATAAGGATCAAATTCAATTAGACTTTTGTATATACCCCGTTTCTGATATAGTTACTGTTCACACATACATGCCCAGTAACCTGATATACCCTATTTTTTCTTATAATTTTTCGACGCATCGCTTGTAATTTTCTTCCGCGTTGCCGCCCTTATGCCAGATATCCGCGATCGCTTCCGCGATTGGAAGCGGATCCGATTCATTGTACATAACATTTCGTCCCAGCAAGATTCCGCGGATATTGCTGCTGATTCCGATCTCTTTCGTGTACTCTTCTACAACCTCAATCGGCTCACTCTTTACCTCGTCTGGAACTACCAGCACCGGACAGGTGGTCGCCGCCGTCGGAACTGCATATTCATGATTCAGCGGAACTTCAATCCATTTGCCGGATGCACGGCAGCCAAGAGCGCCTACCACGCCGACTACCTTACACAGACTCTCTGAATCCGTCTTCATCGTAAACCCCGTTTCCGTCGTTTCTACATACAGCGCCTCGATAAAAATTGGAAGACCAGCTGACTCTGCTGCATTGACAGCTTCTGCACAGTACCGAACCGTATATTTGCTTCGCTCATCCATCGGATTCAGACGGATCATAAACTTTACACCGTCCATCCGAAGTTTCACTAGGCGATCGACTGTATAACAGGACGGCATATCGTCCATCTCCCATACTGTATTTTTCAGACCGCCCCGGTTCACAGTGCCAACCAGCATCTTCCCATCCAGAAACGCCTTTTCTCCACGTTCCCGCTGCAATTTATTGAGGATAAATAAATCTTCAATAATATCCGGTGTCGCCTCGATTCCATCAATCTGGTCACTCTGCAGCATCCGCACCAGGCGGGATAAATACTCCCGCCTATTACTTAAACCAATCGGATTTCCTTTGTACTCATTGATCATTCTGGCATTGTGATCCGCTGCCGCAAATACCAGCTTATCATGCGGAAATCCCGGTTTTTTTCGCGCCGCCGCTTCCTGCTCAACAACCTCCGGAGAAAAGGCTTTTATCTTGTTTAATTCTTCAAAAATCTTGTCATTCAAAAAACTTTGATAATCAAATCCCATATACACCTTTGCCTTTCTCTGTCACTGAACACATTTTATTTTCCATAATTAACGATTGCGTCAATTTTATCTCTTCCGCCTACTTTATCGCCCCACTGATCATATACGCTCTGTGCTGCTTCGATAAATGGTTCGCGATCCGGCTCTGTGATTTCGATGCCCTCTCCCTTTAACAGTTCCAAACACTCATCCTCAGATGCTGTATAAAGTTCTCTCTCTTTATCGATCATTTCTTTGGTGCACTCATCGATAATCTGTTTGTGCTCGTCCGAAAGAGAATCATAGAAATTCTTAGCAACTACGCAGATACCTAAGTCGTTGGTCCATCCAACCATTGCCCAGTGCGGCGCTGCCTCATAAAACTTCTTGGAATAATAGTTTGTATTGGCCGCTTCTGCACCGTCAATGATGTTCTGCTGCAGCGCTGTGTATAATTCGCCGTATGCCATCGGCAGCGGGCTTGCGCCGAATGCGGTAAAGGAATCCAGCTGTACCTGATTTTCCATGGTACGGATCTTGAGGTTCTTTAAATCTTCGATGCTGTTGATCGTCTTCTGCGTTGTCATGATATGTCTGGTTCCCAAATCCAGGAAGCCCATCAGATGGAAGCCTTTCTCCTCACAGTCACCGCTATAGGACATTCCAATCTCGTCAGAGTCCAGAACGGAATACATATGTTCCTTATCTCTCCAGAGGAACGGAAGGCAGAATATATTAACAGATGGAACAAAGCTGGAGAACGGCGCTACCGACGTCATCGCCATCTCTACAGTGCCAAGCTGCATACCCTCAATGACATCTCGCTCGTTGCCAAGCTGGTTATCCGGATATACTTCTACTTTAATTTCGCCATTGGAGCGCTCTTCCACAATCTCTTTAAAATACTCCGCTGCTTTTACCGGAGGTTCGGTTGCTGCCTGTGATAAGGAAACCTTTACGGTCACCGCACCACTGGATGAACCGCCTGTATTAGCCGCTGCCTTTGCGGACTCTCCTGTGGAAGCGCTGCCGCCTCCTCCACATCCTGCCAGAGAACCAGCTGCCACCAGCATCGCCATCGTCATGCTTACAAACCGTTTCACATTTTTCTTCATAACAATAAATCCTCCTTTCATTTCATCTTTTTATCCCATTAACTGCGGCAGCCATAAATAGGTCTGCGGGAGATATGTAACAATAATCAGTACAACTAACATTGCAAGAAT
The DNA here is from genome assembly GCF_003478795.1 of Clostridium sp. AF21-20LB. Taxonomy (NCBI): domain Bacteria; kingdom Bacillati; phylum Bacillota; class Clostridia; order Eubacteriales; family Clostridiaceae; genus Clostridium; species Clostridium sp. AF21-20LB. The sequence continues at coordinate 57,464 of NZ_QUGD01000008.1, read as the reverse complement.
CGTAGGAATTACAAACGGGAATACCTCTCTTACACTCTTGCCGGTCAATCCACAGGCAACGAATAAAGTTGCTCCATAAGGCGGTGTTACGTATCCAATCGCCAGGTTGATGCAGACAATAACACCAAAGTGAATCGGGTCGATTCCATAAGCGGTTGCTACCGGGAATAAGATCGGCATTAAAACGATAATTGCAGAGAAACTTTCCATAAACATTCCAACTAAGAACAGCGCAATATTTAAGAAAATAAGGAATGCAGTCTTACTTGTGATGAATGTATTCATAACCTGGATTAAGAGCTGCGGCAGCTGTTTTGCTGTGATAAACCATGCAAAGATATAAGCGCAGCCTGTGATAATCATGATGCCAGCCGCTGTCTGCGCGGACTTAACAAAAATACCAGGTAAATCTTTCAATGTAATTTCTTTGTAAATAAACATACCTACCAGGAAGCCATAGACAACCGCCACAGCCGCTGCTTCAGTTGCAGAAAAGATACCGCTGATGATACCACCGATAATGATAATCGGAAGTCCTAAACCAGGAAGTGCAGAAAACATCGTTCTCCGTACTTCTTTCGGATCAAACTTGGTTGTCTGGATATATGCATCTCCGCCCCTGGAAGCGTGAATATAGGAGTAGACCATCAGTGCCACACCAATCATAACTCCAGGAATAGCGCCTCCGAGGAATAACTGACCAACAGATGCACCTGTGGAATATCCAATCAGAACCATTAAGATACTTGGCGGAATAATCGGTCCGATACTTCCTGCTGCTGAGAGCAGAACCGTTACGAAACTCATGTTATAGCCTTTTTCTTTAAATGCAGGCGTCATGATCGAACCGATTGCTGCTGTTCCAGCCGTTGCTGAACCGGAAATTGCCGCGAAAATCATGGATGCCAGTACGGCTACCATCGCCAGACTTCCTTTTACAAAGCCGATCGACGCACTTGCAAAATCTACAATCCGTTTGGACATACCGCCCTGATCCATCAGATTTCCTGCCAGCATGAACATCGGAATCGCCATGATCGGCCAGCTGTCAAGACCCGCAAACATTCTCTGCGGTACCAGAACCAATGGGAAATTTCCCTCAAGCATAATCGAAAGTGTCGTTCCCATTCCGAGTGCAACAAAAATAGGGGCTCCGATTAGAAACAGACACAAAATACAGATAAATAAAAATCCTAACATATCGCAGCCTCCTTTACTAATCTATAAATTCTCTCGGTTCTTCCGGTGCATTCTTGTTTTTTAAGCGTTCGATAAAGGTAAGGAGCTGTTCCATAATCATCAAAGCTCCACCGGTTGGGAATGCCGCGTAAATCAAAGCCATCGGAATCTGCATCGCCGGAGACGTCTGAGCCGTCGTAGACTGTACTACTTTGAACCCGAAATATGTCATAATACATAAGAAAACAATCGTTAAAAGATCTACAATCGCGGTCAAAATGCGTTTCGGCTTTTGCGGAAGTGCAGATGTCAGAACATCTACCTGAAGGTGAGAACGATTTCTCATCGCAATCGCCGATGCCATCAATACCAGCCATATCATCAGATATCTCGCTAATTCTTCGGTCCATCTAAGAGGACTCTGTATTACAAAACGGAAAAAAACCTGAATAATAACCGTAATTGTCATCGCAAGAAAAAGAACAACTACTACCGCATCATTTACATTTCGAATTATCTGGAGAAGTGGGTTCCCCTTTTCTTTCATAACGTATCCCCCTTTCCTGGATAGTTTTTACAAAGGCGGCAGCCTGTGAAACTGCCGCCGGTTTTTCATTAGATCTTTCTCTCCAAGCCGCGTTTCTCATAGTAAGAATCCGGGATATCTTTCGGATCTTTGTACATAACCATCACGCACTTACCGTCACTGCCGATAGTCGGCACATCCATAATGAATAATGGCCATCCAAACCATTTGTACCAACCAAACTCCCACATGGTTGTACAGTTCAGGCAGTAGCACTGGAATCCTTCCTTATTATAAGCTCTTGGATCCGGTTTATCTAAAGTCTGTACCTTGTCTTGACATTCGGTTACCAGCCAGCCGCCGCTGTTACAACGCGGAAGTGTAAAGGTAATCTTCTCCTCATCCTCTTCCCAAATCTGATCGCCGTTATCATGAAGAGCAGACCATAATACTGCACGGTTCTCCAGGAAATCTTCCATTGGGAAATCTTTATATGTAGCCTGACCCGCTTTATATTTCTCCATCCAGTCCTGCAGACATGGCGGATAGCACCATAATGCATAGTCTTCCATACATTCAAAGATCGCCTCATCCGGTGCCCATTTCTTGAAATTGCGTAATGTCTGATTTACCCAGCGAACTGCGAAATGGTGAAATCCTGTCTTTTTCTCTACATTTAATTTGTGCAGCTCCAACGCTTTTTCCATATCACCGGCTTTGATCGCTGCCTCTAATTTATCAATATTGCGAACCGCATAATCATTGCGAACCTTTTCCAACGTCTCTGTATACATCTTCTTTTCCATAATCTATACCTCCTTATTACCAAGCTGTCTTCTTTCCGTATTTTTCATCTTCCTGGATCGGGAAATGCACTTCTTTACCAAGGTCGCTCGACTGATAAATCGCACGGATAAATTCAAGTGTTCTTCTTCCCTCTACGCCGTCTACCATCGGTTCACGATCTTCTTTGATCGCATGGATGAAATCAGTAAGCTGTCTTCTGTGATTTTCGGTTGCCACATAGCCAGCACCCGTTGCTGTATCACCAGAGTCAACTTTTACCTTGGTCAGGTAATCATCCTCGTTCATGCCTTCTACTTTCCATTCTACGATCTCTTCTTCCACAATCTTGATCGTACCTTTTTCACCATGGATTTCGATGTGACGCGGATAACCAGGACGGACTGCACTACTACTTACCAGGCTTCCCAACGCCCCATTCTTAAATTTGAATATTGCGTTGGCTACGTCATCTACTTCAATATCCGGATGCAGGGTTGTCATATAATTACCAGTCAGTCTCTCTACATCGCCGACTAAATAAAGCATTAAGTCAATAAAATGAACGGTCTGGCTAATCAGGGAACCGCCGCCCTCACCTTTCCATGTACCTCTCCATGCACCGGAAGCATAGTATTCATCGCTTCGGAAGCATTTTCCAGAACAATCAACCGAAAGAAGTTTACCAAGCTTGCCTTCATCCAGCGCTTTCTTGATCAGCTGAGCCTGATCCATGAAACGGTACATAAAGATAACACCAAATTTAACGCCCGCTTCTTTACATGCTGCAATCATCCTGTCAGCTGCATTACAATCGACAGAAATTGGTTTCTCACACATTACGTGTTTGCCAGCCTTCGCGCAGTCCACAACCATCTGCTCATGCAGGAATGGAGGTGTTACTACACAGACAGCATCGATATCATCTCGTTTCAGCATCTCTTTATAATCCGTGTAATAAGACGGAATATTGTACTCTTTGCTGAATTCCTTTGCCACATCCTCTTTCACGTCACAGAATGCAACAACCTCTGCTTCCGGGATATCCCGAAGTGCTCCTGCATTTAACGGACCTGCCATACCGCCGCCGATAATACCAAATCTGATTTTGTCGCCCATACTCTTTTTTCCTTCCTTTCTTTTTTAATCTTTTATTAGTACATGCACTTTGTTATTTCTTTAATATATCTCAGATATCTTACTGATATATTAGCACTTTATTTTTTTATTTTCAAGTCGTTTTCTGATTTTATTTGACGAACTTTAAATCGTATTGATCTTTTATCATGTTTTATTTCATTGTATTGTACATTTCCATTCCATTTTCCCCCATATTTCCCTTATTGCATAAACAATCGGTCAATTTTATTCTCATTCAAATATTCTTCCGCCATTGATTCCACATAAATCTTAAACAGATTTCATAGAACAATTCTTTTCTACAAAACAAAGAAGAGCCATTTAATGTCTCTGCATCAAATGACTCTTCTCATTTTCAATTCTTTACTGCCCAATCTCCGCCGCCGGACCCACTGCCGGTTCCTGCGCCGGACCGTGTCCTGGTCCGATGTCGCTGCCCGGTCCTGCCGGCACGATCGTCGTGCTAGATTCTGCCGGATCTTCAACTGTCTCGGCAGTTGTTTCCGGCACCACCGCCGGGGCTGAATACCGTTTTCCTGCCGTACCCGTCTTGTAGATCCGCTGCATCCGCTCTTTGATGGATTCGCTCTTGATCTGCTCGATCTTGGCGCTGGCGTCTTCTTTTAACTCCTTGCTGCTGCGACCGGAATCGCCGCTCTTTGCAGACTCCAGAAGCTTCGCCACCTCATCCGAGAGCAAATGATCCCTTCTGAAATTCGCCGCGGTATATCCGCTGGTTGTGATTTCAAATGCATCCGGATGACCTGCCAGATAGGTTCCTTCTCCGCGTCCATTGTCCGTCTCCGGGGTATCAAAGGACGCCGCCGGAAGCCCCTCTACCATCTTTTCCATCGCATTTTTCCAGATCTTCGCCGGATACGTGCCGCCGTACAGGCTGGAAAGTGTCTTCTGCTGGTCGTAGCCAACCCAGACCGTCATCGTATAATATGGCGTCATGCCGCAGAACCAGCCGTCACGGCTGCCGTTGGTCGTACCGGTCTTTCCGGCCGCCTCTATATTGCCGCTCCAACCCATCGACGCCGCCGTACCTTTTGTGACAACTCCCTTTAAAATATCGGTCATCAGCACGGCGCTGCTCTCCTGGTAAACCTGAACCGATTCATAATCTTCAAAAATATCTTCGCCCTGGTTATTGATCATCTTGATAATACAGGTCGGTTCGCGGTACTGTCCCCGGTCTGACAGCGCCGCATAAGCGCCCGCCATCTCCTCGGTCGTCATACCGGTAGTAAAGCCGCCCAGGGAGGTCGCCGGATAATAGTCCGCCGCCTGCACGCTCGCGAAGCGCATCTGGGTTAAATATGCCATGCCGACATCCGGTGTGATATCATCATAGATATACCATGCCACACCATTTTTACTTCGCTCGACCGCATTTCGAAGCTCCAGCCTCTCGCCGGAAAGGGACTTCACATCCACGCCCTTCTGCTTCGCCGCGTCAATATCGATATTCGGAATCCTTGTTTCCGATGTGTAACCATTTTCCAGTGCCGGTGTATACACAATCAACGGTTTGATAGAACTTCCCGGCTGTCTCGGGCTCTGGAACGCACGGTTTAATGTGTAGGTATCCGTCTCCTGACTGCGTCCACCCACAATCGCCACGACGCGGTTCGTCTTGTTGTCAATAACGGTGGACGCGCCTTGCAGCTTGTAAACGCCGTTTTCGGATGTATTGCCATCAAAGGACAGAACTCCATCTAATGCATCCTGCAGGATCGTCTGCTTGTCCGGATCCAACGAGGTATAAAGGTTATAGCCGCCCGTATAGAGCGCATCGCGCTCCTGGTTGTACACCTCGTTGTAATTGGCATTGTACTCTTTGTAAGCCTCGTCGCTGCGGAATCCATACTGGAATTCAAAACCGTCACGGCGCATCAGATAGCGAATCGCACAGTCGATCGCATACGTCGTCTCATAGTTGTGCAGCGGCACTCTCTGACGGTTGACCGTGATCTCCTCCGCCTTTGCCTCTTTGCACGCTTTCTCCGTAATAAATCCCATACTCAGCATATCTTCCAGAATCTTATCGCGGCGTGTCAGCGCATTTTCCGGATGACGGTACGGGTTGTAATACGTCGGCGAGTTCGGAATCGCACACAAATATGCCGTCTGGCTCAAGGACAATTCATCCGCATCCTTGCCAAAATAACCTCTTGCAGCCGCCTGAAGCCCGTAGTACGTATTCGCGAAGCTGATATCATTGATATAGAACTCCATAATCTGCTCTTTGGTGTATTTCTTCGTCAGATCTAAGGAAATCAGCATCTCCTTGATCTTCCGCTCCATTGACACCTCGCGGGTCAGAAAACGGTTCCTCGCTAACTGCTGGGTGATCGTACTCGCGCCGTGCTTTTCTGCTCCCTCAGTCAAAAAGTAATTGACTGCGACACGGAAAATACCTTTTATATCAATGCCTGGATTTTCCCAGAACGTCCGATCCTCGATCGCCACAAATGCGTTGACTGCATTCTGCGGTATCTGGTCATACTTCAAATAACTGGAATCCTCGTCTCCCGTCAGCTTCGCCAGCACATTACCGTTGGAATCATAAATATAACTTGCCTCCTGCAAACGGAACGTATCCGGCGTACTGTTTTCCACCACTCCCTCTATCTGGCTTTTATAGTCCTCATAGAGTGGAATCAGCTTATATGCGCCAAATCCGGCACCGCCAATCACCAGCAGTACCAGACACACCAGAAGCGTCTTGAACATGGTTCCAAAGATCCTTGCCATCGCATGGAACACGATCTGTCCACCGCTCCGGCTGTTATTTTTGCCCGCTTTCTTTTGCTTGCCGACATCGATTTTCCCGCTTTTCTTTGCGGTGCCCCGCCTGCCCGAAGATCGTGCGGATGAAGCTACCGGCTTCTTTCGAACGCCGGAGGCGTCCTCTCTCGTCTGTTTCTCCCTCATCTCTTCCCTCATCTTCCTATGTATCTATGGTTGCTTCCATTCTATTTTCATGCGGCACCTTAGACTTCAAAAATGCCTGTCTGCGGACAGCAACTTTTTATACTTTTCTGACAAAATCAGCTTGGACTCCCTTTTATTATAAGTTTTTTTGTCCAAAAGAACAAGCCTGTTTTCGAAATCTGCTCAATCTCCTGCCGCATGTTACTGTTCGCGCATACGTGCTCAGTAACGGAATTTGCCGCGGCTTCAAAAATACCTATCTGTAAACTGCATTTTCGCTGTATCAACGCCGTTTCCGAAAAAGAAATGCTAGAAGTTCATGCACTAACAACGGCGTGGCGGATAACAGGAGAAGCGCCAGCCACTCTGCCGGGTGCAGCCGCACCGTGTGAAGGAGTTTCATCAAAAAAGGAATCTCCGTCACCGCAACCTGCATCAGAATCCCCACAAGGAATGCCGCAAGCATCAGCGGATTTTTCCCAAGACTGCGCGAAAATGCCGAGCCCGTGAGCGAGCGCATGCCGACCGCGTGAAAGAGCTCCGACAGTCCCAGAACGGTAAATGCATACGTCTGCGCCCGCAAAAGCTCCTGTCTGCTGAAAAATGCCCCCAGCGTGACTGCTGCAATCAGAGACCCGTAAAATACCATGCAGAACCACCCGCCTCCGGCAAACAGCGACTCGCCCGTCCGGCGCGGCGGCTGACGCATCAAGTTCTCCCGGTCGTTTCCATCCATGCCGAGTGCCAGCGCCGGAAGCGAATCCGTAATCAGATTGATCCAAAGTATGTGCCCGGCTCCCAGCGGCGCCGGTATTCCGATAGCAACGGCGGCAAACATGGTTAAAATCTCCCCCAGATTGGAGGAAAGCAGAAACAGTATAGATTTTCGTATATTTTCATAGATGCCGCGCCCTTCCTCAATTGCCCTCTCGATCGTCGCAAAATTATCATCCGTCAAAATCATATCCGCCGCCTGCCGCGCCACATCGGTGCCGCCTTTTCCCATCGCGATCCCGATATCGCTGATTTAAGCGCCGGCGCATCATTTACGCCATCCCCGGTCATCGCCGTCACGCACCCGGCGCGTTTTAAAGCCCGCACAATCCGGACTTTATGTTCCGGCGACACCCGTGCAAAGACTGATACAGAACCGATTCGTTCCTCCAGAGCTCCCTCATCCAGCGTTTCCAGCTGCGCCCCCGTCATGCATTCTTCCCGCCGTTTGGCAATCCCCAGCTGCCTGGCGATCGCAAGCGCCGTGTCTGCATGATCTCCAGTGATCATGACCGTCCGCACAGATGCCCTGCGAAATGCCTCAACTGCCCCGGCTGCTGCCTCCCTCGGCGGATCCATCATGCCTGCCAGACCCAGAAATATCAGGTTCTGCTCCAGCTGTCCCACCTGTTTCTCCCGCTTTTCCTCCGGCATTTTTCCTGTTTGAAGCTCCCTATACGCCCCCGCGAGTACTCGCAGGGCACGCGCGGACATACGCGTGATCTCCGCCTCAATCTCTGTCCGCCTCTCCCTGGTCAGCGGCACAATTTTGTCCTCTTCCATCTCATAACGACACCTTTTAAGAATCACATCCGGTGCCCCTTTTACACAAGAAATCCAGTTTTCTCCCTGCTCATGCACCGTCGTCATTCTCTTCCGATCCGAATCAAAGGGAATCTCCCCTTTCCGCGGATATCTCCGACGCAGATGCTCCGGAGAAACACCACAGTTTTCACAAAATCCGTACAGCGCCCGCTCGGTGGCATCCCCCACCGTCTCCCCGGCATCGCTGCACAGCGCAAATACCTCCAGAAGCCGTTTTCCCACTTCTCCTTCCTTAGAGCGCGCCAATTCCTGTTCCGTATACTCCTGTCGATTTACATAACATGTCGTCACCGTCATCTCATTTTTCGTCAGCGTCCCCGTTTTATCTGAGCAGACCACGCTGACTGCCCCCAGTGTTTCCACGGACGGAAGACGGCGCACGATCGTGCCAGCCCGCGCCATTTTCGTCACTCCCAGCGCCAGCACAATCGTCACCGTCGTCGGAAGCCCCTCCGGCACGGCAGCTACCGCCAGGGAAATCGCGGTGAGCAGCATTTCCATCACGTCGCGCTTCTGCCAGACGGCGAGGGTAAATAATAAAACGCACAGCCCGATCGTAAGAATACTCAATAGTTTCCCCAGATCCGACAGCCTTTTTTGCAACGGTGTCTCCTCCTCCGGCGCCTCGCGGATCAGAGAGGCAATCCTCCCTACCTCCGTATTCATGCCGGTGGCGATGACAATTCCCTTTCCCCGCCCTGCCGTCACGTAAGAAGTCATAAATGTCTCATTTTTACGCTCTGCCACCGGAAGCGCACCGGCGGCTAAAAAATGGCTGTTTTTCTCAACCGCCCGCGATTCGCCGGTCAGCGCTGATTCTTCTGCCCGCATTTCAGCTGTCTCGGTAAGACGCAGGTCGGCTGGAACCTGCCGCCCGGCATCGAGCACGACCAGATCCCCCGGCACCAGCTCCCGCGCGGCAATCTCCCGCTCTTTTCCTTCCCGGATCACAACCGCCTCCAGCTGCGTCATCCGTTTTAAGGATTCGAGCGCTTTCTCCGCCTTCCCCTCCTGAATCACGCCCACCGTGGCATTTAATACGACAACCGCCAGAATTACCCCCGCATCGCCGTACTCGCCCAAAAGCAGGGAGATCCCGGCTGCCGCAAACAACACAAAAATCAGGGAGTCGCAAAGCTGTGCCCCGATGCGCACAATCAGACTCCGCGGTGGTGCTTCCCGCAGCTCATTTTCCCCATAATGGCGCTGCCGCACCTCCACTTCCGCTGCCGATAAGCCTGTCCGCAAATCGACCGAAAACTCCCTGCACACCTCTTCCACCGTCCGGTTCTCATACATGCGCATTTCCCCCTTTTTCTGTCCCTGTTCTGTACTTTTCACAGACTGCATTTATTCATATGCGGAAAATAGGGGGGATTAGAACTGAATGGTTGGAATAAAGAAATGGAAAGCATAGTCCTGTTTGATGCTCAAATGGCATCGGAACTCTTATTGTTTCGATGCCATTCTATAAATTCTATGATTTAATTTTATCGTTCTGTTTCTGTCACATACCTTACACCTGTGGTTCCGGCTCCTGCGTCTGCGCGGCCGGTTTGCGCTCCATCGGCATATAACCTTCTTTCTTCCGCTGTATCGGCTGTACAGTCACCGTTGCTGCCGTATCCCGGAACGCCGGGAGGCTTCCTGTCTCCATGTAAGCGCGGAACGGAAGTTCGCCCTGCACTGGGTCTTTCACGGCCTCATTTTTCTCCACTTCTGGCCGTTCTCCTCTGCGCGGTGGGCGGCGCTCAAACCGCTCCCGCCTTCCAGAAGCCGGGCGGTCTTCCCTTTTCTCATTTTCCGGCACCGCGCGGTTTCCGCTACGTCTGTCCGCTGCTCTCTCGGCTCCCGAAACACGCGCTGCCCTCTCTCTCTCTGAGCAAGCTCTTTCTCTGCCCTGCGTGCGCTCAGTATTCCCCTCAGCAGCACGATCCGCTGTACGGTTCCGATAGCTTCTCTCCGATCGTTCCGGTCTGTCGCTGCCAGACGGACGTTCTTGTGCGCTGCGCTCCTGTTCCGGCTTTTCGGCTTTTTCCGGTGTTTCCAGACGTGCTCCCCTATTCGGACCACTTACGCCTCTTGGCGCCTGTGTCCGCTCCGAAAGAGGTCGAACCTGCATCTTATTTTTCTTTTCCTTCTCCCGGAAGCTTTTAAGTACGATCGCCGCCGAATACTGGTACGCATAGATACAGCTTTTCATCAGTTCCTGCTCTTCCTCCGTCTTGCAGGAACTCAAGAGCATCTCTTCCTCTTCTTTTTCCAGATATGCCTCTCCGTTCGTATCGCGTTCCTTTACCGGCTTGTAGATCCGGTATTTCTTGTAATACGGCGGACATGGAAACTGCTTATTCTTAACCGGTTCCGGTACAATCCGCAGTTTGTAGGTATCGGACATGCGCGCCAGAACATTATGTATTTTCTCACAATTCTCTCTCGTATTTGTCTCCCGCGCCGGGATACAAAGTAAATAATCCATCTATTTTCCCTCACATCTATCAAACGATCCTTTTCAAAATCGTTTTCTTCTCAAATTTTCTACATTTACGCCAATCTTTATTGTATCATGTCAGAGAAAAACGGGCAAGTGAAAAAGAATGTGCCTCACGACAATTTCCTATTACACAAAAAAAGGCTGCCACACGAATGCCAAACGAACGTTTTCCGTCCGGGGCCTTCTGTTTGTGACAGCCTGTTTTCCTTTATCTAACGCAGCCCTATTTACCTGCGTGTTACTGTTCACGCATACGTGTCCAGTAACGGAATTTACCGTGGCTTCGCATTTAAATACGGCAAATTCCTGCTGCCACCACGTTTTCTTACGGCACTTTCGGTTCCAAAAGTGCCTACCCGTGAACAGTAACACCTGCGTTCCTCAGTCTCTTACACCATCCAGTCTTTCAGCACGCCGTGATCGCGCAGCAGCTTTCCAACCACCGTCTTGTCAATCTTCCGGAGAATCGGCTTTTTGAGTGCTTCAAGCGGCATCGGCAGCTTCATTTCCAGCGGCGATTTGCCGTCCATCAGCTTGACCGTGCTGTCCAGAAGCTCGCGGATATCGTAGACACTTCCCCATACCTCCGGTACGCCGCGGTCTACGCCGCACAAGCCGTACACCGCCTCCATCGCGGTGCGGACGGAATACTCGGTCGTGAAAATAGTATCACGCGGGGTCTCCGCAAACTGCCCCAGAAATGCCGCATTGACACATCCATCCGGGATAACGTCCGGGCGGTCTCCGGCACGCCGCGGCATAAAGAATGCTGTAATATACGGCATCATCGTCGGCGTACAGTTCGCATGGTTCTCAGCCAGTTCCTCGATCTGATCCTCCGGGATTCCGAGATGGTACAGCCATTCTTCGGTGATCTCCTTGCCCGTGCAGGCGCGCATCGGCTTCTTCACATAATCGCCCGGTACATCCGTAAATAAACTGTATACCCAGACGCAGATCTCGTCCTTATTCTGCGCTTTGAACTGTCCCTGACGGTTGATCGTCCAGCTGAGCAGCCAGCTTGAATCACGGCAGCTCACGATACCGCCTGTTACGACGCGTCCACTTCTCGGATCCCTGCGGCAAATCTTGCGGATCTGGGAAATGATTGTCTCATCCGAAGTCGTGACCGTCGCAGACTCCCAGTTCGTCTTCTGGATATCCGAGCAGAATTTCTCCGGATGTCCAAATGCCGGATCCTGCGCAGCAATCTGACGCCACAGACTCCAGCAGCCGCTGGTACGCACTTCCGCACCTTCTACCGGTGCCTGATTCTGGTCGCCGTAGATCGTTCCCTCAGTACAGCTTCCGTTCGTAATAAAGACAAAATCATCCTCAGTCAACGCGATTTCCTTCTTCTCGCCGCCCTTCACGTACTCGATCGCCTTCGCAACCTTTTTCTCACCCTGAATGTCAAACCGCACATTCGTAACCTCGGTGCCAAACTGGATCTGGACGCCTGCCGCCTCCAGATATTTCTGCATCGGCAGAATCAGCGACTCATACTGGTTGTAACGCGTAAATTTGAGTGCCGAGAAATCCGGAAGTCCGCCGATGTGGTGGATAAAACGCTGAAAATAGCGTTTCATCTCTAATGCACTGTGCCAATTTTCAAACGCAAACATTGTTCTCCAGTACAGCCAGAAATCCGAATCAAACACCTCATTATCAAACACATCCTCAATGGATTTGTCATACAGATCCTCATCCTTCGTGAAGAACAGCTTCATGATCTCCATGCTGCCTTTCTGGCTCAAGCGGAATTTACCGTCCGTGTGTGCATCCTCGCCTCGGTTGACCGTCGCACGGCAGAGCGAGTAGTTCGGATCGTGTTTATTCAGCCAGTAATATTCATCGAGAACCGATGCCCCCGGCACCTCCATGGACGGGATGCTGCGGAACAGATCCCACAGGCACTCAAAATGATCCTCCATCTCGCGGCCGCCGCGCATCACATATCCACGGGTCGGATCCTGAATACCGTCGCATGCACCGCCTGCTACCTCCATCGCCTCCAGAATATGGATATTTTCTCCCGGCATCTGTGCGTCTCTCACAAGAAAACACGCCGCCGCCAGAGAAGCCAAGCCACTTCCGACGATATAAGCCGATTTGCCCTCGATTCCCGCCGGTTTCTCCGGACGTGCAAATGCCTCATAATTTCCCTTTGAATAATAAATTCCCTTGCTGTTTTTCTCCTGGCTGCCGCGTTCCGTATTCCGGTAATCCGAAGCCGACTTAACCACTTTTCCTGCCTTTTTCCGCTTCGACGCCGCTGCCGCCAGCCCCGCTCCAACTGCCAGTGCCGATACCGCACCCGCTTTCCATGCTTTCTTATTCATGTCCTGATCGCCCCTGCCTTTCTTCAACTTTCAAACCACTTCTTTTTTACATTACCCCGATATCTGGTTTTAATACTATCTAATAATGATTTGATAGTAAAACTTTTTTGAAGAAAAGTCAAGGGCATCCGCTTCTCTCTCATCATCTTCTGTCACTTCCCCTTTGCCTTTGGTCATTCCATTTTCTTACTACCTTTTGTACTGACTTTTCATGAGCTTTGGCTTTATACTTCTTGGCTTTGAATTGATTGTAAAAAAGCTTTCATTTATTATTTTTTTGCCTTGCAAAAATAAAAAGCACGATTAATAAAATAACCGGGAACAATAGCCCAACTCCCATACCTGCACGAATATTGTCTCCTGCACTTTGTGTAACACGTCCAACAATCCCCGGACCTATGCTTCCACCCAGGTCCCCCGCCATAGCAAGCAAAGCAAACATAGCCGTTCCACCTGCCGGAAATCTTTCTGATGAAATACTGATTGTGCCGGGCCACATAATCCCAACAGAAAAGCCACAGATAATACATCCAATCAAACCTGATATCGGATTCAACGATACAGAAACAAGCAGGTAGCATATCACACATAAAATTCCAGATCCGATCATAAATTTCATCAGATCCATTTTATCACCATATTTTCCGAAAATTATACGACTGATCCCCATTGTAACAGCAAACATGCAGGGACCGGCCAGGTCACCAACTGTCTTTGACAGCCCCAGAGCAGCTTCCGCATAAGCAGATGCCCATTGTGCCATAGCCAGTTCTGATGCACCGGAGCAAATCATCAAGCATATGGAAAGCCAGAAAAGAGGTTTTCGAAACAGTTCTTTTATTCCCATTCCTTCCCCCTCATCTACCAAATGCTCGATCGGACAGGTTGCAAAATTATAGATATTTATGGCCGGAACAAGCGCCCATAAGACAGCCAGCCATTTCCAGCTGTCCATGCCAAACACCGCAAAAAACAGTGTAGAGATCACAATCGTTCCCACTGCTCCCCAACAATAAAAAGAGTGAAGCAGACTCATCGTTGCCTCTTTGTTATCAAATGGACACGCCTCCACGATCGGGCTGCAAAGCACTTCAATCAGACCACTTCCGACTGCATATACAATCACACTCAGGATAATTCCAACAAGCGGTTCCGGCAAAAGCTCCGGCAAAAAAGCCAGACCAACCAATCCTGCTGCGGAACATACCTCAGAAGTAACAATACAGATGCGATACCCTATTTTGTCCACAAACTTTGCACAAAACAGGTCTACCAACAACTGTGTAAGGAAAAAGCAGGTAGAAATCAATGCGATTTTTCCAAGTGCAATTTGATAATCATTATGAAATTTCAAAAATAACAATGGGGCAAAATTAGCTGCAATTGCCTGTGTAATAAATCCCATATAACAGGCTATTTTTGTTTTCCGGTAATTTGGCATGGTCATCACTCCTCGTTTTTTATTGAATTATATAACATAATATCTTTATTTTCATTGATTTATTTCCGAAATTTATTGTATAATATCGTAAAGTATGTTTCAAAGAGTGGGGTTTCTATGAATATAAATACAACCTATACCAAAATCATTACAGGTGAAGATTTGATGGAGACAGCTCAGCACGGAAGCACTCTCTATCCTTTCCAGTTTTACTATGAAGATCTGTCCGTTTTTGATTTCAACTGTATCGAATGGCACTGGCATACTGAATTGGAGTTTATTTATATTGAATCCGGAACCGTTACTTTGTGGATTGGAGAAGACCAATTTCATTTAACCGAAGGAAATGGCATATTCATTAATACAAAGGTACTCCATCGCCTTTATTCTCCCTCAAAAGCCCTCATTCCCAATTTTGTATTTATGCCTTCTTTTATTGCCCCTTGCGACAGCCTGATTTATCAGAAATATATTCTGCCGATCATTTCTTCCTCATTGCCATTTCTCGTATTTCATAAAAAAGTATGCTGGCAAGCAAAGGTTTTATCTATCATACGGCAAATTATTTCTGCACAGGATTCCGTTTTATCCAAAGAACTCCTTACCAGTTCTCTCCTTCAGAATCTCTGGCTGGAAATATTTGAAAACACAGACATTTCATACCAGGAAGAACACAAGGATCATTCAACCGCTTCTCAAGCCCGGTTACAGCTCATGCTGCAATTTATCCATCTAAATTACTCACGGAGTATCTCATTGGATGACATTGCAGAACAGGCAATGGTCAGTAAAAGTACCGCTTTGAATCTGTTTCGGAAATATTTACATATAACGCCGGTTAACTATCTCATTAACTACCGTTTAAAACAGGCCGGTCAGTTGCTTTCAAAAACCGAGAAAAAAGTCAGTCTCATTTCTTCTGAGACAGGATTTCATAACGTTGACTATTTTTGCAGATTATTCAAAAAACGCTACCAATTAACCCCAACGGAATACCGGAAACAGAAAAGCCGCTGATTGGGACGGCGCTGCATTTCCGGCTGCCATCCGCGGGATTCTGGTCAATGCCTTGCCGAAACTCATGCATCCGACACACAGCTTGGAGATTTGAATATCCTCTGCACCAAAAATGTCGATTTCCATATTTATATTTGAGATTCTGATAAGCATTACAGCGGCTTTTAAAAAATCTGTATTGATTTTTCTGCGTGAGATGTTATAATCGGTATATACCGAAAATAAAAGGAGGAACGCGTCCATGCCAAGACCGTCACGGTGCCGTCGGATTTGTGGCGCACCACAAGTTGATACCTTCTGCCCCAACGGGTGTGAGGATACCGAGCCGATCCTGCTGACGCTGGACGAATACGAGGTCATTCGTCTGGTTGACTTGGAGCAGCAAACCCACGAACAGTGTGCCGCGCAAATGGACATTTCACGCTCTACCGTGCAGGAGATTTACGAAGTCGCACGGCGCAAGATCGCAGCGTGTCTTGTCCACGGGAAACCGCTGCACATCACCGGGGGAAACTACCGCATCTGCGGAGGACAGGAGGCAGCCCACTGCGGCCGTTGGTGCCGGATGCAGAGAGCCAACACAGAAAAATCCAACAAAAAATGCAAAGGAGATTCCATTATGAAAATTGCAGTTACCTATGAAAACGGTCAAATTTTTCAGCATTTCGGCCATACCGAACAGTTCAAGCTTTATGAAGCTGCAGACGGCAAAATCACTCATGCGGAAGTCGTTGATACCAACGGCAGCGGTCACGGCGCACTGGCAGGCTTCCTGATGCAGAACGGCGTGGACACTTTGATTTGCGGGGGCATCGGCGGCGGTGCCCAGGCAGCTCTGGCCGAAGCGGGCATCAAGCTCTACGGCGGTGTCAGTGGGGACGCTGATGCAGCGGTGAGCGCATTGCTCAGCGGAAATCTGGGCTATGACCCCAATGTTCATTGTGATCACCATGACCATGAGCACGGCGAGAAAGGTCACACCTGCGGTAACCACGGCTGCGGCAAGCATAGCTGCCATTGATATGGAACGAACACTGACACAGCTTCCGTTCTGGTCATCCTTGACCGAACACGAAATGGAAACGCTTTTCTGATGTGATGTGGGTGATGCAGCAGATCATGTTCAAGGGATTGGATCGGCGGCTGGCAGAGTTTCTCCTTGCCGAAGCGGAGCGTACTGACTCCGACACGATACGCATGACCCATGAGCAGATCGCGGCGTTGTTCCTTAAAACCGCTGACAACGAAAAGGAACATGCTAAGCTGTGGTTCAAAGAACTGAACGGCATTGGCGATACCTCTGAAAATCTTCTCTCTGCCGCTGAGGGCGAGAACTACGAGTGGACGGATATGTACGACGCTTTGCCAAAACCGCCGATGAAGAAGGCTTTCATGAACTGGCGCAGCGGTTCCGTCTGGTCGCCGCCATTGAAAAGCACCACGAGGAGCGCTACCGCGCCCTGCTGCACAATCTGGAGATGGCAGAGGTCTTTGCTAGGAGCGAAGTCAAGGTGTGGGAGTGCCGCAACTGCGGTCATATCGTGATCGGTGAGAAGGCGCCCGAGATCTGCCCTGCCTGCAATCATCCCCAGAGCTACTTTGAAATTCACGCGGAGAATTATTAAAGAAAGAAAAGGAGAATCATCATGGAGCAGAAGTTTTACATTTGCAAGCATTGCGGCAACATCATTGCCAAAGTTAAGGACGCAGGTGTCCCTGTCATCTGCTGCGGCGAGCCGATGAGTGAGATCGTTCCCGGCACCACCGACGCCGCCGTGGAGAAGCATGTTCCCGTCTGGACGGTGGAAAACGGCATCGTCCATGTCAAGATCGGCTCCGTGGAGCATCCTATGCTGCCGGAGCACTACATCGAGTGGGTATCTCTCCAGACCAAGCAGGGCAATCAGCGCAAGGAACTGCATCCCGGCGAAAAGCCGGAGGTCTGCTTCGCTCTCTGCGAGGGCGATGAAGTCGAAGCGGTCTACGCCTATTGTAACCTCCATAGTCTGTGGAAAGCGTGATTCATCTTTCAAAAACCCGGTGCTTTTTGAGCACCGGATTTTTTTATCAATGTGACTTCGTCACAGAAAAATGCTTTGCCCTGCGGTATGATAAAGCCACAATCATGAAACAAGAAAGAGGTGGTGAACATGAAAATCAAGCTCAATCCCGATCCGGAGATTGTCAATACCATCAAAGAAGGACTCAAGCGCACCGGCGGATACTGTCCCTGCCGCAGGGAACGCACAGAGGCAACCAAGTGTATGTGCCAGGAGTTTAAGGAGCAAATTGCAGATCCCGGCTTCGAGGGATTTTGCCACTGTATGCTCTATTACAAATCCTTGCAGGATTAAGGGAGGAACGCTATGCTGTCAAAGAAACTGACTGCCGTAGATAAGACGCGGTGCATCGCCTGCGGTGTGTGTGAAAATACCTGTCCACTGAGAGCTGTCAGGGTGCGCCGCGGCTGCTACGCCGCCGTAGAGGCGGAACGATGCGTAGGCTGCGGCAAGTGTGTATTCGTCCTACTTGTCACGCTGGCGAATGCGGCAGGCGCTTTGCTGATCTCTACCATCACCGCCGACATGATCAACATTGCCGTGGAGGGCAGACACATGGATTGCGATCCTCGGCGGTGGGATGCTTATGAAAGGCAGCCTGACCCCCGGCACGTTCCAGGCCTTTTTCCAGTACATGAACATGTCCAGCGAACCGATCACAGAGCTTTCTTATATGACAAACCCTCTGCAATCGGCGCTGGCCTCCATGGAGCGGGTATATGAGCTGCTGGATGAGCCGGAGATGGAAGCAGAGCCGGAAGCACCGAAGCGAATCGGCCATGCGCTGGGAGCGGTGGAGTTTTCCCACGTTCGCTTTGGCCAATTATTGGTGAATCGACATTTTGTTTCCTTTATCCACTCATTTTTATGATGTTCCAAGCACTTGATTCAAGGCAGAAAGTCATGTCGCATCACTTAATACTACAGCCCCTTCTTTATTTCTTCAATTGTCATCTCATATACTTCTGTTACTTTTTCCATTGCTTCCGGTATCCCCGGCTGCTCTCCGGTTCTATCTCTCAAAAGTTCTGTCAACTCATGACTAACCTCATACAGACGGTCAAAAGAAAGATTCTGACACACCCCTTTCAGTGTGTGTGCACCGCGAAAAGCATCTTCATTAATTTTTATTTCCAATGCCTGTTTTACTGTATATAACTCTGATCTTCAAGGAACTTTAATGCAAATCTCCGAATCAGTGCTTCGCTGTGAAGGCGTCCCAAGACAGCTTCATAGTTTCCTCCAATAGCTTCGTAACACTCTTGCATTGTCATATTTTAGTCCTCCTGTCAATTGTATTCCACTAATTCATGAACCTCTGCTAATCAATTATATACATACCTTAAAATCGTTTTTATAACTTCATCAATCACAATCGGCTTTGACAAATGTGCGTTCATTCCTGCATCCAGTGATGCCTGAACATCTTCTGCAAATGAATTAGCTGTCATTGCTATAATAGGAATGTTTTTTCCATCCGGTCTGTCATTCATTGCCCTGATTGCTTTTGCTGCTTCATAACCATTCATTTCAGGCATCATGATATCCATCAGGATTACATCAAATGTGCCTTCCGGATGATTTCTGAAAATCTCAACAGCATTCTTTCCATCCACAACTCTTTCTACATTCATCCCGAACTCTTCCAACTGCACGGCAGCAATCTCTGCATTCAGTTCATTATCCTCTGCAAGAAGGACATTCACACCTGTAAGATTCACCTTTTCAGAAATACCTGTGTCTGACTTATTACATTCCTTATCTGTAATTTCCAAAGGAATATCCACAGTAAATGTGGTTCCCTCATGCTTTTTACTCTGCACGGAAATGGTTCCACCCATCATATCTACATACTTCTTTACGATAGCCATCCCCAGTCCAACTCCATGGTACTGCGTTCTCACATCGGAATCTTCCTGTGCAAATTCCTCAAAAACTTCTTTTGTAAATTCCTCACTCATGCCAATACCAGTATCCGAAATGCGGTAACGCATATTTATATATCCATCCCCGCCCTTTTCCAGACACCGGGCTTCAAATGTAATCGTCCCTCCATCCGGAGTGTATTTTACGGCATTGCTCAGAATATTGACCAGCACATCACGCAGGCGTGCAGGATCCGCAAGTACATTTGGAATCTTTGCTTCTTCACGCTGAATCTTAAAGTTGATATCCCTGTTCGTAAGAAAGCCTTTTGTAATATCCAATGCAGAATCTGTAATGCTTTTCACATCCGCCGGTACCGGATTGTATTTCACTTTTCCACTTTCGATGCGGGTCAGATCTAATACATCATTGAGCAGCGACAGTAAATGCTCTGAGCTTTCGTCAATCTTTTCCAGACAATTTTTCACCTCGTCTGACGGATTGTTTTTCATTGCAATACCAGTAAATCCTATGATTGCATTCATCGGTGTCCTCATATCATGGGACATATGTGACAGAAATGCTGTTTTTGCCTTGGTTGCAGCCTGTGCATGCTCTGCCAATTCCGCCATTTCCTCAGCTTTCTCCTGGGCCGCCTTCTGCGCTTTTTTTCTTGCACTGAGACGCACCATTATCACAGCCATAGCAGTCAGCAGCCATCCAAAAATAAGAAGAACCCAAACAGTAACAGCAGGATGCAGACGGATCCAGTCAACAAATGTCAGCTCTGTTGCTTTGTGTGTAGTATACTGTGCTGCAAGATCTTCAATAAGATATTGTGGCATGGCATACATTGCTTTCGTCAGAATACCAGCCAGCGCATGGTTCTCAGTTGATGAAATTACCATGCGGTAGGTGAATGTAGGCTGCTCCAGCAGAGTATATGTCATGGTGCCCGTAGTGTCACTGTTCACAAACGCCTGTGCCATGTAATAGTAGACGAAGGTAGCATCTGCTTTACCCTTACGGACAGCTTCCATCATTTCCTGTCGGGTACTGCACATCAGCTTTTCTGCACCGGGTGCCATTGCATCTTCAATTGACTTTGATGCTGTCTGGTCAACAGTAGCAACAACATTAATTTTTCCATCAAAGTCACGCCGTGTCACCCTTGCCAGCTGCATCGTAATGAAAGGTGCAGTAATCCCCCATTTTTTCGTTTCAGCATAGTTATCTGTTTCCAGGCGTGCATCGATGCTCATATCTGTGGTTTCCGTATTTTTCTGATAAGCAATATACTCATCTCTGGTGGCAGGTGTAAGAAACTCATAGGAAATCCCGGCATAGTCTGCAATTTTCCGGAAGTAATCCGGGATAATACCCTTCATCTCACCATTTTCATTATAAGAATATGGATAACGGGTCGGATCACACAGAACATGAAGCGGGTTGTCCTTGGTATACTGTGAAATAATACTTTTTTCTTTCTCCGTATATTCCAGATTCTTAGTTTCGATGCTTTCATAATTTTTATTATAAAGTGTCGTTTTCCAGTCACCCTCAACTGCATTCATCTGGTCGATTGCATAATTGATCTCATTCAGCAATTCTGTATTACCTTTTTTAACAATGACATAGAAATCGCTGCTGCCAAATTTATCCACGATTCGCTCATTGTTTGTTTTTCTCAGAGAACTGGTAACAATCGCATCAACTTTTTCGCTCTGAAGGGCTTCCTTCATTTCTGCGGTCGTATCAAAATAAGATGGAACATATGTAAATCCTTTGTTGTCTGCAAAATCCGCAAACTCTTCATTCCGGGTGTTTCCGTTCAAAAGCGCCACACGCATACCGTTGTAAGTGCTGTAATTGCCGTCCACAATCGTGCTGTTGTCACTGAGGACGGTCAGCATCCCATAATTGGTTCCGATGGGACGTGAAAAATCAAACTTTTCTTCTCTGTCCGGTGTTTTGCGGGCAGATGTTACCATGTCGATCTCGCCATCTTCAAGCATCTGCTGCATATCATCCCAGCTCTTATCATATCCGACATATTCGTAATCTACATCCCAATAACGGGCCATCAGCCGAAGAAAATCATAGCCATACCCACTGCGGTTGCCTTCTTCATCCATCACATGATAACCATCCATGGCAAAGAAACCGACTTTGACAGTTTCATGCTGCGAACTGTCCTCGGCTGCATATGCAGTCTGGGGAGAAAATATCATACACACGCATACAAAAGTCAGTAACACTGCCACATATTTCTTAGCTCTCGAAATCATATTAAATCTCCTGGTCAACCTCCTGGTTTAATAAAATTGCACTGTCGCATCAAATCCATTTGTCACTGTTCAGTGACCTGCGGTTCGGTACCCCCCCACCAGATTTTATGCTTCTGATCGTCTTTTCCAGCACCTTCATCTCAACCGGTTTTGAAATATGTGCATTCATACCGGCTGCCAAAGAATTCTGAATGTCCTCCGAGAATGCATTGGCAGACATTGCAATGATTGGAATCTTCTTTGCCGCTTCATGGGAGCTTCTGCGGATTGCCTTCGTTGCATCATAACCATTCATAACAGGCATCTGCACATCCATCAGAATCATGTCATAATCACCTGGAGCAGACTGTTCAAATGCTTCCAAAATCTCTTCGCCATTTTCACAAATGGTACATTCCGCACCTTCAATTTTTAACAGTTCTATCAGGATCTCCGCGTTCAACTCATTATCCTCTGCACACAGGAATTTCATTCCCTGCAGAATATTTCCATCCTGCTCATCTGTTTCTTCTTGTGCCGCCAGAGCAACTGTTCTATCCTCTGCAATTTTCAGATCCAAGAGAACCTCAAAACAGCTTCCCTGTCCCAATTCACTCTCCACATCAATGGTACCTCCCATTGCCTCAACCAGATTCTTAGTAATCGCCATTCCAAGTCCGGTTCCCTGTATTTTATTTGTAAGGGAACTTTCCGCACGGGTAAACGCATCAAAAATTGTATCCTTGAAATCTGCCGACATTCCCATACCATTATCGCTAACTAAGAAACGGTACTTTGCATAGACAGATGACTTTGTCTCACATTCTTCTACAAAGAACTGAATTTCCCCACCTTCCTGGGTATACTTCACTGCATTGGAAAGCAGGTTGCTGAAAATCTGCATCAGGTGAACCTGATCCGCATTCACCCACTCATGCTGAATATTTTCTTTTATGATTGTAAGGGTCTGCTGCTTTTCATATATTTGAGTATGAAATATAGTGTCAAGTTCCTGTACAAGATCCAGAATAGAAAAGTCAGAATACTTGAAGACTGTTTTTCCTGCCTCAATCTTGCTCATATCCAGAACATCATTGATAATTCCTAACAGGTGCTGTGATGAAATGTCTATTTTTTCTGCATACTCTATAACTTTTGCTTTATTACCTGCATCATGTCTGATCAAAGATGTGATACCAATGATTGCATTCATAGGTGTACGAATATCATGTGACATATTAGACAGGAAATCCGTTTTCGCCTTATTTGCATTTTCAGCTGTCTGCAAAGCCTCTGTTGCAACGTTCTTTGCCTTTTTCAGTTTTTGATTGACTACTTCCATTTCCTTCATTGTTTGTAAATGAAGTTCATTATTTCTTTTTTCATATTCTGCTTTTTGATCTGCAAGACTAAGTCTGGAAATACTGTAGAATAATCCGGCAAAAAGTAAAAATATATAACCTGCCATGAGTATTGTTGTAAACAACACCGTTTTCTGGTAATCCCTCAGCACATTGTCAACAACTCCCCTTTCCACAATACATACCAAAATGGTGTTGTTGCTTTCTATCGGGCAATACCCCAGATAATAGGGGTTCTGTTTTCCCAAAAGTGCAACTCCGGATTCTCTGTTATCAAACTTCTTTTTGAACAAATCAGCCTCTTCTTCTGTAATAGCCTGTTCTCCTTTTAAATGTTTTAACAGAGAATAATTACGCAGGTATTTATCACCACTCTGGTTCGTATATGTAATATTTCCGTCATTATCCAGCATGAACAAATATGCTTTCCCGTCATAACCTTTCAGTTTTAACATGGAATCCAGTTTCGAATGATCAAACACAGCTCCAATTGCCGTATAAGTTTCCCCATTGATGGTATATTCCTGACATGGAATCGCAACCAGATAACCGTCTTTTTTCTTCTGAGCATAATCAAGACGCACCAGTTTTCCAATATTGTATCCGTTCTTTAAATCCAGCAGAAGTTTACTTGGCATATCAATCCGCATTTTTGTTCCACCTGCTGATATTGCCTGACCATTTTCCTGAAGGAATATAAGTGTACTTTTCAATTCTTTTTCCCATGCTTCAAAGAAACTTTTGTTCACATCCGTTTCAAGAGACAGCTCCCTCTCATGAAGTAAAAATTCCTCAACCAACTGCAGCTGGCTGTAGTACCCACTCACTTGAAGATCATAGGTCTGCTGCATCTGTTCAACAACAGCTCCCATACTGCTTTTTCCATTTTCACTGATATACTTGCTAGACTTACTTATAAGATACTTTATACAAACTACGCTTAAAAGAATAATAAGTAGTATAAGCAACAGCCTTGTTATTTTTTTTTCTTTTTATTTACCGTTTGTTCTATCTCCACTTTTACTGTTCAACCTCTATATAATCTTCCGGTGCTGACGGCTGCTGTCCTTTTGACATTGCTTCGATCCATGCACTTGATAATGTTGTATCTTTAAGCTGCTCAATCTCACATTTCGGATTTATTTTTTTCAAAACAGACATTGTGGTGTCTGTAAGAAGAATCGAGTATTCCTTTTCTTTGTCTATTTTCTTATCATTAACTGTCAAGTCCTTTAATGAAAATCCACTTTCCTCTTGATTGACGATCATTTTCATACCGGATGCAATTGGTAATTCGTATTTATTGGTTACATAAAAATTCTCATCCGCATCGGTGAAATAATTTTCCACGAGTTCACAAACCTGTTTACCACTAATTTTTGTAAAATATAATGCTGTATCTGAACTCTTTGCTGTCATCATGCCAACCCGGCTATTGGTGCATTCTCCTTTATATATAGAAGAAGTGAAATAATAATATGGTGCCAGAGCCAGCTGTGCATCATTTTCTTCTCTGATCGTAGTTAAAATGGAAGATGCTGCATCACGGCCATTTCTATCGTTCAGTGAAATGGAATATTCATTTTCAAAATTCACCGTTGCTTTTTCTTCTGGAGCTTTACGATTCATTACACTGCGCAAAGTATCATAAGCCTGCGTTTCATCCATTTCCCCTGACAGTAATCCGTGAACAGCCTCAAGACTTGCATCAAATGATTTTTGAGCGGAATATCGGATATAAACAGCATTATTTTTAATTTCCTCTTCCAGTCCAGGTACATCCTGCATCATGGTTGGAACGTCTGTATTCAATGAAATAACACCGCTTCCATCCGCAATCAGCTTTTGCCCCTCTTCTGAAATCATACAATCCAGCACATCCAGTGCAGTATCCAGTTTCTCCCGGTCTTTTTCCAGGTTTTTGTTAAATGCAATGTTTAATGACGGAGTCATGTACACATAGGATTCATCCGATGTCTGTGAAAAGTAAGGAATACGGAGCAGCTCCGCATCCATCTGTTTCTGCAGCTGCTGCATAACCGTCGGATGTCCATGAAACATTGCTGATTTTCCCTCGACAAACATCTGGGTTCCTGTATTGATGTCAATATTGATATCTTCTTTGCCAAAATGCGAGTCCTTAAGAAACTGACTGGTTTCTGAAAAAATACGTTTCCATAATATATCATCAAACTTCACTTCATCCGCTGCAGTCTCTGCACCGTTTCGCCATTCAATACCATCCAGGCTTGTAAACTCACCGATTGCCGCCGCCTGGATGATTTCATTATTAGACCAGTCTTCCCCAAGATCCATGGAATACGGTTTTATGCCCTTATCATAAAACTGCTGACAGGCCTGTACATATTCCTCATAATTTTCTGGAATCTTTACGCCATACTGATCAAACAGTGTTTTGTTGGCAATGATCGTCTGAGGAATACCACAGATTGGCAGCCACTGGATTTCATCCTCCGCATTCTTATAATATTGCACCGCATAGGAATAATACTTAGAAACAACATCATAAGAAGCAAAATCCATAAGATAAGGCTGTAAGTCCTGTGCATCTGTTCCGGAAAATCGACGTACTGTTATGATATCCGGTAATTCATCATGTTCTTTAAAATAACTGTATAAATCGGTATCATTGTTCCCAATAATAAATTCAATATCCTGATCAGGAAACTGTTCATGGATATAGGGTGCAATATTTTTCATCAAACGATTTTCCCACAGATAAACGGTAAGATGATCATCATTTTTAGATACTTCTTTCTTTGACTGTCCACATCCAGACAAGACAGCAGTTGCTACAAGTACACCTGACACCACTGCTATCAGACAATGTTTTGCCTTTTTCATACTTTACCTCTTTCTTTCCTGATAAAGTCATTATAGTTACGCCTATGAAATAACACCACAAAAAAGCACTGTCAGACAGACAGTGCACCTCATTTTATGCAACTGGCTGCCATTTTACAGGCCCTGTAGCTTTGCGTCCCAGACTTTCATCTGGTTTGCCGATTTCCTTATTATAGCTTTTAAACTTATGCAAAAAACTGGTTTTATTATACTATAGCGCTCTACTGTACACAAGAAAAACATTACCGTTTTAACACCTGAAAACAAAAAAAGAACAGCCGATATATATACTCGAACTGTTCTTCTACTTCCGAAGTCCACGAAGCATTGACATTACTGTTTCCTGCTCATTTGCATTCAGATTGTTCCATATCCCTAGAACTTCTTTCTGTTTTTCTGTCAGATTCTCTGAATTACCTTCCTGAAAAAACTGCGATAATGTCACGCCCAAAGCTGCACATATTTTTTCAAGTGTGATCAGCGACGGCAGGTTTTCCTGCGCCATGATCCTTCCCAGTGACGACTGGGAAATTCCCGACAGCTGCGATAATCTGTATTTACTGATATCACGCTTTTCACATAAAGATGTTATTTTATCCGCAATATACTTCTCTACCTGCAAGTAACTATACCTCATTTCCGCTATTACATGTTCTTATTGTACCTGTAATAATGAAAAAATATTAGTAATCAACTTTGCAAGTATTTATCCCCATCATGGGAAGTATACGGATAAAAAAATATAAAGATACTTTCGTTTCCGCAAAAGTCATTTTCGCTTATATCATTTTTATAATAACACAGACAGTTATGTTTGTCACATAAAAGTTTGAAACCCCAAACAAAAAAATAAACCTTCTCATACCGCGGAGCCGCATATCCACGGATAAATCCCCATCCCAGAGGGAGCACCCTTCTGATGAATATAAAGGCTATTCGCAGATGGCTACACAATCTGACATGGATGCCTTTTAACAGAAAGTTCACAGCTCATATAATAACACTATATTGACGTGACACGAGTATGTGAGTATACTGTAAGCCATGTGAAGGTTGTGCGTATGTCAGCAACAAATCTGAACATCCGAACGGATAAGGAAACAATTAAAGGATAAATCTGAAAAGCGAATCAGCTGATGGAAAAATGCACGCTCTGCAGATTCGGTATTTACATCAGCCCCTTCCACATATTTCTATGAAATAAAAAGTGGAGTCAAATTGAATGAAAACACAAACAGACAAGAAGTCAGTCAAAGACATTCAGGAGTTAAAGCAGCGATTTACTAAGTTTTCCATAGGTTTATTTGCAATTTTGACGCTTTCAATCACATTGTTGGCATCAGCATATACATATATTCTGCAAAAATCGTATACAGATATCGCCCTTGAAACGGAACTCAAACGTGATATGGAAAATGCAGATGCAATCCATAAATTGGCAAATAGAAAAATCGGAAGAGAAGAATTTGCCACGCTCCGCCATCAATCTGATGAAAATACAGAAATGTATCACAAGGTTTCCTCGTTTCTAAATGAAATTCGAACGCTGAATTCAACCAGATATTTATACACCGCCACCCGAAATGAAGAAAACAGGCTGATCTATGTGGTGGACGGTCTGGATCCCAACGCAGGAGATGTCAGACATCCGGGAGACTATATTGAGGATGAAATGATTCCGTATATTAACAAGGCTCTTTCAGGAGAAACGGTGTATTCGCAGAACATTGTTGATACGACATGGGGTCCTATTTTCACAGCCTGTTATCCTATAACGGGCGATTCGGATGAAATAGTTGGTGCTTTATGCATTGAAATGGATATGCAGTCTGTGAATGGGCTTGTAGAGCGAACAAGAAGAGCATCCGTTTATGTTGGAGCTATGGCAGGATGTGTGCTGTTTTTGCTTTGTGCTGTCTGCTTTATCGGCTACAAAAGAAAAAGAGAAGATGAAATTGAACAGACGATTTTGTTGCGCGAGGCTGCGGAAAAAGCAGAGACCGCAAACAGAGCAAAATCATCCTTCTTACTTAACATGTCACATGATATTCGATCACCTATGAATGCTATTATCGGATTTACGGACATTGCACTGAACCAGACAAATGTATCTGAAATTCACGATAGTCTGCAAAAGGTAAAAATAAGTTCAGAGCATCTGCTGTTGTTATTGAATAATGTACTGGATCTTAGCCGTATCGAGAACGGAAAGGTAAGCTTCTCACCTGAGCCGGAGAATTTGCCTGTCCTAATAGATAATGTGATTGCTATCGTGGATGGACTCCTACTGAATCGGGATTTAACATTTGAGATACATCGCAACATCCCCAAAGAACTTTATGTTCTGACGGATGCAACAAAAATTCGTGAGATATTGACGAATCTTCTGAGCAATTCGGTCAAGTTTACAAAAGATGGCGGAACGATTACTTTTGAAATTAGTATCAAACCGGGCATAGACAAACGGCATATTGTAAGCAGTTATGCGGTAAAAGACAATGGCATTGGTATGAGTGAAGAATTTCAGAAAAGGCTGTTTGAACCCTTTTCACAGGAGGATAACGGCGCACGAACACATTATGCCGGAACGGGGCTTGGAATGGCAATTTCCAAGCAATATGTAGAACTGATGGGCGGTACAATTACGGTTCACAGCAAGAAAGGATGTGGTTCGTCTTTTACAGTAGAAATTCCTATGGAACTTGCAGACCCAAAACAGATACCTGAGCTGAATCTGATACAGGATGTCAGCCTTAATGGAGTAAAGGTTCTTCTCGCAGAAGATAATGAGCTGAATGCGGAATTGGCAATCACGCTGCTCGAAGAAGCAGGTATGCATGTAACTCGTGCAGTAGACGGACAGGACGCAGTTGCTTGTTTTGCCAACAATCCAGCAGACACATATGATGTGATTCTAATGGATGTCCTGATGCCTAAAATGAATGGGCATCAGGCGGCAAGGGCAATTCGTGCAATGAGCAAGGAGCGCCCAGACGCTGCGAAAATTCCAATCATCGCACAATCTGCAAATGCTTTCAAGGAAGATGTACAGGCATCCTTGGATTCTGGAATGAACGGACACATTTCAAAGCCATTCAATATAGATGCAGTGACCACTGCAATAAAACAAAATATAAAGAGATAGAAGATTGAGCAACAATCCGCTAACTATCAGAGCATCGTTCAAGGTTTATTTGGACGGTGCTTTTTCTATACCCATTTTGCAGAGAGGTGGTGCGCTATTTCATAAAGCAGCAGCCCGCACACCTGGAAGCTTTCGACGAAGCCCTGGTAAAGCGCTGGCTTGAGCGGATCATTGTCTGGGAGGACCACTTCACTGTGGAGCTTAAGTCCGGACTGAAAATTGATATTGGAGAGTAATCCCGTAAATGCACGAAACCCTCTCGACCATGATGGCCGGGAGGGCATTTTCTATATCCACAAACTAAAACTTCATTCCATTTGAATACTAATAATGCCGTATATTTGTCTCTAAAGGGCAAATATGCAGCATTTCTTTATTCTTTATGTGCGTGATCGTACATCTTTTGAATATCCTCCGGCAACTTATCCGGTATCATACTATGTACCCGCTCTTCGTTGCCATCCTGCATGGCTTGTTCATAATACCAGCGCTTGAATTTAATCATATCCAACACACGACTTAAATGTTCAATTTCAGCTTCCACTGTTTTCTTTTGCTTCTCAAACAGTTCTTTTCGTTGAGGATAAGTAGCTGCTCCCTCCACACACCAGTCCATAAACTGTTTAATATCCTTGATTTCCAGACCGGAGCGTTTCAGGCACTCAATTACACGTAATGTTTCAATCTCTTTCTCACTGAATTTACGGATGCCGGAAATTCTTTCCATTCCCGGAAAAAGCCCCTGCTTGTCATAATAGCGCAAAGTTGAAATCGGAAGTCCAAACATTTCCGAAACCTGTCCAATCGTATACATGTATGCCTCCACAAAAA
Organism: Clostridium sp. AF21-20LB; assembly: GCF_003478795.1. NCBI lineage: Bacteria > Bacillati > Bacillota > Clostridia > Eubacteriales > Clostridiaceae > Clostridium > Clostridium sp. AF21-20LB. The sequence continues at coordinate 27,608 of NZ_QUGD01000008.1, read as the reverse complement.
GTTAACAAATTTATTTTACAAACCCATTGACCTAAAGTTAGGTTTAGGTTTTATCATTAGTATATCAGTTATACAGAAAGATTGCAATGGCTAACATGGATTATGAAAAAAGTTATATCGTTGTTACTCATACTTTTCATGTGTTTTGCGTTATCTGCCTGCAATAGCAGTCAGAATGCCGAAACAACAGAAACTACCGGGTATACCGTTTCAGAAGAAAGTAATGCCGCAGAAGAAGAAAGTAGCAGCACACAACAAGATGAGAATGGAGATACAGAAACTATGAAAGTTCTAGTAGCATACTTTTCCCGCACTGGTGAAAATTATGGTGTCGGGCATATTGAAAAAGGAAACACTCACATAATAGCAGATATGATTGCAGAACAGGTCGATGCTGACCTATTCGAAATCAGCACCGTTGTGCCATATCCCGATGAATACGAAGCTTGTACAGAAACCGAAAAGCAGGAGCAGGAAGAAGATGCCCGTCCTGAACTGTCAGCTACCGTGGAAAACATGGAAGATTATGATGTTGTCTTTCTCGGTTACCCGATTTGGTGGAGCGACATGCCGATGGCAGTCTACACATTCCTTGAGAGTTATGATTTTTCGGGAAAGACAATCATTCCGTTCTGTACCCACGAAGGAAGCGGCCTATCTTCCACCGACAGCAGCATTGCTGAAATCTGCACAGGTGCAGATGTTTTGGATGGATTAGAAATAAGAGGTTCTGTGGCACAAAATTCGCAGGATGAAGCATTAACAGCAGTTACAGACTGGCTTGATAAAATTGAAATTTTAGACGAGAACTAAGGAGATATTACCATCATGGAAAAATTAAATTTAACACAAGAATGGGACAAGGTGTTCCCGAAAAGCGACAAGGTGGATCACAAAAAAGTGACTTTCCATAACCGCTACGGCATCACACTGGCGGCGGATATGTACACGCCAAAAAGTGTGGTGGGCAAGCTTCCCGCTATTGCCGTCAGCGGTCCGTTCGGTGCGGTCAAGGAGCAATCCTCCGGTCTGTATGCGCTGAAAATGGCAGAGCTTGGTTTTCTAACGATTGCTTTCGATCCGTCCTTTACAGGCGAAAGCGGTGGTAGTCCTCGTTATGTGGCTTCTCCGGACATCAATACGGAAGATTTCTGTGCGGCTGTGGATTTTTTGTCCGTACAGGAGAATGTTGACACAGACAGAATTGGTATCATCGGTATCTGCGGCTGGGGCGGTATGGCAATCAACGCTGCTGCCATCGACACCCGCATCAAGGCGACTGCGACTATGACCATGTACGACATGACCCGTGTGACTGCCAACGGTTATTTTGACAATGAAACACACCCGAGGCTCGTTTCGTCAAAAAACTGGCAATGAATAGCCAGCGTACTGAGGATTATAAAAATGGCAGTTATGCCCTTGCAGGCGGTGTCATCGATCCTTTGCCGGATAATGCCCCACAGTTTGTAAAAGATTATTATGCTTACTATAAAACCGAGCGTGGTTATCATCCTCGTTCTCTTAATTCCAACAACGGATGGAATGTGACCTCTCCTCTGTCCTTTATGAATATGCCAATTTTGCAGTATGCCGCTGAAATTCGGTCTGCGGTTCTACTGGTACATGGAGAAAAAGCGCATTCCCGTTACTTCAGTGAGGGAGCTTATGAAAAAATGACCGGAGATAATAAAGAGCTGCTTATCATTCCGGGAGCGAGCCATGTTGATCTTTATGACAATTTAGATGTCATTCCTTTTGAAAAGCTGAACAGCTTTTTTAATATGCATCTTAAATAAGAACAGCAAAATCATTGTATAGAATAAGGAGAAAAGGAACATGGAATACGCTCTAACTGCTCGTCGAAATACTTCTCTGTCAGATACGTTCCTCGTTTCAGCCGTTCATCATCCATCACCCAGCCTTTTATGGTGTAGTCCTTGGCGATCTGGTTTACCCATTTACAAAACTGTACGGCACGCTCGGAATTGACCTTGAAGCCTACGGCAATGATCATTTGAAGGTTATAGTGTTTGGTATCGCGTGTGACCTGAATGTCCAGACGGATATGGAGTCTAAAAAAACTTCACGCAACTGAGCGCCCGATGACCACACCATTGTTTCTGCTTCGCTGCGTACAGCTCGGCATCTCCATCCGGGATCTTGACTTACTCACAATCGGAATGGTGAACGACATGTACGCGGAAAGCAGCAATGATGAGTACAAAGCCTATTCGCAGATGCTACGCAGAAGGACTTCGATGCATTTTAACAGAAAATTCACAGCTTGTATAATGACATTGTGTTGACATCAACCGAATTTCTACATATACTATACTTGAATGGAGGTGTTCTGTATGGCAACAACTAATTTAAATATTCGTACAGACAAGGCAATCAAGGATCAGGCGGAGGAAATCTTCAATGAGCTTGGTCTGAATATGACAACTGCTGTAAATATATTCCTGAGAACCGCTATCCGTGAGCATGGTATTCCTTTTGAATTAAAACTGGAAGTACCGAATGATACCACAGCCGCTGCCATTGAGGAAGGCAGAAAAATGATGAAGGATCCTTCTGCTCCGCGTTATTCCAGTATGGATGCGCTTAAGGCAACTCTCGATGTATGAAATACGACATTCAGTTTACAAATCAATTTAAAAAGATTTGAAGCTTGCCAAAAAGCAAAATAAAAATCTTGATAAGCTGTTTGAGGTAATCGATATTCTGGCGAATGGCGGTACGCTGGAAGCAAAATACAGAGATCATGATCTTACAGGCAACTATAAAGGCACGCGTGAATATCACATCGAACCAGACTGGCTGCTTATTTATGAGATTCGTGGAGAAGTTCTTCTTTTGATGCTTTATCGCCTTGGTTCACATTCTGAGCTGTTTAAGAAATAAGTACAAATCAGAAGTTGTAGGAGGAAATTTTTAATGAATATAACAGTTTATCTTGGGGCAAATGAAGGAAATGACCCATGCTTACGAAAAGCAGTTGAGGAATTGGGGGCATGGATTGGAAACAGTGGAAATGCACTTGTTTACGGTGGTTCTAAAGGTGGTTTAATGGGTGCATTGGCAGACAGTATATTGAAGGCAGGCGGTGATGTTACGGGTGTTGAGCCGAATTTTTTTATTGAAAATGAGTTTCAACATGATGGACTGACAAAACTGATTGTGACTAAGGATATGTCTGAGAGAAAAAACAAAATGATTGAGTTAGGAGAAGCCTTTATTGCCTTCCCGGGCGGCACGGGAACATTGGAGGAAATTGCAGAGGTAATGTCGAAGGTGTCTTTGAAACATCTGGAGGCACCCTGCATTCTCTACAACCTGAACGGTTACTACGATGATTTGAAAGCACTTCTAAATCATATGATTGAAAAAGGATTATCTTCTAACGAGCGACAGGAGGGAATCTTTTTTGTTGAAAATCTGGATGATATAAAGCGAATCTTGAGACGGGCATAACTTATGTTTGCACAGTAAAATGGAGTTGCATTAGCGAAAGACAGAGCACGTTCAATTCCAATTTGACGGAGTAATGGATATGAAAATCCGAGAAGTGAACGAAAATAAAAAGCAATTTATATCATTATTGTTATTAGCTGATGAACAGGAGAGCATGGTTGAGCGCTATCTTGAAAAAGGTACTATGTATGTGCTTGAAGACAATGATGAAAAAGCAGAATGTGTTGTTACCGATGAAGGTAATGGAATACTTGAAATCAAGAATATCGCAGTCGATCCGGAAAATCAGGGAAAGGGCTATGGCAAAGCACTAATTGATTTTCTTGCCAGTAAATATGCAGATGAATATTCTGTTTTGCAAGTTGGAACAGGTGACAGTCCATTGACGATACCATTTTATGAAAAATGTGGGTTTGTTCGTTCTCACAAGATTCCCAATTTCTTTACTGACAATTATGACCACCCAATTTATGAGGGCGGTGTACAGTTGATAGATATGATATATTTGCAAAGATGTTTATAACTTCCAGTATGTAGAATTAAGAAAATCGGTATTTTTGAGGAGATAGATATAAAATGACCTTCCAATTAGTTTGTATAGAACCAAAAGAATTAACGCAATACAAGTCGGATATGCAGGAAGCATTTCAAAAAGGTTTTGAAGATGCTTTCGGGAAAACAGATGCTGTTATTCTACCTGAAAAGGACATTGACCAGTCGCTGAATGCGGAGGGTTCTGTTGTCTATAAAGCCGTTGTCGATGGAGAAATGGTGGGTGGTGCTGTTGTTGTTATCAATGAGAGTACACAGCATAACCATCTTGACCTGCTTTTTGTAAAGAACGGAGTTCAGAGCAATGGTATCGGTAAGAAGATATGGTTTGAATTGGAACGAATATATCCGAACACGAAAGTATGGGAAACCTGTACGCCGTACTTTGATAAGCGCAACATTCATTTTTATGTGAATGTCTGCTGCTTTCATATTACGGAATTTTTTAATGAAAAACATCCTATGCCGGATACACCGGACGATTTTGTCGGTGATGGAAACGAGGGAATGTTTGCGTTTAAAAAGCAAATGCGTCTATGAAATTCCAGTTTGTAAATCTCAGTAGAATAGCAGTTTATTAGCATCGGTCGGAGAAATCTGATCGGTGCTTTCTTTATGCTCGGCAACAATGCCGGGCAATTTTTATGCCCATTTTGCAGAGAGGAGGTGCGCTATGGCGGCAAGCAGAATCAAGGGTATCACGGTCGAGATCGGCGGCGATACCACCAAACTACAGACAGCCTTAAAGGGTGTCAATGCAGAAATCAAGAATACGCAGAGTCAGCTCAAGGATGTCGAAAAGCTCTTAAAACCGGATCCAGACAACATCAAGCTGCTTACACAGAAGCAGAAGCTCCTCTCCAGCGCTGTCAGTGAAACGAAGGAAAAGCTCGCTACTCTCAAGACTGCTGCAGAGCAGGCAAATCAGGCACTTGCGAAGAACCATCAATGAGACGGTATTGGAGAATGTGGTAGTTCAGGCAATCAACACGCTCCTTGGTGATAAGTCCACCTACCAGACGCAGCTCCAGTAGAACATCGCAAAGGTGATCCGAAGCGCTCAGCAAAATACCGCTGATGGCATTGACGAAAAACTGCAGGAGCTTCAGAAAAAGCTTCTTAAAAAAGCCAATAACAAAGAAGCCTATGATGAAGTTGCCGACGAGATCTTCAAACTCCGAGAACAGCGAGAAAAATGCACGGTTCCCTTATTGTTTCCCTTGTGTTATATATTCCCATATAAGTTTACGAACTCTGATAAGGGAAAATACAAGGGCACAGAATCTTTTGACGTATACTCGCAAACCAAGCTGTCACTCATTGTCCGAGTGACAGCCTGGTTACTTGCTATCCCTGATACCTTATTCTTTCTACCAGCGTTTCCTTTTTCAGATTACTGCTTAAAACGCAGGAAAGCACAATCTGCAAAAGGCTGACCAGCAAAATCATAGCAAGAATTGGTGTAATTGGAACATGATAGACATTCATTCCAAATATCCCATTATGCTTTGCATAGGCAAAGAGCACGTAGCCAAGTGGCAGACCAACGACAAGTGCTACACATATGGTGCCAACCGTAAAAATCAGTCCCTGTAACTGCAGACATAAATTTAATTGTTTATTTGTCATACCCACAGCCTGTAATACACCATATTCCTGCTTTTTTATCGTAATATTCATGATCATGGTGTTTGCCATATTCATAAAACCGATGAATCCTACAACCGCCATAAACAGATAACAGCCAAGCTTCATCGTGCGAGCTGAGAATTCTGCAGATTGTAACTGCGCATGATAAGTACCCATTTTTATATGCGAAGTATTAGAAATCAATGTATTCAGATTTTGCTCCACAGATGCCACATCTTTTTTGTCACAGTCCACCCACAGATAGCCATAGGCTGTTCCTCTCGGATTCATGGAACGGTATACACCTTCTGGAATGACAAGATAAGTGTCCGCGCTTACAAAGGATCCTGCAATCTTTCCCTGATAGGTATAGGTTTCACTTCCATTCTCAAAGTCAAATGCAATGGATTCACCCGGAGCATATCCATCTTGTTCCATCCACGTTGACCAGCCAAAGAAAATATCACCATTCTTTACCGCCTGATCATAGTCCATAGAGCCAATATCCCCGTCCTGGCGCATAAAATCAAAATCATTTTTACTCACAATATCAGCCGGAAATCTTGTTCCGTTCAGATTTACAGAGACTATCTCTCTCGTCATGACATCTGTCACTCCCGGAATGCTTTTGATTTCTTCAATCAGCGAATCATTCAATGGATTATCCGTCAGAATCGTATCCAGATTATTCTCCGGATATCTTTCATCATACTCAGCAGAATAGTCAAGCTGCAGTTCAAATTGTCCATGATTAACGGAAAGACGTGCTTCATGCTCCGTGTCAATATTTCCCACATAATTAGAAATAATCACAAACAATGCGCAGGAAAGCCCCAGTGTGAGGATGGTACCAATGGTTCTTTTTTGGTTACCCATTACATTTGCCATTGCCATAGAAAACACGGTGACATTTTTTCTGCCATTTCGTTTTCCTTTTTTTTGTGTTTCTGTATTTTCTAAATACCGTGTTGCTTCGATAGGTGAAATCCGTGAAACAATTTTCATTGGTTTACGCAGTGCCAAAGCAACGGTAAGAAATGATACGAAAATACAGAGAAACATAACAGGCAGGGAAAACAGAGGCACCTGCTGATTTTGAACTCCCATAGAGCCAGTTCCGGTTGATACAAGGTTCCCCTGTTCTACCAGCCAGTTAAAACCGCATTTTGCAATCAGAAAGCCAAACAACAGCCCCAGCGGTATCGAAGGAACCGCCAGAAGAATGCCCTCACGAAAGATCAACTGCTTCATCTGCTTTCTGGTTGCACCCAGTGCCTTGATTTTTCCGTACTCCTGAACCTTGTGGACGATCCCGACCTGGAAGATATTATAAATGACCACAACGGAAAACAGCACGATTCCGAGGATCAGGGTTCCACAAACCACAATCATTTCATAACTCGGCTGCAAGACCCATTGCAAATAGAGATCATTGACTATAACGTTTTTTTCTTCGATTCCACAAGCTGCTGCAATCTGCTTTATAACCGAATCAATATTATTCATAGATACATTTGCAGAATCATTTAAAGTAAAATAAATATTATACTGTCTGTCATTCTCTGCGACGTGCTCATCATAAAACTCCTGTGACCCGAAAGCAACATAAGATGCCTCGATGGTATACTCATCCCGATCATATAGGATTCCGCTGACAACAAATTCTTCCGACTTATATTCTGACTGCATCCCTGCGCGGTAATCCAATGTCACCGTATCCCCGACTTTTACATCACCATACCCCATTGCACGGAAAAATGCTCTTCCTGCGGCAATTTCCTGCATTTTTTCCGGATACTTTCCTTCCTTTAACTCATATTCTTTATTATAGGGAAGCATTTTTTTTTACAGTCTCATCCATGCAGACAAACCCGCCTTTTTCATTGCCTTTTATGATACCTTCGGTGCACATAGTGCCTGTAGCATCTATTTCCGCACGGCGGTTTACTTCTTTTAACTGCGATCCGTCTGCGGAAACAAACAGACCATAATTGCTTCCATATGAGCCTGCCGCCTGACTTTTCTGTAAATGAATTACCCCATTTCCCACAGTACTGATGATAACAAGCAGCATCGTAGTCAGACATATGGACATCATGATCAGTATACTTCTTGTCTTGTTCTTTTTGTCATTGCTATGTGCAATCCTGCTTATTGTCTTCATCTGAAATCCACCACCTGTCCATCCTCAATCACCAGAATGCGATCAGCGACCTGTGCGATTTCGTCATCATGGGTAATCATTACAATCGTCTGACCATATTTTTTTGCTGTCATTTTAAGCAGTGCAATCACCTCATCGCTGGTCTTAGAATCAAGATTGCCTGTCGGCTCATCTGCAAATATAATTTCCGGACGATTCACCAGTGCTCTTGCAATTGCTACTCTCTGCTGCTGTCCTCCGGATAACTGATTTGGCAGATTATAAATCCGGTTTTCAATCCCCAGAGTTGCAATAATATCATTTACATACGCTTCATCCACTTTTCTTCCATCCAGCCCCAGTGGCAGTACAATATTTTCCCAGACATTAACAGATGAAACCAGATTAAATGCCTGAAAAACAAATCCGATTTTTCTTCTGCGGAAAACAGCAAGGGCATCTTCCTTCATCCTGTATAAATCTTTCCCTGCTAAAGTAACACTGCCTTTTGTCGGGGTATCAAGCCCTCCAAGCATATGAAGTAATGTACTTTTACCGGAACCTGACTTTCCAACAATTGCGACAAATTCTCCCCGCTCAATCTGAATGTCCACCTGATTGACCGCTTTGACCTGATTCTCACCTGCGCCATAAAACTTACAAAGCTGCTTGGTTTCTAATATCACACTCATGTGTTGCCTCCTTTTCATCTTACATCCAAATTGTATCAGGGCAATCTTTCATTTCACTTTCAAAAAACGAGCAGAAGTCTTACAGAATTGTAAGATTTCTGCTCACTTAAAATTTAACCAACATATGGTAATTGAATCACAAACATGCTTCCTTTTTTCTTTTTGCCGGAGGTTACCGTAATCGTACCTGCGTGTTTTTCGATAATTTCTCTCGATAGAAAAAGTCCGATTCCTGTACCACTCTTTTCCATGACCTCCTTGGAACTTCCTCTGTAAAATCGTTGAAAAATTTTGTGATACTCATTCTGCGGAATACCAATTCCCTGATCCTCAATTTCCATTCTTACAAGATCGTTTCTTTTTTGTAACTGGATAAATATTTTTGAACCACACGGACTGTACTTGACCGCATTATCCAGAACGTTGATCACAGCTTCACCAAGCCACCTTTTATCCTGCATAATCGTGCATGTTTCCAGCTCTTTTTCATAGTCAAAAACGAATTCAATTTCTTTCTCATCCGCTTTAGGATAAGTGCGGTTCACAGCAGATATGACAGTATCCATAAGCGGAAGTTTTTTCTTATTAATCTGAATCAGTCCAGTTTCCATCTTGGATATTTCAAGAAGCGACTGCAATAATGTCTCCAGTCCATCCAGAGCACTCCGACAACGGATACGAAACTCCTCCTGTTCTGTGGCACTTAAGTCATTCTGCATCAGCACACTAAAACATGTATCCAAAGCTGCAACCGGTGTTTTTAACTGGTGAGAAATATCAGAAACCATTTCTTTCGTGTTCTCCTTTTCTGCCCTTGCTTCTTCCTTTATCAACTGAATATGATGTCCGATTGCTTCAAGCTGGTCATTCAATTTTTCCAGTTCTGCATGATTTTCCGTTTTCAGTAAATCATCAAATTTATTTTCACGGAATCTGATCAGAATTTCTTCCAACTGGTCTAAAATTTTCTGATGACACGCATCTTCTTTTTTCTTCCAATAAAGTAAAAAAGTCAAAAGAAGCACGCATATCACAGTGCTTACAGCATCGGTCACCATAACCTGATGCCGGAATTGCGAATAAAATGCATTCCCTTTATTCCCCCAGTATCCATATTGCTCCAATAATCGCCTTCCCTGTTCGTTAGTTTCAATATCCTTATCCTTAAGCAATTCCGAAACAGCATCCAGCCCGGAAAATTCTTCCTTTGCAGCAATCTCTGTCATAAGATTCATTTTATATTTATAATCTTCATAAAACACATACGTGGTAAAGCAATTTAATATTGCAAACAATACTATGACAGGTAATACCAAGGAGAGCACTACTGTAATCTTCTTGCGATATCTCTTTGTCACTGCCTTACCTCCTGATTCCATATATACCCAAGACCTCTGATATTCTTTATATAGACCGGTGCAGCCGGATTGTCTTCGATTTTCTCACGGAGTCTTCTGATATTGACAGCGATTGTATTTTCATCCACAAAATCCCCTTCCAGATCAAACACATTTTCCAATATTTGTGTTTTTGAAAGAATCTGTTTCGGATTCTGAAGAAAAAAAGTCAGCATTTTCAACTCCGTTTTTGTCAGACTGATTTCACGACTCTTTATCAGGACTTTCATTTCTCCTGCGATAAATACGATATCTCCCGAAATCATCTTTCCGGCTTCCGTTTTCTCCTGTCTGCGGCGGAAATGTGCTTCTATTTTCAAAAGAAGTACCGAAAGACTAAACGGCTTTGTAATATAATCATCTGCCCCTGCTTCATATCCCATGACCTGATCCATCTCCTGATCTAGTGCTGTAAGACAAATAATGTATGTATTATAATTGCATCTCATCCACCTTACAAATTCCAGTCCATTCCCATCCGGAAGATTCACATCACAAATGGTAACATCCACATTATTATCACTTGCAATTCTTTTCGCTTTTTTCATTGATTCTGCTGAAAAAACCTCATATCCGGATTTTTTCAGTGAGAATGTAATTCCACGATTTAAATTTTCATCATCTTCAACACGAGTATACCTGGCATAGCATATGCACCTCTCTTTATTAACTATTCATCTTAAAATGCTTCAATGCCTCCACAATTGCACTCTCTTTATCTTCTGGACACTGTGGCTGCCTACTATCTTCATTTTTAGATAAATTATAATTCTTTCCAACCTCAATTCCGCATTTTCTCTTTACCTGTGAAATATACAGATGCTCTGTCTTTTTATTCCTACAAATCTTCGTGCAGTTTTACATCGCTATTATCTGCCATGCATTGTTTTAAGGCAACAATCATTTTTTCCGCATCCAGCGGCTTTGCAAGATAAACATTCATTCCAGCCAGCCGGCTGTTGATAATGTCTTCTGCAAAGGCATTTGCGGACATTGCAATGATCGGAACCCTCCTGGCATCCCTTCTTTTCATTTTCCTGATGGTCCTTGCCGCATCCAGACCATTCATCCTCGGCATCATAACATCCATATAAATTACCCCAAAATAATCCGGTGCAGATTTCTCGAAGATTTCAACTGCTTCCTGCCCGTCTACTGCACATGTAACTTCCATACCGCTGTCTTCCAGTATACATCTGGAAATTTCCATGTTCAACTCATTGTCTTCCACAACCAATGCCCGCATGCCTTCTACCGAATAATCATCAAGGCTTACTGGCTTATCTGATAAATTACTGTTTTTATCCTGTGTGCCAATTTTGAACGGAATTTTTACAATAACTGTTGTCCCGACACCTGCTTTGCTCTTCAGTTCAATACTTCCATCCATTCTGTCCACGAGCTGCTTCGTAATTGCAAGCCCCAGTCCGGTGCCTTCATACCTGGATCTGCTTGTCTTGCTTTCCTGAGAGAACATATCAAAAACATGTGCAATAAAATCTTCACTCATACCCACACCCTGGTCTTTACAGTAGAAAGTGAAAATTGCTCTGCCATCATCCAGAGTTTCTTCCTCAACCCAGACCGTAATCACACTACCCGCCTGACTGAATTTTATGGCATTGTCCATAATATTCGACAGAATTCTTCCAAGATATACCGGGTTTCCAACCAGAGCGCTGTGACTGTATGTACCATTTTTCCAGTCAATCTCATACCGGATGCCTTTCTTGGCAGCCCGCTCATCATAAATCTGGTTCAATTCCCGTAGTACCATTGTCAGATCAAACAAAAGCTGCTGATCCTTCAAATCTCCGCTCTGTAGTTTATTTATATCCAGCACATCATTTACCAGAGACACCAGATATTTCAGGGATTCCATTACCTTTTCTCTGATCTTCTGCTGTATCTGTGAATCATCTGCGTACTGATTTTCCATATTTACCATACCGATAATACCGTTCAGTGGTGTACGTATATCATGACTCATAGTTGCCAGAAACCTTGTTTTCATTTCGGCTTCCCGCTTTGCTGCTTCTGCAGCACGGTTATAAAAACCAAAACTGCCATGGACTGCGGTTGCTTCGAAAATATATATTTAGTTTCTGTCATAACAAAACCCTCTCTATGTTTCCTAGCTGCTTTTCCCATACATCCAGGAAGACAATTACAGCCAGTTTTCCAGAACATCATTCAGCTTATTCATATCCAGCGGTTTCGCGATATGCCCATTCATGCCTGTATTTTTGGCCAGCTGTACATCTTCTGCAAAAGCATTGGCAGTCATGGCAACAATAGGCAGTTTTCCCTTTTCACCCGGAAGACTCCTGATTGCTGCAGTTGCCTCATAACCATTCATGACAGGCATTTGGATATCCATAAAAACAAGATCATACAATCCTTCCGGAGAAGCTTCCACTTTTTCAACTGCGATTTTCCCATTTTCTGCTGTTTCCACTTCTGCCCCTGTCATCTGCAAAATTTCAACACCGATTTCTCTGTTCAACTCATTATCCTCAACCAGCAGAATCCTTCTTCCTGTATAATCTGCTTCTGACAGTTTCTCCAGATAATTTCTCGCTGTATTTTCTTTTCTGCCTGAAGTAAACTGCCGCAGTGTAGCCGTCAGTCGGGAACGGAACAGCGGTTTTGCAATAAAAGCATCTACACCTGCCGCCTTTGCCTCTTCTTCAATTTCGCTGAATTCATAGGATGTCAGTACAATGATGGTAATCTCTTTCCCGATCCGTTTCCGGATCTGTCTGGCAGTTTCTATACCATCCATCTCCGGCATCTTCCAGTCCAGGATAACAGCAAAATAATCATTTTTTAGCTCATGACGTGCATAACAACGTTCAACAGCTTCCTTGCCAGAAAGAACCCATTCACCTGTAATACCGATTTCTTTCAGTGTGGCAACTGTACTTTCACAGCATGTCTTATCATCATCCACTACCAGAACCGGCAGATTCATCAGATTTTTGTCCTGTTCTTTTTCTTTTTCCTGAAGCTCCAGATAAATTGTTACTGTGATTTTAGTTCCCTTGTGCAAGGTACTGTCCACTTTAATAGTGCCATTCATCAGGTTCACAATATTTCTGCTGATTGCCATTCCAAGACCGGTTCCCTGAACTCTGGTTGTCCGGTGGTCATCTGCACGGCTGAACGGATCAAACATGATTTTCTGGAATTCCGGTGACATACCGATTCCATTATCCTCAATCGTAAATTCATAGCATCCAAGTTCTGAAAATCCATTGGGTTTTTCCTCTATCGAAAAAGTAATATTTCCACCATCCGGTGTATACTTGATCGCATTACTCATCAGATTCACAAATACCTGCTGAATCCTCAAGCTGTCACCACAGACAGCCTCATGTTCAATATGATTGATGTGTATATCAAAATTATGTTTATGTTCATCAAGCACCGGTTTCGTAAGTGTAATAAGATTATCTACCAGCTCTGACAGATTGAAATCTTCCTGTGCTAGTGTCATTTTTCCACTTTCAATACGTGCCATATCCAATACTTCATTGATCAGCCCCAGCAGATGGCGGCTTGATTCTGTGATCTTGCCGAGGCATTCAATGACTCTGTCCTTGCTCTCAACATTTGCTCCTGCGATTGCCGTCAGACCCACAATCGCATTCATTGGTGTCCGGATATCATGGGACATATTGGAAAGGAATTCTGTTTTCGCACGATTTGCATTTTCTGCGGACCGGTAAGCCTCTTTCAGTGCCTGACGGGATTCAATCTCTGCTTTCTTCTCCTGTGTCACATCCATGGATGCCAGCAATACCTTTTCCAGCTTTCCATTCTTCCATTCCAAGGGAATATAAGAAGCGATTTTATAAGTCTTTTCATCCAGGCTGCAATACTCAAACTTATAAATATCATTTTCACTTTTCAGTTTCTTCCGAATATTATCCGGGGCTATCAGGATATCTATAGCTTCTAATGGTTCCAGTGTCTTATATTTTTCAAGAACCTGCATCTGAAAATCATGATAAAATCCCAGAGGTTTATATATCATCTGTCCATTCAGATTGTAGAATTCATATCTGTCATTTTCCAGATCACAGACAACAAAGCGGTCAACCAGACGCACAATACTCTGAATCAACTGCTCCATGGAAGCATTATCCGTTGCCATCTGCAGATGCCGTGCGCTCTCTACCTTTGCCTCTGTGATATCACGCAGAAAAATCATGGCATATTCTGAATCCTCTATTTCGCCACGTATGACCACATTGCGGACCCATCGTTCTTCTCCATTCAGATTGATACGGCACTCTAAAGCCAATTCGGTTTCCAGACCCTTCAGCCTTTCTGCAATATAACCACGGTCGTAAAAAGAGGATACCGCCTTCTTATCTGTCTCCACAACATAGGAATCCACAAAATGCCGAATCAATTCATCCCATGTATAACTCTGTTCAAAGACGGTCATCAGGGACGGTTCAACCTTAAAGGTATCAAAAGTATTCGCTTCCAGATTCACATAATACTCGCACAAATCTGCTTTCGTAAAAGCCCGGTGGAAAGCAGCAGATTTTTGTGCCTGCATGATTTCTTTTTTCTCCCCATCAATGTTAATAAAAATCCCGGCAATCCTGCTGGCAGAACCATCCAGACGGCGTATTACTTCCGCCGATGCCCGAAACCACTGGTATTGATTATCCTTCATTCTCATACGATACTCTACCTGGTATTTTATCTGGTTCGTCTTATCCTTAATTACCGCCTGAAGCTGCACCATTACTCTTTCTTTATCCTGTGGGTGCAGAAGATCTGACCAGGATTCCAGTTTATTCGGAAAGTCCAGAGTATCATGATAGCCAAGCATTTTTCGGAATTCATGACTCCAGTTTGCATTCACAATCTCACTGTTTTCGTCACAGTCAAAATACCAGAAGCCGGAATAGATAGCCTCATTGAGCAGTGCCAAATTTACATGATCCCAGTTGACCTGTACGGACATTACCCAGATCTGTCTGCCCGCCTCATCTGTCGCGTCCTCTTTACAAAGCCGTACATTATTCACTGTACCGTTTGCTGCAATGATTTGTGCTTCCCCTGTTCCGTGAAGCTGCAAAAAGCGGTCTCGCTCCAGTATATCTTCCGCGTCATAAAAGAAGTTTCTCAATGAACCTTTTGTCTGTTCCATGAAAGTATCGAATGTATATCCTGTACTATGCAACAGCAGATTATCCACAGACAAAATAGACAGGTTTTGGTCATAAGATCCTGTCATTATACCTACCCCGCCATTATTTTCCAGTGTTTTCTGTATGACCTGTGACATAGCCTGTGTCTGTCCCGTTACAGTCTCACCTAAGGAATATATTTTGTCTTCATAATTTTTCATTTTATAAAAGTCCTCTCTCCGTCTTATGCCTTCTTCATCCTGCTTTTATCTGTATACAGAAAACCTGTCCCTGCTAGTTTTGTTACCCATTTTTGCATACAAAAAGGACACTTGCCAAGATCTGCCAGTGTCCCTACTATATTTTTTTTAAATCACACATCTATATAGTATAAAAGGTATCGGAATCTCTTCTGTTCAAACATCTTTTCCATATATTATGATGATATGGAAACAGTGACAACCGGCTGACATGGTCAAGCTTTCTGACTTTAGTCCCTTCTGGCTTTGCGACCCTGCCTTTCAATAGGTTTGCCTTTAAAATAATCTCTTTCTTCAAAAAAACATACCACGCGGTTTTCCGCACGTCAATAATTTTTTTTTGAAAAATCTACACATATTTTACTTCTGTTTTTGAACTTCTCTTTATAAAAAATCTAAATCGATGAATCCTAAAAACCTAACATTTTTTTCATATGAAACTCATTCATCATTTATAGTGCTATTCTCTCCATTAACTAAACATAACCTATTGTTCGATAATAAATGTTAGATCCCAAAAGAGGCTTCACACCACGAACCAACTCGCAATGCAAAGCCTCATCACTCACCCATTATATTCTTGTCACAAAATCCAGCGAGCTCCACTCATTCCGCTCTTTCTCATATGCTTTCAGCAGCCCCCTCATTGATGCTCCAACACCATCAGCCTCAGCAACAATAGTAAAACAGCCAGCACCCGTATATTTTCCAGTCTTCTCCTGATCCGTTCCCAGCTTCTTCCGGCTTCTTATGTTCCTTTGTTGATGATATGATAGATCATTACTGTTTCCTTCTGTCCCTGTCTCCACAGTCTGGCATTGTATTTCCTTGCGACACGCTCAAAGGATTTTATATTGCTATCCGTAACCTCAATGGACTTTGCACCCTCTCCCTGACCGACCAGCTTCTTTACCGGGATTTTCCCATGGGAAGGCTTCTTATGCTTCTGATGCTCCAGATACATCTTCATTGCCTTCTGTAAAACACTTGCGGTCTATAACTGCCCTTACGCTGTTATGTCTATGTTCTATTTCAAATTTACAAACAGAAATTAATCAAATTCTTAGACTTCTTGAAGTTCAAATTCTGAACTTCTGTGGATTTATCAGTGATCCCTCTCTTTCTTTTTGTACCTGTCTGTGATAAAATCAATCCTGTAGAAATCGAAAAAAGTTCATAAAAATTTAGCAATTACAGGCATTGATTTTTTGCTGTAAATTGCATATAATAAAAACACAGATAGAAATATCTGTGTAGCGGTTAGAGCGTCCAGTTAAAATGCTCGTTTAAAAGCGGTTAGATTGTCCAATTAAAACAATCGGTTAACAGCAGTGGGTGGAGTAATCCACCCACTTTTTTACTTTTCAGGAGGCTTTATGGATTGGTACGTTGTCGATAAAAAATACATCCATTACCTGACACAGTTTGATTCCCGTGTCGGATATGTGGAATATGGGGAACGTTTGAAACTCCATGTGGGAATTCTTCTTACTATCGGAGATTTCCACTACTATGTCCCTATTTCCTCTGCAAAACCAAAACATCAGAAGATGTCCAACAGTCTGGATTTCCACAAACTCCAGGATGAATCCACCGGATATCTTTATGCGGTATTAAATATCAATAATATGATTCCGGTTCCTGATAACTGTCTTACACAGTTAAAATATAATCAGGTAGAAAGCTTCCGTTCTTTCAGTAACGAAAAAGAAAAAACAGACTATGTCTACCTTCTCCAGAAAGAAAAAGCTTTAATCGACAATGTTCAGGACACTCTGCAAAATAAAGCCATGAAATTATATCAGAAATGCATTGCCAAGCCCGATTCTTCCCTTGCTGCAAGATGCTGTGACTTCAAAATGTTGGAAGAAAAATGCAGTTCTTATTCCGATACATAAACTCTTCATCATTTCTCAGTGGAAACACAAGTACAAATGCCGTGATATCTGATGTACTTGAACGGTCTAAACCGCCATAGCAGGTTCTTCCGATAAGTTCCTCCTCATTTACGAGAAATGCACACGCATCCCATTTATCCATCTGCATCCAACGTGTGGACTGTTTTACCCATTGGTTTAATCGAAGCTGCCGGAAGATATTCTCTTCTGCAACATTTTCCCTTGCACTGATATAGGCATTTCGAACCTTTTCAATATCGATAGTTTCTCCAAGGAAAGGATTGGCTTTATACCATGTAGCTTCGCTCGTCCAATCATCCTCATCGGATACACCATAAATCACGGGATAGAATCTATCTCAAGCAGCATTAGCTGAACAAATAGGTTGTGATGAGCGTACAATACTAAATATTGAAAACGACCGTGGTAATCCCAAGTTCGAAGTATTGTGCCAGATCATCGCTTATTTACACATTCCTGCAGACCATATTTTTCACCCTGACACTGCTACGGACGGGTTGAAAAAACAAAAACTGTTATTGATGCTACAGGAATGTGATGAGCAAGAGGCAGCCGAGATTCTTCCAGCAATTGAATACCTCTTAGCACTTATACATAAAAGAGGTAATTCAAACGAGTAAAGGAACCAGCTAATCCGTTGTGATTCTGGTTCTTTTCTTTTTGTAGTCATCTCTAAATCTTACTCTTGTAATGTTTTAATTATTACAAGAGTAAGATTTCAAGTCAATCTGTTTTTTCTGAAATTGACAATCACATAAATAGCGTCTATAATATATTTATTACATCCGTAAGATTTAAGAAGGGATTTGAAATGAGCGATTTACCACAGATTTCTGAAGCTGAATTTGAAGTTATGAAAATCGTATGGAAACATGCGCCGATCAGTACAAATGAAATAACAGATAAATTATTACAGACCACAAGCTGGAGTCCGAAAACGATACAGACTTTAATCAAACGCCTTGTGACCAAAGGCGCTCTGACTTATGAAAAACAGAGCCGAGTGTTTGTTTACACCCCAGTCGTGAAGGAAAGCGAATACATCGGCCAGGAAAGCAATTCTTTTCTGGAACGATACTATGACGGAGATATCACTGCCATGCTGTCTGCCTATATAGAAAATGACAGACTGTCTGAAACAGAAATAGATACCCTCCGCTCCCTTCTTTCAAAGAGGTCAAAAAAAGGAGGCAATTAACGTGGCTGATTTTATGATACGCTTTTTAATATGCAATGTATTTATCAGCGGTATCATCGGAATTCTTTTGATAGCCAAGCGGATATTCAAAGACAACCTTTCCAGCCGTATGCAGTATAATCTGTGGTTCCTGCTTCTTGGGTTGCTGACATTTCCCTTTATACCGTTCCGTTTAATCGGATTTCCTCAAATTTTCTCGTGGCTCGGTAACTTAAGAAGCTCTCCTGCTTCTGGTACCGCAACCGCTATAGGAGAAGCTGTGGGAATTAATCCAGCAGGAAATACAGACTGGATGAATGACTTCGCACTTTCTGTAAATAGCGAGACACCATCCATTTCCGGATACATATTGTTAGGGATATGGATTGTAGGCATTTTTGCAATGATTATATTGGTAATCAAATCCTCTCTCCGTTTACGCAACTTGGAGAAATCTGCACTTCCCCTTCAGAACAAGGAAGTCCGCAGACTGTATCATCACTGCTTAGAAGAGATAGGGATTCACAGAGATATTCCTGTCTACAGTACCGCATTTTTGAAATCCCCGATTATTGTTGGACTTTTGAAACCGTGTATTTATCTTCCGATTCATCTGATCTCTGATTATAACGAATCCGATATGCGGTATATGCTGTTACATGAACTGCAGCATTACAAGCACCATGATGCTATTGCCAGTTATCTGATGAACCTTGCTGGAGTGGTATATTGGTTCAATCCTCTTGTTTGGTACGCTCTGAAAGAAATGCGTAATGACAGAGAGGTTGCCTGTGACACCTCTGTTTTAAAGATGCTTGAAGAGGATGCTTACGAAGATTATGGCAATACATTGATTAACTTTGCAGAGAAGGTTTCACTTACTCCTTTTCCGTTTGCTGCCAGCCTTGGTGGAAACATGGAGCAGATGAAGCGGAGAATTATCAATATCGCATCTTATGAGAAGCCAACATTTACAAAAAGGCTAAAAGGTATGACGGCATTTGTACTGACTGCTGTCCTCCTGTTAGGTTTTGCTCCTTTTATTTCTACATACGCAGCAGACGAAAACTACTACCAATGGGACTCCTCTTCTGAGAATGTTACCTATGTAGACCTCTCCACATACTTCGGAGAATACAAAGGTAGCTTTGTTTTATATGATTTAGAAAATGATGCATGGAGCATACACGACATGGAGCATGCCACCTTACGAGTTGCTCCAAACTCCACCTACAAGATATATGATGCCCTGTTCGGATTGGAAGAAGAGATCATTACACCGGAAAATTCGTTCATTGCATGGAATGGCGAAACCTATCCATTTGAAGCATGGAATGCGGATCAGACTTTACAGTCTGCAATGAATTCCTCCGTGAATTGGTATTTTGAATCTGTGGACGAACAGCTTGGAACCGCTGACATTTCCAACTATATTGAGGAAATTGGGTATGGAAACGAAAATATAAGTGGTGATTTCTCCACTTATTGGATGGAATCTTCCTTGAAGATTTCCCCAATAGAGCAGGTCGAACTTCTAACCAGGCTGCAGAATAACAGCCTTGGCTTCGCCCCTGAAAATATCAATGCAGTAAAAGATGCCATCTGCCTTTCCTCTTCCGATGCCGGAACATTCTACGGAAAGACCGGAACCGGACGTGTGGATGGCCAAGATGTGAACGGATGGTTTATCGGCTATATCGAAACTGTAGATAATACATACTTTTTCGCTACCAACATTGGTGCAGACAGCGATGCTACCGGAGGCAACGCAACTGAAATAACCATGTCTATCTTGTCCGACATGAATATCTGGAAATAAAGAAATCGGGTAAAGGTCATAGTCGTATAATCCTTTGCCCGATTTTTTTATTTTCACTTTATGCATAAAAGCGTTTCAATTATCCAGTTCTATACGTCAAGAATTAGATTTATCATTGATGTATTCTATAATTTCTCCAATAAAAAAAGATATAAATGTCCCAATTGAAACAAACAAACTATCTCTATCACCTAATGATTCAATGAAGATTGAAAATGTAAACGTAAAGTTACTATACATATAATCATAAAAAACGTATTTCAGAGAACCTATCAAGAGCATCAACCCGAAAGAAATTAATGCATATATTAGGCACAGCAAAAAGCTAATGTCAATGCTGCGTTTGACAATGATTTTTCCCATAAAAAAACCTAAAATAAAAACCCCAATATCAATATATGTATATATAATTAAAAAACCCAAATAGGCTAAGGCCGCATTATATTTGGGAAATAAATAAAAACAAAGAAAATAAGCCAAAGCCACACATACAAAATATACTAAAAATGGAGAATACGTTCTAACAAACTTTCTCATAAAAACACCTCACACCACATGTAGATAATCGAATTAAAATCAAAAGCTTATCTTAATTTATTTCATGCTCTTCACTTCCAGTCGCTGACCATGATGTTTTACCACTACTGACCACATCTTTTGTAGACATACTATATGCAAATATATCAAGGATCTCCGCCTCTGAGATATACCATGAACCATCTGTGTTTTTCTTACTTCTGTATAAAACATATAATTCGCATTTTTCATTCTCCGAAAGTCTGTCATATACAAGATATTCTATTATTTCCTCATTCTCATTTAAGATAACTCTAGAATTTCCATTCGCACCGTATGATATCATAAAATCACATCCTTCGTCTGCGAAGTATTGTTGATATATAGTACGATATCCATCATATATTTCATTTGTTTCCATTAATGTCACATAATCACAGATCGCAGGAATAGAAATATCATCCTCTTTCATATTTTCCATTAATTCATCCATTAAATCGTGTTGAATGACAAAACCATTATCCTGTGAACTGAATATTCTAATGATCTTTCGTGGCATCATTCCCTGCGGTCCTGCTCCTGTAACATAGTTTATGATGACAATCACATCCTTTGCACCATCTCCATCTATATCCTGAAATCCAACCGCTTCAACACTATCAAACATTCCTACACTATCATTCTCTGTACTATTATTTTCATAACACTCCGGAAAATAATATATAATTTGATTGTCTTTTGCCAGCACAAATGAAACATCTTCCCAGAGCGTTTCATAAGTCGGCAGATAAGATACAAACTGTACTTCACCCCAATCATTCAATTCTACATCAAAGGATTGTTCAGTTATAACCCGGCTTTCATCTAATCTCTCTCCTGATGGATATTCTACTTCAATATCTGCTACATCTGTCAATTGCTGTATTTCTTTCATACCATCGAAATATAAAATGACTTGTTCATCAAATTGCTCTTCACCTGATAGAATTATTTCTACATAATCCTCATGCCAGGTAACCTTCCAACAGCTGCTACTGATGCTTGCACCGTCATTGTGCAATTCAAAATCTGTTTGCGATATCTTATCTTCGCCTTCTTTAAGGACTAACCGTCCACTTGCTGAACCAAAAGGCCATTCCGGTTCTCCAACAGCTTGAAGTATCACTTCATATTTTTTATCTGGTGAAACGGATGTATCGCAAGTTATCTTCTTGTAATTTACCGTATACGAAATGCAACACCAAAATACTACAAACAGTGCAATGAGCGAGCCCATAATACATAGCATAAATTTTTTCATTGATATAGCCCCCTTTTTAATGTCCTCGTATATCCAGTTCTTTCAATAGAGAATTTTCGCTTTCCCATGAATATACAATGTAATATCCGGCGTCATTTATTTCTTTCCCAAAATTCAGAGTTTCGTTGTCAATCACATCAATAGACTGTCCTTCCTGAATTTCCACAAGATACTCCCATTCATTGCTTCTGTGATCCGAATAGTAATCATCCAGTTCTTTCAAGGACAACTCGCTCTGAATTAGAATCGCACCAAAATATTGCATCCCGTTTCCGTTACCTGTCAGCTTCCCTGCCCGTGATATTGACTCTATCAGTTCCGTTTTCTCTGGCAGTGGTGTTTCACATAATTCCTTTTCCACTTTATAGGCAATGTTATTATTTATGAATGAAATGGATATTACTCCGCCTATCAATACAACTGCTACCAATATTCCAACTAATTTTAATTTTTTCATGTGTCCTCCTTTCTTTTCTTACACATGTAAGATTATCATAGAACACCATTATCATCAAATCATTCTTTAATCCGGTATTGGTAATCGGGTATCTGCATAATTCCGTCATTTAGGATTTCATTCCCCAAATACTGAAAACTGCCATCCTCTGCAAATCTTACCGTAAGTTCATGGGTAATGACTGCATCATCGCAAATGACCATGTCGCAAACTGCCTCCACCGTTAACGTAACCGTCCCATCCTCATTTTCTTTGATGTCGACAACCTCCGGCAGAGATGTCCCAAAGAAGGTAGGCGCATAATTAAAGCATCCAAGCCGCACCCAATAATAGGTCTGGTTTTCCTCATCAAATACTGCGTAATCCCGTATCTGCTCTGCTGTTATCGGAAGATATTCCATAATCAGACTTTCGAATTCTTCTTTTGGGATACCATTTGGATAATCTTCGGAATTAAATTTTTCTCCATATTTCATTCCATACAGATATTCAAACATCCCGTTATAATCCAACTCATTCAGATTTTCTATATTCCAGTTTGAACACAAAAGGTTATTTCCCTGATATCCAAGACCTCGAACACAACGTTCAGACATTTCACGCTGTTCCTCTGTCATAGGTTTTATTCTAATCAGGCAGCTTCCATCCACAATTTCACTGACTTCCGGTGGCTCCGGCACACACAACTCATAGCAGAACCATCCTTTTTCCGTGTATTTCCATTCCTTGAGTCTCGTATATGAAATGTACGAAATTCCCGGCTCGTTGTCAGCATTCCAGATTCCTCTTGCACTTACAACATACATATCCGTTCCATCAAAAATGAATTTCATTCTGCCCAGTCCACCATCGTTGTGGATTTCATAAATTACTACAGAACCGCTTTGCCCTTCCATACATTCTTTAAGAAAACTATCGACACTTTCATAATTCCCCATGTTAGAATACGTTACCATCGTAGCAATTGGATATCCTGCGTCCTTTACCTTCTTCTGCATTTCAAGAACCGTTTGATCATCCAAAACAACATTAGATGCTATCCCTTTATCTGCTGTTTCATAAATGTCAAGATAAAGTTCCATCAGCTTCTTACAGTCACTCTCAGCTTCTTCCTTTTCCTGTTCATCTACCGGAAGATTGTAGCCCTTTTCCCATTGTACTGCAGCCTCTTCCTCGGCATTTTTTTATTTTCTCCGTGGAAGATACTTCTTCCGTATCTTCCACAAGAGATTCTCCCGCAACACTATCTTCTTTTCCACAGGCACACACGAAACACCCAATCAGAAATACCATGATCAGTAGAATGCTTTTTCTTTTTAATGCCATAATATCATCCTTTCTTTTCATACTTGTAATAGCTTCTGACCACATCCACACTTCCGTCTTTTGAGTGCAAATCGTATTTTACAAATCCGCCAAAATAACTGACTTCAAGAATCGTTATTTCTGCTTCTTCCTGTGCATCCACCTTTTCGCAAAATTCCAGTACCTGCTCTGCCTCAGTCATGTTAACTTGATTTCTGCTGTCAACAGCCGGATATCCATTTTCTCCAAGGCAATTTACAATACTGCGAATCGTTTCCAAATCAGCTATCTGGTTTTCTTCTGCTGCCTTCTTATAAAGATCTATACAGATGTTTATAATTTCTTCTGCATTCTCCTGAGGTTCTTCTGGAATAGCCTAAATATCAATTACTGTTTCCGAAACTGTATCTTCTTCCGGGGGTGCATCGCTGCACCCCGAAACACTATGCATCAGTAAAAAACTAATTACTACTAAACCACTCTTCCAGAACCAGGCGGTCTTTCTTAACAACATATCCACTTCCTCCTCTTCCTTTTACATCTTCTACCATGCTGATAATCAATATAGGACGTTCTACCGTATCTTCTGCTGTAAAAATTGCAAACCATCCTAATTCCGTACCCGAAGCATCATCCTTCGATGCCTTGATTTCTGCCGTACCTGTTTTTCCCGCTAAAAGAATGTCATCCCGATGGGCTGCATATCCAGTTCCATTAGAATCATTCACAACCTTCTTTGTTCCTTCCAATACACGACTTGCTGTCTCATTAGAAAAGGCTCCTGGAATCCAATACTCAGCTACTGCGTCTTTCTGATATACCAAATACGGTTTTATGACATTTCCCTCATTACAGAAAGCAGAATAGATACAAGCCATATGTAACGGATTCACTAAAACCTGTCCTTGTCCGTAACCGCTGTCAGCTAACTGTATTTCAGTTTCAATTCCCTCTGTATTGGAATACTGCGACTCTGCCATCTTAATCTCAAATGGCAGTTCCTCATTAAAACCAAGTCCGGTCAAAGAACTCTCCATCTCTTCTGAGCCAATCTTTAATGCTGCCTTTGCGAAATAAATATTATCGGAATAAATCAAGGCATTCTCTAAAATGACTGGTTCATATGCATGGAGTGTTGTTACATGATAAGAACCCCACGATGCATCCTTTTGCCAGCTTAAGCCTACGTTCCCGTAATCTTCCATCGGATCGATTGCTCCTGATTCCAAGCCGACTGCAGCGGTAATTGGCTTGAATGTAGACCCCGGACACCACACTTGCCGGAACCGATTATACATTGGCTTATTCTCATCCTCATTAAGCGCAGTCCACTGTTCACTGGACAATCCCATAATAAAATCGTTATTGTCATAGGACGGTGTGCTGACCAAGGCCAATACCTCTCCGGTATAAGGATTCATGGCCACTGAGCAGCTTTTATCTTCCTTAAACTGTTCGTACAAGGAAACCTGCAAATTGGCATCTATCGTAAGCTGAATATCCTGCCCATGCTGTACCAGAATACAAGCCAGTTCCTCCTTCTCTTTGCCTTCCGAATTTACAATGTAAATCCTGCAACCGTTCTGGCCTTTCAGTTCACTCTCAAACAAGCCCTCCATTCCGCTTCTGCCGATTACACTATTGGCTGTATAGCCTTCTCCTGCATGTTCCTCTAAATCTTCCGCAGTAACGCTTTGAACATACCCGACCAAATGTGCAGCCGCTTCTCCTAATGGGTATTCACGCACTTCAACATCAGATATCATCACTCCGGGAATTTCCAGTAGCTTTTCATGTCTTTCCTTTTCTTTCAGCACCTCTTCGTCCGGTTCAATCTTCATCAACTCGATTTCTTCAACCCTCGGAATGGTTTTTATCGGCACAAAGGAGTCATCCTTTACCCACTGTGCCGACAGCATCTTTTCTATCGCTTCCGGAGTTGTTTCCAACAGTTCTGCAATCTGTGCAATTGCTTCCTCTCTGTTTTCCACCTTGCCCGGAACGATTCCAACCGAAGAAGCTATACCTTTTCCTGCAAGGACACGTCCTTTCCTATCCAGAATTTCTCCTCTTACTGCCTGTGTAGTGGAAACTCTTACTTTATCTGTAGAAGTCAGATTCGGAAAAATCATGGAATCATCCCAAACCAACTTATATCCATCTTCGCCCTTTAGGAAGAGTGCTTCATTCTCAAAGCTGATAGTTCCTGCAACTGTATCAAAAGAAGTCTGGTAGGTTACCGCCATTTGCTCCTCATCATATGCAATAATCTGAACAGCCATATTCTGGACTTCTATACCTTCATAAATAGCTGAATTTCGAGTTACAAAATCCTCCTGACTGACATTCCCCGATGCCTCAATATGTAGCATCGCATACATTTCTTCATACTCCTGTTTTGGAATATGATCCATGTACTCCACCAGAAGTTCTTCCGGTGTCCTCCAGGCATTTTCCTTTGTTGCCAACATTCCTGCCACGCATACTGCAGAAATTACCGCAGCTATTCCTATAACAGCAATCGCAATCCATAGGAGCCTGCTTCTTGTTTTCTTTCGCTTGTTTCTGCTTTTTCCTTTCTTCATATTGACCTCCATTCATTTTGCTTTGCTGATATGGTCATATTCTATTTTCAATGTACGTTATATCTTCAAAATATTACATTCGTAAGATTTTAAAATAAAAAAATTTCTCTTTGCTGGGTATATCGTACTATGCATTCCTCCTCTCTTTTTATTACATGCGTAAGATTTCGCAACAAAAAAATTTCGTCCGCAATCCTGCTGCACTTGTGTAAATATTACATCAGTAAGATTTATAAGTCAAGTTATCTTTATACAAAAAGGCTCCTGCCGGGAGATATCATACATTTTCGCAAAAGTGATACCTTTTAGCAAAAGCCTATTATTCAGCAGAGTCTCAAAACCCCCCTCTGCTACGATATTCAAATGATTCATTCATAAGGCTACAAAACACACATCCATTTTCGCTCCTTAATATCCCACAAACCGCAGAAAATCAAGGTTTCCTTGAAAGCAGACAGACGGTTTCAATATTCCCCTGAACTCTGATTTTATACTGCATAGCGAAAGTATGCAATGTATATTCAGGATTGGGGTAGTGTTTTACTTTTTTGATATTTCTTCACATATTTTTTAACTCAAAAATATACTTGTTCTGCCGGGTATTCTGTTCCCATAATATTTCGTAACGTATCGAAATTAGTATTTCTTAAACGCCTTCCAGTTACATTTGTTTGCAAATAAAGTATATAGTCCTGCAAGTTTTGAAAATTTTCATTTTGAACATTAATATCTTTCCGTAAAAAACTTCCTATCGCAGTATTTACAGCTTTGACCTCATAATTTCTCACATTCCAATATGGATGTAATTCTAATTTTTCATATATTTCTTTTAGCATTCCATTCATTGGTTGCGGATCATTAATATGTAAAATCATTAATGAACGTGCAAACAAAATCAAACTTCTTAATTTAGAATTTTCTACATTGTTTTTATTCCCATTTCCAGTTCCACCATTACCTCTTCCTACACCATTGTTATCTTCTATGAAGATACTTCGCTTCTTTGGTACTGGTTTATTCCAACTCTTAAGCATTTTCCTTCCAATTGTCTCTGAAAAAACCGGGAAATATTGGATATCCTTGATTACGTCACAAACTCTAAACATTATGAAAGAATTTTCAATATCACGATTACCCGTTGCATAACTGCTGACAATTTTCCCAGGCAATAATTCTTCAAAAAGACTCTACATCAACTTCAAAATCTTTTCCTATACTGATTCTATC
>NZ_QUGD01000070.1:0-515 GCF_003478795.1 Clostridium sp. AF21-20LB | reverse complement strand
CGCTTAGGGGACACACCCGTTCCCATCCCGAACACGATGGTTAAGACCTAAGCGGCCGATGATACTATGCTGGAGACGGCATGGGAAAGCAGGTGGATGCCGGATTCCATTAAAAACAATTCGCTGAAAGCGATTTGAAATAGAACGGACACATCGGAATGGATGAACTATCTGTGATGAGGATGTGTTAACCTACACCAGCAGGGAAGTGCTGTTCCATATAACTGGTTTTTACCAGTGATTCATAAGTTCGAGCTTATCGAGGTTGTGAATGACTGATAAACTTCAGTCAAGTATGTACCTTGAAAACTGCATATTGAAAATCTGATACAAAGTTCAAACCGAGAGGTTTGAAACAAATATCAAGACATCCGAGGTGTTACACGAAAGTGTAACCAAACAAACCAAAACAAGCAATTATTAATTGTAAACACCATAAACCAAAGATGCAACGCTATGCATCTGAGAGGAACACCGTACCCGCGGTGTGAATCAATTGGTTAAGCTAATAAGAG
>NZ_QUGD01000007.1:0-136859 GCF_003478795.1 Clostridium sp. AF21-20LB | reverse complement strand
TTTTCCATATCCGAAGTATAATGACCTGGTAATGCAGTTAGGATTTCGAGAAAAATATTTCAAAAAGTAAAAAGGAGAGTGCATTAATTATGAGAAAGCAGACTAAATTAGTTGCAGTACTTTCTGCAGCAGCTTTACTCGCTATGGGTGCTTCCATGACTTCTTTCGCAGCTGGTTGGGAGAAAGATGACGCTGGTGTTTGGCACTACTATGACAGCGACGATGAGATGGTAACAGGCGAGTGGAAAAAAGACGGTGGTAAGTGGTTCTATCTGGATGATGACGGCAACATGCTGACAGATTCTTGGGTAGACGATGACTACTATGTAGCTGAAGATGGTCATATGCTGACTAACGAGTGGAAGAAGACCGTGTCCGATGACGATCAGGATGATCCGGACGAGGATGGCGAAAGCTGGTACTACTTCGGCAGCAAGGGTAAAAAGACCACTTCTGATGATAAAAAGATCAATGGCAAGACTTACTTCTTCGATGAAGATGGAAAAATGCAGTATGGTTGGTATGCTGATTCTAACAACAACGTATACTACTTAGGCGAAGAGGATGACGGTGCTAGAACCAACTCTTCTTGGCTGTGGTTAGCTGCTCCGGATTCCGAAGATGATGATGAGAAAGATGCAGCAGATGCCGTAAGCCATGATTCTCAGAATGATGATCCGTGTGATGAAGAAGGTTGGTACTGGTTCGGTAGCGACGGTAAGATGTACAAAGACGCTAAGCAGAAAAAGATCAACGGTAAATACTACTACTTCAACAATCATGGTCAGATGCTGTATGAGTGGATCAATGGTGTTAAAGCAAACGTGGCTTCCAATGCAAAACTGGATAGCGATTCCATCGAAGCTACCGCTTCTGAAGTACGTTACATGAACGTAGTTGAAGAGGGCTGGAGAGCTGATGGCTGGTATCAGATCGATGGTGCTGATGCACTTAAGGCAGGCGATGATACCGATTGGTATTACTTCAAAGACGGTAAGGCTAAGAAAGCTGATGACGGTGAGAAGAACAATACTGACTTAACTGATGACGGTGCTAAAGTATATACCAAGAAGATCAAGATCAATGGCAAGAACTTCTGCTTCAATGAAATTGGTCAGATGCAGACTGGTTTACAGATGATCGATAAGAAATTCTACTACTTCGACAATGATGGTTATATGAAGACCGGCAAGATTGCTAATGTTGAAGAAGAGGATGATAACTACACCTACTACTTCGAGACCAAGAATGGTAAGAATGGTCAGGGTTATACAGGTGAGAAATCCGGTTACCTTTACTGGAATGGCAAGAGACTGGAAGCAGATGATGATTACAGAATCTATGTTGTAGATAAGAAATACTATCTGGTAAACAACAAAGGTAAACTTCAGAAATCTACTTCTAAAGAGTATGATGTAGAAAATTTTGGTGATGACGTTAAGTTTACGTTCAGAAACACATACGAGATTGCCTCTTCTACTAAAGATGGTTCTGAGGGCACCTATAAGAACGCCGCTACATTACCGAAGATTGAGCTGTTCGACAATGCAATTTATCAGGATGCACTGGGCGTTACACACTACGAGAATACAGATGCTTACGAGGCAGCACAGAACGCTGTAGCTAATAAATAATCTATATCTCAAATAACATTTAAAGAAGAGCTGTTACACAAACGTGTGGCAGATCTGAATAAAATGAAAAGGGTTGTGCACTTATATGGTGTAACAACCCTTTTTTGTTAGGGCGATTCCCAGGGGACTTTTTTCTATCTGTTCAATCTCTTTCTCCACCTTGTTTCCCCCATCCTTTCATGATATGATAATAAAAACAGCCTGATTTTTCGAAAGGAGCGATGATTCTATGACGAATCTTAATATTCCGGTTGGCGTCTCGGATTTTTCTCAGATACGTGAAAATGAATATTACTATGTGGATAAAACGGGACTCATTTCGGAATTATTAAAGAAAAGCACAGCAAACGTCACGCTGATTACTCGCCCCAGACGATTTGGAAAGACGCTGGCTATGAGTATGCTGGAACATTTTTTCGATATTCGACATGATAACCATTCGTTATTTCAAGATTTGGAAATCAGTCATGAATCAGCTATTTGTCAAACATGGATGAATCAGCGTCCGACTCTTTTTATTACCTTTAAGGATGTAGATGGGATTACATTTGACAGTGCTTTTGATATGCTGAAATTTGTCATATCCCAGATATGCATCGAATACTCTTATTTGGAGCAAAGCGATGCCGTCAGCGATGCATATAAAGAGATTTTTAAACGACTAAAAAATCAGACTGCATCTGCAACAGATGTAAAGGGTTCTATCCTGATTTTGATGAAAATGATGCAGGCTTATTATGGGAAGACAGTTATTCTTTTGTTGGATGAATACGATGTTCCCGTTGCGAAAGCAAGCAGCAATGGGTATTATCAGGAAATGCTGGAAATCATGAAAGCAATGATGAGTACCTCATTAAAAGATAATTCCAGCCTCTGCTTTGCGGTTGTGACAGGATGCTTGAAAATTGCTAAAGAAAGTATCTTCACTGGAACCAATAATTTTGTTTCGGATACCATCACAGATTCTCGATTAAATGAATATTTTGGCTTTACACAAAACGATGTAAATCAGATTTTAAAGGAATCCAATACTGCCGAATATTCGGATGAAATTAAAGCCTGGTATGACGGTTATCATTTCGGATGCTTTGATGTATATTGCCCGTGGGATGTGATGAATTATCTTCGGGATCTTCAGCATAATCCTTCCATGAAGCCTGAGAGTTATTGGAAGAATACAAGCGATAATGCAATTATTCGCTCTTTCATTGATTATGCTGGAAGCAGTATCACAATGAAATTGGAAAAATTATTGTCCGGCGGATATATTTTCCAAAAGATTGAAGAAAATTTAACCTATGATTATCTTCATTCTTCCGAGGATAACTTATGGAGTATTTTATATTTAACCGGTTATCTGACGCGCGTTCGAGAGATGGATATTCAAGAAACTATTCCAGATGGAACAACCGCGTTGATGATTCCGAATAGGGAAATCAAAGATATTTTTGAGTCAACAATTATAAAATGGTTTAACGAATCAACGAAGCATTGGAACCGCACAGAATTATTTCATGCGGTATGGGATGGAAACAGCGACAGGATGACGGATGAGATGAATAAACTTTTAAGAAAAACCATCAGTTATCATGATTACCGAGAAGACTTTTACCATGCATTTCTGGCAGGTATTTTTACTGGTGCCGGTTATGTGGTGGAGTCGAATAAAGAGCATGGAGAAGGACGAAGCGATGTGATTGTCTACGACTCTGAAAATGGACAATTGGCCCTTTTTGAAGTGAAATATTCCAGCACGCTTGACCAGATGAAACAATCCTGCCAAAAAGCACTTGCCCAGATCGATGAAAAAATGTATGCAAAAGAATTTGAGGATTCCTATGATAAAATTTTGTGTTATGGAATTGCTTTTTTTAAGAAACGCTGCCTGGTATATTTGAAAGATTGAATTAGTAAACGGTACAACGTTCGACCTTGACAAAAAGAGGACTCCGCCACCTCAGACTTCTCTGAAGTGACGGAGTCCTCTTATATCAAGCTATCAGCTTAATGATTCAGATTTGAATTGGATGTCAAATCACATCGGCCGCAAAAAGAGGATTTCTCAATCAACATCTCTTTTTACTGCCGCCGTGACAAATAACTTGCTTTTCATTTTTTAAATTCTAAAATTTTACATTCATGTTTTCGCGTCTTTAAATCATAATTGATTCCAACCAGCAGCATATTTCCTGAATAATCTTCCAGATTCTGGAAATATTGTTTTTTTAATATCTGGTGAATTGCGCCTTCGGCCGATTTGTTCCATTTTAGTTCGACAATCAAAGCTGGCTTATCCGGAAATTCTTTTCGCGGTAAATAAACTATATCTGCAAATCCAGATCCCGATGGAAATTCACGATAAACCTGATAAAAGTTTCTGGCAGCGTAGAGTGCCAGTGATACAGTATAACTCAGTGCATTTTCATTATTATACTGTAAATGGGATGTTTCAAAATGAGCCTGTTCCATATAGACAGCTACTTTTTCTTCATCTTTTCTCCAGATAGCATTAAGTAAATCAGCTGAGTTTTTTAATGCTTTCGAGACCTCTCCCCATTGAGAAACCGAAACCGCATTTACAAACTCTCCACGGATTTCATTATTCGGAATAAAAACTGATTTATGGCTGAAATCGTATCCAAGATATCCCAGATGAATCAGCAAAGTCAGGACATCATCCTCGCTGTGAAATGTCGTCATATCATTGCTGAAACTACCTGTATTGACCGGTACCATTTCTCCGGCCATCATGCTGAGAACATCGTCTTTCAGCCCATCAAAATTCATGTCAATATATCCGCGCAGTGCCTCAAATGTTTCGGTCTGGTTCCAATAAGAATCGCAGATACCAGAAGTCATAGCAGCCACAACCGAACGCGGACTGTAAATAGAAGAGGCTTTTTCAAAGCGATATCCATCATACCATTCTTTGATTTCTGCCAAATCCATTTGATAATCTGAGCAGAGGCAGCGCACCTCATTTTCTGTGAAACCGACATATTGCGCCAGAACACCTGGATTTGCCATCGAGAATTCATCAAACATATTGAGCGCAGAATGGGTACCGTATTTTTTTATTGGCAATATTCCTGTCATATATGCCAGATGTATATGTGCCTTATCCTTTAGAAAATCACGAAGAAAATCCAGATATCGTTCCTGAGCCGCTTTATCTTCTGCGTATTCCCTAAAAATACAATCCCATTCATCAATGATTATAATAAATGGCTCATTTGTTTCAGCATAAATTTCCTTCATATTTTCCGTCAGATCTAATTCATCATAAAAATCAATCGTTGGATATTCACGGCGAATTTCTCTCATGAGTGAACGCCGGATCCGCTGAATCAATTCTTCTACATTAGAGCTTCGACTTAAAAATTCCTGGATATTTAAAAATATAGTTGTGTAAGTGTTTAAATATTTTTTATAATCTTTTGAACAGCTGATTTTTCGGTCTTTAAATAAAGTATCAGACTGACATCCCTTACTATAATAAGCAGCCAGCATATTGGCTGTAATGGATTTTCCAAATCTCCTTGGGCGGCTGACGCAGATATTTTTCTGGTTTGTTGCCAGCACACTGTTGGTATAAGAAATCAGCTCTGTTTTATCTACATAGATCTGAGAATGCACCGCTTCTGAAAAAGCTGCGTTTCCGGGATTTAAATATATACCATATGGCTCCCTCTCTTTTTAATAAAACTGCACGTTTATCACACATCATGATAATTTGTTGTTTTTATTATCATATCATGAAAGAATCAGTGAAACAAGACTTGGAAGATATGCTTAAACTCAAAATGATAGTACTGCAGAGAGTTTTGCATATTCTATTCTTTAACTGACAGAGGGCAAATGCAGTCATACAGACAGGCTTCATTTACATTGCGACCACATAAAAAACTCCGCCATCTCGAAACACTTCGAGGTATCGGAGCTCTTTTTACTAAAAAAGAAGCGGCATTCCAGGAAATATCCTGAAATACCGCTTCTCAATTATCCTAGGTCAAATGACTAATCGAATAAAATTCAGATTAATTATTTGTTTAATCCTAACCAACCTTCAACAGCCTTAGTACCAGCCAGATTTGTGTAGGTATAAATATCGTCATCATACAGCTGGATGAACGGTACAGATACGATCTGATCCTCTGTAACAACATCTTTACCAAACTGAGCTTCTGCATCAGCAATCAGATCCTCAGCTTTGATTGTCTTACCGCTAGCTAAAGTAACGGATACAACTTTCTTGCCGCTGATCTCTACTTTTACATCATCCTCAGCGATGCCCTTGTTCTCGATGTCATACTTCTTGGAGGTCTTCTGAACTTTACCCTTGGTATTGGTCAGATAGATATCTCCATCATAGTAGTACAGTCTGTAGTCATCATCTGCATCCAGTCTCTTACCGTTGAAGTACAGATAATCATCTTTCAGACCATTGTAGCCAAGACCATTCTTACCATTCTTGGTGTTGAAGTAGAATGTGTAATCATCATCGTCGTTCTCTACAGATGTTACGCGGCCAGTCTTCTGATAGCCGTTGGCATCGAAGTAGTAGAATCCGCCGTCAGCCTGGCAGTACTGTAAGCCATCCTGCATCTGACCTTTTTCGTTGAAGGAGAAGTATTTACCTTCAATTTTGATTCTCTGAACGTATACAGCTCCGTCATCATCGTAAGTAGCGAAGTCTTTGGAACCGCCATCAGCGTATTTAACTTCACCGTCATCGATGTAGTACCAGTCTGTATCACCATCAGCATCCAGATCCTCAGCGCCGTCGATCTGATACCAGCCGTTACCTCTGGAACCATCTTCAACTTCGTTGTAGTATCTCATTACGCTGGTTGTAGCTAATTCGCCCTTAGCAAGGTTACCATCAAGCTGTGCGTTGGAACCCTGTTCAACAGCCTTACCATCAATCCACTCGTACAGCATCTGACCGTGCTCGTTGAACATATAGTATTTGCCGTTGATTTTCTTCTTGCCTGTGTCATGATATGCTTTACCAGAAGACTGGAACCAGTACCAACCCTCATCATCACAGTTGTCATCTTCAGAACAATCAAGAACTACTTCCAGATCATCATCATCATCCAGATCGTTCTCATTGTTACCGGATTTCTCAAGCCACAGCCACTGAGACTCAGCTCTCCAACCTTCGTCCTCAGTACCTAAGTAGTATGCGTTGCCGTCTTCCTCGTGCCAGCCATACTGCATCTCACCATCTTCGTTGAAGTAGTAGGTCTTGCCATTGATCTTCTTATCTGTATCGGTAACTTTTTTACCTTTGTTGTTGAAGTAGTACCAATGCTCGCCGCCGTCTTCCGGATCATCTTCATCCTCATCAGCCATGGTCTTTTTCCACTCGTTGGTCAGCATATGACCATCTTCAGCTACATAGTAGTCATCATCTACCCATGTATCTGTCTCCATCTCACCATCTTCGTCAAGATGGAACCATTTACCGCCATCTTTCTTCCACTCATCGGTTACCATCTCATCATCGCTGTCATAGTAGTGCCAAACTCCAGCGTCATCTTTCTCCCAACCAGCTGCGAAAGAAGTCATGGAAGCACCCATAGCGAGTAAAGCTGCTGCAGAAAGTACTGCAACTAATTTAGTCTGCTTTCTCATAATTAATGCACTCTCCTTTTTACTTTTTGAAATATTTTTCTCGAAATCCTAACTGCATTACCAGGTCATTATACTTCGGATATGGAAAATTATCAATAGTTTTTTTACAGAATTTCCAACTTTTTATTTTGAAGTGGAATATTGTCTGTATTTCCTATGTTTCTCTTCCCTGTGAAGTACTGCCTTTCTCCGATACACCCACATTATAATACACGTTTTTCCAAAATACCATAACATTTATCTGTGCATTTTCTTACGGATTTTTTACGAAAATTCTTTATAGTTTCGTAATTGTATTTATATTTGTACAATCATGTTTTAACCGCCAAAATGCCTATATTTCCAGTATTTTTTACGTTTCTTATTTCCCACAGACCACCTTATCAAGCCTTTCGTCACTGTTCACGCATACGTGCCCAGTAACAGTCTTTATTCTTCCCCCCGCAGCATTGCTTTTTCCGTTTACTTTCTCTGTGTTTATGCTATAATGTTCATATATCACTTTTAATTTTATTTTTTGAACACACAACAGCTAGAACCTATTTTCACTCTTATCCATCTATAATGATGACGAAATACGTGAATATATAAGAGAAAAATAAAAGAATTTAATAATTCAGGAGGTTTTATATGGATCGCTATGGACTGATCTGCCGGAGTTTCTATGAGAATCCGGATGTGACCCAGCGGGAGCTTGCTTCGATTTTGAATCTTTCCCTGGGGACTGTGAATAAATTGCTTGGGGACTGCCTGGAGGAGGCATTTCTCATGACGGATATGGATACGGGGAAATATCTGCTGACCGAACAGGGGCTTAAGTATCTGGAACAATTTAAAGTGGATGGCGCCGTCATTACCGCCGCCGGGTTTGGCTCTCGGTTTGTGCCGCTGACGTTTGAAACGCCAAAAGGGCTTCTGGAAGTGTTTGGCGAGCGGATGATTGAGCGCCAGATCAAGCAGCTCCATGAAGCGGGGATCACGGATATCACAATTATCGTCGGTTATTTAAAGGAAAAGTTTGAATATCTGATCGACAAATATCAGGTCAAACTCCTCTATAACCCGGAGTACGCCACCAAAAATAATCTGGCTACGATCTACCATGCCCGCGAGCTGTTCCGCGGCCGCAATATGTATCTGCTTGTCTCGGACAACTGGATTCGGAACAATATGTACCATAAATATGAGTGCGGCGCATGGTACTCTTCTGTTTATATGGATGGTGAAACGTCGGAATGGTGTCTTTCTTCTAATAAAAAGGGACGTATCACATCGGTGCAGGTCGGTGGGCATGATTCCTGGGTCATGTATGGACCTGCGTTCCTCTCGCGTGATTTTTCCAACCAGCTCATTCCGCTCATTGAGGAAGCCTATCATCAGCCTGGCACAGAACAATGGTACTGGGAACAGGTTGTCGTCGATCATATCAAAGAACTGGATTTTTCGATGAACTGCCAGCCGGCGGATCAGGTCTATGAGTTTGAAAACCTGGAAGAACTGCGCCTGTTTGATCCGAAATATCAGAATCATTCGGACAATGCCGCCATGCAGCTGGTCGCACACGTTTTCAATGTAAAAGAGGAAGCGATACACAACATCCGCTGTCTCAAATCTGGTATGACAAACCAGTCGTTCCTGTTTGAACTGGATGGAAAACATTATATCTGCCGCATTCCGGGTCCGGGAACAGAATTTCTGATTAACCGGAAAGAGGAGGAGGCTGTTTACAAGGCGGTCACACCGCTTGGCATTACCGAACATATTTTGTATTTTGACGGAAAAACCGGCTACAAGATCGCCCAGTATTATGAGGGCGCTCGGAATGCGGATGCAAAGAATCCGCAGGAGATGGCCGCCTGCATGGAGATGCTGCGGAAGCTGCATCATTCCGGCGTGACGGTTCCGCACACGTTCCGCATTCG
Organism: Clostridium sp. AF21-20LB; assembly: GCF_003478795.1. Classification (NCBI taxonomy): domain Bacteria; kingdom Bacillati; phylum Bacillota; class Clostridia; order Eubacteriales; family Clostridiaceae; genus Clostridium; species Clostridium sp. AF21-20LB. Next base: position 127,663 of record NZ_QUGD01000007.1, on the reverse strand, counting down.
GGAACGGATTGATTTTTATGAAAGGATCTGCCGCGGACATGAGGAAATGCTGTTCGAGGACTACCCGGCGGTCCGCGCCCGGATGAATGAATTGATGGATCGGCTGGATACACTGAAACGTCCTTGCTGCCTTTCCCATATTGATTCGGTTGCGGACAATTTCCTGTTTCTGCCGGACGGCTCCCTGCGTCTGATCGACTGGGAGTATGCAGGCATGTGCGATCCGCTCATTGATATTGCGATGTGCAGTATTTATTCATATTATTCACAGGAAGAGCTTGACCACCTTCTGGAAGAATACCTCCAGCACGCCCCATCAGACGAGGAACGCTTTGTCACGTATGCCTATGCGGCGCTCGGCGGTTTCCTGTGGGCGCTCTGGGCGGTCTTCAAGAGTATGGAAGGGCGCGAATTTGGCGATTACACGATCGTGATGTACCGGTATGCGAAAAATTATTATCGAAAAATTGTTTCCGAGGACTTGTTAAAATTGTAATATTTCCGTTAGGTATTTTACATTTTTCTATGTTATACTTATAAAGTAATTTGATATGATACCAGGGTCAAAAGGTCAGAAGTTCGACGCAAGCTTGCTTGCAGGAAAATTTTTGACCTTGGGACCCGCCAAAAACATGAGTAAGTAGCCATTTTTCAAAGAAAAATGAGCGAATTACGAATGTTTTTGAAGATTGCGGGAGCATATAGTGCGGAGCATCTGGTATCAGAGGGGTCAAAATGCTTTTTGACCCCAACATCTTTGATATTAATTTCTACTGTAATCATAGATAACGATAAATCACATTGCAAGGGGGATACGCGATGCGGAAAAGATATGCAAAACTGCTTGGGCTTGCCTGCCTGATCGGTGCCATGGGGCTGCTTCCTTCTTCCCAGAGCCGTGCGGCCGGATGGCTGAAGGACGGAAACTACTGGTACTACATGACCGACGACGGGCAGAAGCATACCGGATGGGTACATATCGGAGAGAAATATTATTATATGGATGACTCGACCGGCAAGATGGTGACCGGTTGGCGTCAGGATTCATCCACTTCCGCCTGGTATTATTTCAACCAGAGCGGCGAGATGATGACCAAATGGCAGAAAATCAACAACTACTGGTACTATTTTAACCAGTACGGTGTGATGCAGAAGGGCTGGCTCCAGCTTGATACGGTCTGGTATTACCTGGGTGAGGATGGACGGATGTTTACCAACTGGCAGAAGATGGACAACGGCACCTGGTACTATTTCGGCACGGACGGGGCGATGCGGACTGGCTGGCAGAAGGTAAACAGCACCTGGTATTATCTCGACGAAAATGGAAAAATGCTGACCGGTTGGCAGCTCATCAAAAATGAATACTACTATCTCCATGAGGGCAAGATGCTGACCGGATGGCTCAATGACAGCAACGGAAACACCTACTACATGGACAAGACAGACGGCAATATGAGCCGCGGCTGGAAACAGATCGACGGCACCTGGTACTATTTCAATGAATACGGACACCGCCAGAAAGGCTGGATTAAGGTATCCGGCACCTACTATTATCTGGATAAGAACGGTAAGATGGCTTCGAACACAACCCTGACGATTGATTCGGTGAAATACACCTTTGCCAAGAGCGGCGCGTGCCAGAATCCACCGTCCAGTCTCTCCGGCATGAGCGACAGCTATTTTGACCCAAGTGCTTCACAGGGAACAGGGACTTCGTCTGGCAGTTCTTCTTCAAGCAGCACTTCGGGGCCAAGCGGAACGGCTTCGAACAATTCCAATTCAGGGACCTCCAGTTCAGGTAACACCAACAATTCGAATCGTTCCGATCCTTCGACCAGTTTTACTGCACCGGGAAGTTCCAACAGCTCCAGCTCGTCAAATGGTTCTTCGTCGGGCACAACCGTTCCAATTCCTGGAAGCGGCTACAGCAGCTCCACTTCCACGCCGGGCGGGACTTCCAGTTCGTCAGGCTCTTCGAAAAACCAGACAAGCAGCAGTTCCACCAGCGATACCGGCAATGTACCAAGCCGCATCTACAGCAACGGCACGACTTACACCGCACCGACGACATCAAGCTCCAGCTCGTCAGGCTCTTCGTCAAATTCGTCCGATAAACGGATTAACGGATTTACCTCCAATCAGGGCGATACGATTCAGGAGGGACAGACGCAGGGTCCTGGACGGAAATAAACCGTATTTGCAAAATATATAAGTGTTGTTAAAAAAAGATTTTGACCAACGATTCATAGCCTATATCGATGGTCAAAATCTTTTTAATTAAAATCATACCTTCTAAAAGCTGCCTACACCTCAAACACCAAATCCCCATAACTCGGGAACGGCCATAACTCTTTATCTACCAGCATTTCCAGCTCGTCTGCCGGTTTACGGAGAGCTACCATCGCCGGGCATACCTCATGCAGATAGGCGAATGCTTTTTCTTTGTTATCCTTGATCGCAGATGCCTTTGCCAGGATATCTTTGAGTGCCGCCAATGCCACCTTCATCTCTGAAAGTTTATCAGAGGTCTCTAAAAGCAGTTCTTTCTGGACACTGACATCGGCCTCCTCACAGGCAGTCCGGACGGCTGTCAGGGAGGAAGCAAGCTGAGTCGTATATTTGACAACCGCCGGGATGATCTGCTTGCCTGCCATGTCGATCATCGTCTTCGCCTCGATGTTAACAGTCTTGGAATATGCCTCATACTCGATCTCGGCACGGGATTCCAGCTCGGTCCGGGTGTACACGCCAAATTCTTCAAAGAGCTTGATCGCTTTCTCGGTCCGGATTGCCTCGACAGAATCGATACCCGCTTTCAGGTTCGGGAGTCCACGGCGCTCTGCCTCTTTAACCCATTCCTCAGAATAACCATTTCCGCTGAAAATGATACGGCGGTGCTCTGCAAACAGACGCTTGATGATATCATGGACTGCGCTGTCAAAATCATCGCTGTTTTCCAATTCGTCCGCAGCCTCTTTAAACGCTTCTGCCACGATCGTGTTGAGCACGACGTTCGGGGATGAAACAGAATCCGAAGAACCAACCATACGGAACTCGAATTTGTTACCGGTAAACGCAAACGGTGAAGTACGGTTGCGGTCGGTTGCATCCTTGACGAAATCCGGAAGTGTCGCTACTCCCGTCTGAAGTACCTCGCCTTTCTTAGAATGTGCGGCTTCGCCCGTGCTGCACAGCTGATCGATAACATCCTCCAGCTGCTCGCCCAGGAAAATAGAGATGATCGCTGGCGGCGCCTCTGCCGCACCCAGACGATGATCGTTGCCCGGAATCGCGGTGGACTCGCGCAGCAGATCCGCGTGTCTGTCAACTGCTTTCATAATGCACGCCAGAACCAGAAGGAACTGTACATTTTCGTGCGGCGTCTCTCCCGGATTCATCATGTTGATGCCGTCATCGCTCGTCAGGGACCAGTTGTTGTGCTTACCGGAACCATTGATTCCATCAAATGGTTTCTCATGCAGCAGACAGGTCAGGCCGTGATGTCCTGCGACACGCTTCATCGCCTCCATGACCATCTGGTTGTGATCGACTGCCAGATTGACCTGACAATAGGTTGGTGCTAATTCGTGCTGTGCTGGTGCAACTTCGTTGTGCTGTGTCTTTGCACTGACACCCAGACGCCACAGTGTCTCATTTAACTCTTTCATGAATGCACCGACTCTCGGACGGATGCTTCCAAAATAGTGATCATCCATCTCCTGTCCTTTCGGCGGCATCGCGCCAAACAGGGTACGACCGGTGTAGATCAGGTCTTTTCTCTGTAAATATTTGTTCTTATCAACCAGAAAATACTCCTGCTCCGGTCCCACATACGGAATCACACGGTGGGAAGTCGTATTTCCAAACAGGCGGAGAATCCGGAGTGCCTGCTCGTTGATTGCCTGCATGGAACGCAGCAGCGGTGTCTTCTTATCCAGTGCTTCGCCGCGGTACGAACAGAATGCAGTCGGTATGTAGAGTGTCACGCCCAGCGTATCTTCCCGCAGAAATGCCGGGGAAGTACAATCCCAGGTTGTATAGCCGCGTGCCTCAAAGGTGGAACGAAGTCCGCCCGACGGAAACGAGGATGCATCCGGCTCGCCCTTAATCAGCTCTTTACCAGAAAACTCCATGATAACGCGTCCGTTGGAATCCGGTACGGAGATAAACGCATCATGTTTTTCTGCCGTAATGCCGGTCAGCGGCTGGAACCAATGGGAATAATGCGTCGCACCGCGCTCGATCGCCCAGTCTTTCATCGCGTGTGCGACAACATCTGCGATGGACGGATCCAGCTCAGCTCCGTCTTCAATGGTTTTCTTCAGTTTTTTGTAAACACTTTTCGGAAGGCGTTCCTGCATCGCCTTGTCATTAAACACATTTTTTCCGAAAATTTCCGGTACATTGATAATCTCGCTCATTCAATCCCTCACATTAATATGAAAACAGACCGGACCGCCGGTATGTATATCCGCGTTGCGAAATGTACATCCCTGCAGTCCGGTCATGAACCTTACTTATTCATCAGGCTTTTCCGATAGAACCGAACAGTTCCATCTTTGTCTTAACCGTCTCTTTGATCGCCTCAAAACCAGGTGCAAGAAGTTTACGCGGGTCAAATCCTTTGCCCTGCTGATCCTTACCAGCCTCGATATACTGGCGGGTTGCCTCTGCAAATGCCAGCTGGCACTCAGTATTTACATTAATCTTCGCTACACCTAAAGAAATGGCTTTCTTGATCATATCTTCCGGAATACCGGTACCACCGTGAAGAACCAGCGGCATATCGCCTACTTTTTCTTTTACGGCTGCCAGCGTCTCAAAGCTTAAGCCTGGCCAGTTTGCCGGATATTTGCCGTGGATATTGCCGATACCTGCTGCTAGCATATCAACTCCGAGGTCTGCAATCGCCTTGCACTCGTTCGGATCTGCACATTCGCCCATACCGATCACGCCGTCTTCCTCGCCGCCGATGGAACCAACCTCAGCCTCCAGGGAAATACCTTTCTCCGCGCAGACTTTGACTAATTCTTTGGTTTTCTCTACGTTCTCGGCGATCGGATAATGGGAGCCGTCAAACATGATGGAAGAAAATCCAGCATCGATACATTTGTAGCAGCCCTCGTAGGTGCCGTGATCCAGATGCAGCGCAACCGGAACCGTGATGTTCAGCTCTTCGATCATCGCTTTTACCATCGCAGATACTGTCTTAAAGCCAGTCATATACTTGCCTGCGCCCTCTGAAACACCTAAGATAACCGGTGAGTTCTGCTCCTGTGCCGTCAGTAAAATCGCTTTGGTCCATTCAAGATTGTTGATGTTGAACTGACCAACCGCATATTTGCCATCTCTTGCCTTCTGAAGCATTTCCTTCGCACTAACTAACATATACAAACCTCCTCGTTGTCTCTTTTTGATCTAACCAGAGTCTATTATATACCATAATTCAGTATTTGCCTAGCCTGTCAAAAAAATAACAGGCAATTATTTTAATATTTTGTAACTTTTACTGTAAAATCTCCGAAACGGTCTTCTCCATCTCCTCCGGCTTGCACTGGCGGTTGTGACGGATCTCTGCCTTGCGGATCTCCTCGATCGCCTGCGGGATCTTCACGCCGGATGCTTTCTCCATCTCGTCGATAAGCTCGAACTCGCCCTTGCCTTCTTCGCTGCCGAAGATTGCCTCCATGACGCTGCGGGAGAATTTATATGGGCTTGCCGTCGATGCGATAACTGTCTTCTTGGTATCGCCTGTCTCCTTCACATAGTTATGGTATACGCAGGATGCAACGCCGGTATGCGTATCGATCATATAACCGGTCTCATCGTAGAGACGCTTGATCTCGGCTGCATTTGCCGCCTGATCGGCATAACCGCCGACAAAATCTGCCATGCGCGCACGCATCTCGTCGGTAACCGAATATTTGCCATCTTTCGAAAGCTCTTCCATGCGTTTCTTGGTCTCCTCCGCATCGCAGCCGGTGGAGAGATAAATCAGACGTTCCAGGTTGCTGGAAATCAGAATATCCATCGACGGGGAAGAGGTCAGGATGAATGGACGGTTCTTGTCATATACGCCTGTCTTAAAGAAGTCGTACAGAACTTTATTGTCATTGGACGCGCAGATCAGCTTGTCGATCGGCACACCCATCTGTTTTGCAAAATAAGCAGCTAAGATATTGCCGAAGTTTCCGGTCGGAACGGTTACATTGATCTTCTCACCGTTCTCGATCTCGCCGTTTTCAAGCAGTTTTGCATACGCATATACATAGTATACAACCTGTGGTACGAGACGACCGATGTTGATGGAGTTTGCGGAAGAGAGCTGATAGCCTCTGCCTGCTAATTCTTTGGCAAATTCTTTGTCACCGAAGATTTTCTTGACACCGCTCTGTGCATCATCAAAGTTTCCGGAAATACCGACAACGCTTGTGTTCGCGCCCTTCTGGGTCAGCATCTGCAGCTCCTGCACACGGCTGACGCCGTCCTTCGGGTAAAATACGATAATTCTGGTTCCCTCAACATCTGCAAAACCAGCCATCGCTGCCTTTCCGGTATCGCCGGAGGTTGCGGTCAGGATCACAATCGTGTTCTCCGCATGGTTCTTCTTCGCCGATACGGTCATCAGATGCGGCAGGATCGAGAGCGCCATATCCTTGAAGGCAATCGTGCTTCCGTGGAACAGCTCCAGATAATATGCTCCGTCTGCTTTGACAAGCGGCGCAATCTCTTCCGTATCAAACTTACTGTCGTAAGCGCGCTCGATACAGGTTTTCAGCTCTTCCTCTGTGAAATCAGTCAGGAACTGCTTCATAACCGCATAAGCTACTTCCTGATATGTTTTATGGGATAATTCTTCCAGGCTGCAATCTAACGCCGGGATATGATCCGGCATGAACAGGCCACCGTCTGCTGCCAGTCCCTTTAAGATCGCCATCGAAGCCGTTACGTTGTTTTCACCGCCACGGGTACTGCTGTAATTGATTGCCATGATTTTCATCCTCTCTTTTTATCTTTCCCCGTCGTCCCCATCTTTGCAAAGGATGCCGGAGTCAAACTTTCTGCCATGTAAGTGTTCTGTGTGGTTTTGCAGTTCTCCCGCAAAGTTACGGGACCCCCTGCTCACTTTAGTTAAAAATTCTATCATACTTTATGGCACAGCGCAAGAAAAATTCCCCCCTTAATACGTGATCTTCCAGCGCCCAAACAATCCCTTCTTAAAATGGGAAAACCGCCGTGAAGCACTCTCATTTCCCATCTCAATCGCCTTCTGGTAGCACTGTGCCGCCCGCTCGAGATCTTCCGGGGATTCATTTTTCCGTTCGTAGATAAATCCAAGCTCATAGAGTGCATATCCGTCACATTCCGTCTGTGCCGCCCGCTCAAAAAGCTCCTTCGCCTTATTTTCATCGGCGGTGCAGCCTTCTCCCTTCATATAGAGATAGCCTAACTTGGATGCAGACTGCAGACTTCCGGCTTCTTCGCACCGGTTCAGCCACTCAAATGCTTTTGCATAATCGCGGTCTACTCCCTCTTCGCCCTGGAAATACAGGCATCCAAGAATCTCCATGCACTCTGGATTTCCCTGCGAAGCGCCTTTTTCGTACCAGGAAACTGCCTGCTTCATATCAATCTCGCCGTTCAGACCATCCCGATAGATATTTCCAAGCGCCAGACTTGCCTGTCCGTCCGTCTCGATCCCAGCTGCCTCCCGCAGAAGTTTTTCTGCCCGGACAGTGTCCTGCTCATCGGACGGGCGCAGATACAGGCGGGCTAACGGAAGCGCCGCCTCTTTGATGCCTGCCGCATATGCTTTTCCATACCAGTAAAACGCTTTTTCATCATCGCGCTCCACCAGCTCATCCTGATAAAACAGATTTCCAAGTTCTTCAAAGCTCTCCGCCTCGTTCCGCGCCGCGGCTCCTTCCAGCGCCTGGACGGCCGCCTGGATATCGCGCTCTGTGCCCTGTCCGTTTAAATACATCTGCCCCAGATACAGCATGGCGCGGGAAGACCCCTGCTTTGCCGCCGCATAGTCATATTGGAATGCAGCTTCCCAGTCTTCTTCCTGGCGGTAATGTTCCCCCATCTGGAAGAGTCCCCAGACCTCCCCGCTGGCGGCGCACTGGTTCGCCCAGCGAAGTGCCTCTTTTTCATCTTTTTCCCGGTATGTACCATTCTGGCAGCATTTTCCCATCTTAACCATCGCCGGGATAATGCCGCCGTCCGCCGCCCGTTCGTACCAGAAGAGACACTGCTCACGGGCGCTCTCAGTCTGCGGCATATAATCGGCCAGATCTTCCCACTCAACTGCCTCGCCCATCTGCCACGCGGCATAGACATCGCCCATCTCAGCGGCATCCCGCACCTGACGGTAACTTTCCTCGATGGAATAACGTGCCGACTGCTTCATCTGTTCGTCATACTGACCGGCGCGCAGCGCTCCTAACACTGCCCGGGCACTTCCCGCCGAAGCCCCCCGCAGGTAACATTCATACGCTTTTTTCTCATTGAACCCGACAGCCCCGTCCCCCCAGCTGTAACAGTGTCCTAAAAAGAACCATGCTTCCGCATCGCCCGCATACGCCGCCTCTTCCAGCCAGGTAACTCCCTGGGCGTACATCGCATCGTTACACTGTTTCCAGATCTGGTCTGCACCTTTCTCACATAAGCCTGTCATCAGGATTGTCATATATCATTCATCCGCCTTCCACACGAAATTGTATCAATTAAAACTTTCTGCCTCCGCCGCCGTGCATCCTTCCGCTGCTGCCCTGATGTATGGTCGTCCTTCCGGCCGAACCGCCCGAAGCGCCCGGACCCGGATTTTTCGGAATCCGTCTGGTCACTACCGACCGGTTTACAAACTGCTCCTCATTTTGAACAAAATGCAGCGCACTGTCCGCCCGGTATGCCATATGGAAACCCAGCGACTGGCGGTGTTCTTTCTGCATCTTATACTGGCGCATCACCGAAAAGCACGGGAGTGCCGCCACGATTGCAGCCGCGACCGCCGCAAACAGCACCTCATACCATTCCAGGGAATGTTTTTTCTCCTCGCGCACCTGCGTATACTGTCCCGCCGGAACGCCCATCTCCAGATAATTTTCGATGCTGTCGATCGCCCCCAGCGCGCCTTCCGCATAGTTTCCATCCGCCACGCTGTCATATGCCGCATCCAGCACCTTCTCTACCCGCGCATCCGTCAGCACCTTCATCGCATACCCGGTGGTAGAAACGTATATCTCCCGGTTGTCCATATCGATCGAAAGCAGAATACCACTCGCATCGTCCCCGACGCCCAGTCCGTGGGTATCGTAAAAATCATCGGCATAGCTTTCCGCCGATTCTCCCTGTGCGTCCTCGACTGTCAGTACCGCCAGATCGGCATCCTGTGAGTCACGCACCTCATCGATCCGTGTCTCCAGCTCCTGCACTTCTTCCGCGCTGAACAGTCCCGCCTCGTCGAAGACGCGCGTGCCTTCCGCCGCCCATATAAGGCTGACCTGTGAAAATGAAATAAATGCTGCAACAAAGAAGCATATAAAATCTTTCAGCCGTCCATATTTCTTCTTTTTCTGTGTGACTCCCGCCTTTTGATTCTCTATCATATCAGGTATCCTCCCAGCAGCAAAAGTACAAACACAGGAATGAAAATCGTCAAAAACAGGCGCACCAGTTTTTTCGAATCAACCGGCAGGACGCCGCAGACCTTTCCATTTTCCCCATTCATCGCAAAATAGTACATCTGACCGCTCTTCGGATCCGGATAGGTCATCATCCACACCGGAAGCATGGCATAGTTCCATTTTTCCCCCGTGATGGTCTCCCGATGGTTCCGGATATCCACATGATCGTAGCCGGAGACGCTATTTTGCAGGGATTCTCTCGTATACTGCTTGATCTCCTGCTCAATCTCCTGTGTAAATTCTTCCTTTTCCCGGTCGCGCCGCTCCGCCCTAAATCCCAGAAAATAGCCTGCCTGAAACGGGCGCAGCTTCTTCATATCAAACGGAAGCACGGTCTCGGCAAGGCTGCGGTCCACCTGCTTTAACGCGTTGCGCGCCACATCCTTGATGGGAAGCTCCGCCTTTTTCTCCAGATGGTAACGGCTCGTCTCGATATACTCGATCTCCCCCGCCACCGTCACGCGTTTCCGCAGCGCCTCCGCCTGCATCTCACCGGATACCTGACAGCTATACATCCAATATGGATAATAAATTCCCTCCAGATAGTCCATCTGACGCGGCGAGTAGAAATCATCCGGCACATACTTTTTCTTCTGAATCCAGTTTTTAAAGATTTCTTTTGCCTTTTTCTTGTCGATCTCAAACGGAATCAGACCGTCCGGGCGGTATTTACCGTCCAGACTTCCCGAAAGAACCACCGGATTGTGACAGTAACAGCAGTACGTGGACGCCGTCGTCTCCTGTGCCACAATCTCCGCGCCGCAGCTCGGGCAGGTATAGAGAACCATCTTGGACTCCGCCTGCTTCTGGCTCTCTATCTTTTCCGCTTCCGGCATTTCACCCGGCTTCGAAGCTTCCTCTGACTTTCTGGCTGCCTCTTCCATCTCTTTCAACGTCTCTTCCGTAAACGCTGAGAGGCAGTATTCACATTTAAATTTCTGCGTCTTCGGATCAAACACCAGCCCGCCGCCGCAGTTTGGACACTTATATGATTGTATCTCCATACGCCCTATGACCTCGGTTTTCCGCATTCAGAACAAAACTTACCTGTATTGACCGTTCCGCAGCTGCAGGTCCACGGACCGGCTGGTCTTGGCTTGCCGCACTCGGAGCAGAACTTTCCGTGGTTGACATTGCCGCACTCACAAGTCCAGGATTCCGCCGGAGCTGCCGCACTGCCCTGAGGCGGTGCATTCTGTCCTGCCGGTTGTGCATAACCGCCCTGTGGTGCCGCATCCATCTGTCCCGGCTGCTGTGCATAACCACCCTGCGGCGCTCTATTCGCCTGCCCCGGCGCATAACCGCCCTGTGGTGCCGCATATCCCTGCCGCGCCGCCTGCTGCATCTGCATTTGCTGCAGGTTGGACGCCGATGCGGCGCCCATAAATCCGCCGCCGAAGTTCATGCCGGCGCCCATTCCCATGAAGCCTGCCATCGCACCGCTTCCGTTGGAACCGGCTGCCTCAAAGCCGCGTGCCATCGCGCCCTGTACATACCCCTCGCGCACCGACGGGTCGCCGAGCATCGCGCCCTGATTCCGCATATTGATGAGTTTCTGCGATTCTTCATCATAGGAAATGCTGGCGATACCGACTGACTGGATCTCCATGCCACGCAGACGGTTCCACTCTTCATCCAGCGTCTCCGCCATATATCGTCCCAGTTCCCTGCCTTTGGAGGCTACAAAGGAAATCCGCACGCCATCCGCCGACATCTGGTTGATCGAGGTCTGCAGCGCTTCCAGGAACTCCGCTAAATACTGCTCATTGATGGAATCAATCTCCACCTGATCCTGATTTTTCGGAATAGCCTCCGCATAAAATTTCAATGGATCCGTGATCTTGATGGAGTAAGTTCCATGTGCGCGCAGAAACAGCTCGGAATTATAGAATAAATCAAAATAGTTGATCGGCGTCCGTGTGCCGAACTTGATTCCCTTGATCTCCTGGAGATTAATATAGTAGACCTTCTGTGCATACGGCGTCTGTCCGCCATAGCGCACACGGTTGAAGGATTCTTTCAGCGCATCGCCGAACTGTCCGTTAAACAGAGACGGCAGGGATGAATTCTGCACTGTATAATAACCCTCTTCCGCTGTATAATCAACGACCTTACCGCCGTCCACCAGCATCATAAACTGATTCGGGTACACATGGATCACAGAACCATTGGACACCGTTTCCGGCGTTCTCTTCCGGTTCTCCCCGCGGCGTGTCTGCACACCCGCTGAAAATACGGTCTGTTCCCCCATATTTTCCGGTTCAATCACTTCCAGCCACTGATCTGCCAGCCCGCCGCCGACCGCGTGTGCCGCTGCTCTGATAATTCCCATACTCTCTGCCTCCTTGTCCAAATTCATAGTCTCTCTGTTTTTCTGCTTTTTCTATCTATCGGTTATCCTTCCCTTTATTTTTCCCATGCCGATTCCATTTTCCCGGCGTGATCGCCCAGACTGCTGCCGCGATCAGCACCATCGCCAGTATACACTGCAAAATCAGGCTGCACGCCGTCCAGTGTGCTGTGATCGCATTATCTGGAAATACACCGAACAGCGGCTCGAACCATTTTCTCATGTCACCGCTTCCCGCCTGTCCGTTAATTACATTATAAAACGAGACAGCCGGATTGAAAAGAAAGAGATAGCGTAAAATGCCGGAACTTGCCATTTCCGATGCATTGAGATTAGATGCATACGAATTTGCCGCCCGGAGCGCCATCCGGTATGCAAACAGATTGACTGCCATCGTTCCCGCCGTCAGCGCCACCACCGTCACATAGGAGCAGACGGTCGATACCGTCGAGCGGCGCAGCACCGATGAATAAAAGATCCCGATACTACCCGTTAAAATTGCCACAACGCCGTGGCACAGGAACAGCATCCCGATGTCCTGCAGCGTAACGCCCCCGTAGACAAATACGAGCGCCTGTACCGGAAGCGCCGAGACCGCCAGCACCAGCATCGTCACCAGCGAGGACGCCAGTTTTCCAAGCACCATGTCACGCGGCTCCATCGTGGTCGTCAGCATCAGTTCCAGCGTCTGGCGTTCCCGCTCGCCGCTGATACTGCTGGCAGTCAGCGCCGGCATGATGAAAAGCAGCATGATAAATTCGATCGAGGAGACGAACGTGTAGAGATCCAGAAACTGCGAATACTGGATCTCCGCCGTCGTCCTGACCTGCTCCGCCACCGAATACATATTAAACAGCGCCACCGCCGCCAGAATACTGTTAAAAACAAACAGAATCGCCATCATGCGGATGCTGCGGCTTCCAACTGTCATTTCCCTCCTAAATACCGGATTCCATCTCATGTTTCAGCACCGCCCTCTCTTCTTCATGTCCTGTGATCTGCATAAACAGTGATTCCAGGCTTCCCTTCTCGCGCATAAAGCTGCTGACCATCACATCCGCATCGATAAGCTGCTGCAAAAGCAGCGCCTCATCCTGCCGATCCCCCAAAAAGCCCAGCTTGATCTCATCCCCCTGCACCGCGATCGTCTGCACGCAAGGATGGCTTTTCAGGATCGCAAGCGCCTTTTCTTTCTGGCTGAAAATCGAGATCAGAAGCGGATTGGACGAGTTGATCCGCGCAAAAATCTGATCCATGCTGCCCTGCAGAACCGTTCTTCCCTGCTCAATGATGCCGATCGAGGTACAAAGCTCTGACAATTCCGATAAAATATGGGAGCTGACGAGCAGCGTTTTTCCCTGATCGCGCAGTTCTTTCAGAATCGCCGTATACTCCACCCGGGTGCGCGGATCCAGCCCGGAAGCCGGTTCATCCAGGATCAGAAGATCCGGATCGTGGATGAGCGCCCGCGACAGACAGAGGCGCTGCTTCATACCTCTCGAAAGCCCGTCCACAAAAAAGTCCTCTTTATCTTCCAGCCGCACCTGTTCCAGAAGCGTATGGCAGCGCGTCCGCGCCTGCAGCCCCGTAATTCCGTAGCAGGATGCAAAAAATTCCATATATTCCGATACTTTCAGGTTATCATATACTCCGAAGAAATCCGGCACATAGCCGATCCGCCGCCGGAGTTCTTTTCCGTCTGAGTAAACATCCAGTCCGCCGATCTCCACCTCGCCCTCATCGGGAACGAGAAGTCCCGCAAGAATCTTGAGCGTCGTCGTCTTGCCTGCCCCATTGGGACCCACGAATCCAAAGAGTTCCCCGTCCGCGACCTCCAGATTCAGCCCATCCAGCGCTTGAAAATTGCCATATCGTTTTCTGAGGTTTTTAATCGTCAGCATCACTCTCTCCTCCCTACGACATAGATTCTTGGAAGCTGGCTTTCCCAGCCATACTCTCCCGTCTGTTCCGGCACATATTTGACAGTCAATGTGTTCGACGGAGACAGGTACGGCGAAAGCTCCTTTGCCGAATACTCTGATTTCAGCTCGATCCGGTCATTGCGCCCGGTCTCATAGTTATAGAAATACATGCTTCCGGAGAAGGATGACATATACGGATAGAGCGGATTTTCCGAAAATCGCGGTGACAGAGTCTCAAACGTAAGCTTTTCAATGACAAGGTCACTTCCCAGCGAATATTCGACCGTCGCAGCCTCCGCTGTTTCCCCGCTATACATTGTGTTGTACGCCGCCTCATAATTTCCGGCGAGCACCGTTGGATCTTCCTCAAGCGCCGAACGGTAAAGTTTTCCGTCTTTTTCACGGTTCAGCGGGATTGACTCGGTCACCATGCAAAATCCTTCCCGAAGTGTCCTCGCATCCGCCAGAAAATCTTCCTCTCCCTGGAGCTTCCGGGTTGAAAATGCCACCAGGCACGCCTCAGACGGATTGCGCCCCGCGCCGGAATCCAGATAAAAGCTCAAAAGTCTCGTCCGCTCCTGCGCCTTTAAATAGTCCGGATCCTCAATCTCCGCTTTCTCATACTGATCCGCCCCGGTCACCATCTGTGCTGCCGCATACGAATAGCTGACCGGATAATCGCAGCTCTCCTTTCCATCCAGAGAAACCGTCTGCCCAGGCTCTAATCTTCCCAGCAGCACCGCTTTCCCATTGATGAGCAGAGCCGCATTCTCCAGCGGTTCCTCAAAACAGTTTTTTACCGTTCCCGACACCACGCCGTCAAAATAGGAAATATTTCCCTGAACGCCCATCGCGTCCGTTTTCTCCAGCTCACGACGCAGGGTAAACAGATTCGGTGAAAATGCGACCGTATCCCGCATTTTAATTTCGACCCGTTCCGGCTGATAAACAAAGTTTGTATGATACTCTTCCTCACCGGTAAAGCGCACCGCCGAAACCGCATCGTAATAGTAACTGCGCGTCATCGGGCGCACCTCATAGCCCGGCTTTAAGCTCACTGAATACGGCTTGTTATAAGGGCTTCGGATGTTCATATAAGTGGCTTCTTCCGCCTCTTCTCCCGAGGTATCCAGAATCGACGCATACGTCACAAACGGCTCCCGGAAGCGTGTCTTTACGCCCAGCGCATAAATAATGCCGGTAAACAAAAACGCCCCCAGTGTCACCGCCGGCAGATAATACCGGTAAATTCCCCGCTTTTTTAAGTAGAAATAGATGCCCGGACCAATCAAAAGCAGGTAGACCACCACGATCGCCGTGTACGCCGCAACCTTCGGAAGCCGCCCCGCATTGCCGGTGTTGACCAGCCCCTGTACGCTGAAATACGAGCCCGAATAACCGTAGTAATCCTCCTGTGCCAGCTCGTCCACGGTATCACTTCCCAGCACCAGCGTATACAGCTTTTCAAATGAGGATGGATTGGTCAGACACAAATCGCTGATCGCATCCATCGAAAAGGCAGCTGCCACGATCCGCCCCCGTTTGCAGTTCGTATGGGATAACAGCGGGAACACTTCCCCCGCCAGCAGAGTGCTGCCGTTCTTCAGGTTCACATCGACGCATTCTGCCTGGATCTCCCCCGTCTGCTCGCCCGGTGCCGTCTCCCCGCCCAGACTGACCGGAACGGTTACCGCATCCAGATACGGCGGCTCCAGCACCTTCTCTGCAAACCTGCCATAATTTCTCGCACAATCCACACCGCCGCCAAAGAGGATCGTACCGCCGTCTTCCACCCAGCGCCGCAGCGCCTCATACTGGACATCGCTGAGCAAATCCAGGTCAAATCCAGACACAATTACCAGATCCAGCGGATCGTAACCCAGCCGGTCATCCGGTGCCTGCTCGGCATCCAGAAAAACCGCCCGCGTCCGAAGCGTCCCATATCGGATGCCCGCGCCGTCTAAATAAGAAAGTGCCTCCGGCGTATCCGTCAAAATTCCGATATAACTCTCCGCAACGTCCTCCTCAGAACCAAGTTTCAGACGTTTCCGGATGACCGTTTTCCCGTTTACATCCTGTACCGATACAAACATCTGATCCGCCCGCACACCCAGCGGGATATAATATTCTTGTTCAAACTTCTCCCCCGCTGCCAACGATAACGGATAGGAATACTGGTACGCCTCCAGACTGGACTGCGCGGTCAGAAACTCCAGCGTTCCCTCAAACGGCGCTGTATCATTATTCAGAAGGACCGTTACCCGAAGGTAACGGTCACTCTTTGCCGTATTGTCAAATCCATAGGAAACATCCATCGACAGCGGCGCATCTGCTTCCTTCTGTGAGGCATATGCGTACCCTGCAGGAAGGCAGAATAGTGCCATCCATCCGATCAATATCGCAAAAAAGAACTGTATTCCCCTCTTTTTCTGCATCCTTTCTCTCCCTATCTGTAACTGTTCACGCATACGTGCCCAGTAACGGAATTTGCCGTGGCTTCGCATTAAATACGGCAAATTCCTGCTGCCACCATGTTTTCTTACGGCACTTTCGGTTCCAAAAGTGCCTACCTATGAACAGTAACCAAAAATCCATTAAAATGTCTATTAGATTCTTTCCCACACTCGCCTTTACGGCATCTGGAAATTTTCCCTGTTGATGTCAAAATTCGTCCGCAGGCGCACCGTAAACACCGTTCCATTCAGATCGCTCGTCACCTGAATCGTGCCGCCGTGCATATCGACGATATTTTTGGCGATCGCCAGACCTAACCCTGTGCCGCCCGTGTTGGTCGATCGCGACTGTTCCACGCGGTAGAATTTATTAAATAAAAGAGGCAGCTCGTCCGCCGGAATCACGTAACCGTAGTTCGTCACCGAGACGGTCACGACCTCTTCCTCCGCATGAATCTGCACCAGCACCCGTTTTCCGTCCGCACCGTACTTGATCGCGTTATTGATCAGGTTGTCAAAAAGGCGCGCCAGAAGATTTCCGTCTGCCGTGATAACCTTGCCCGGGACATTGCTCTGCAGCTCGTAGGAGAGGTTTTTGTCCTTGAAGCTCGGATAAAATTCCTCCAACAGCTGGCTGAGCAGTTTGACGATGTCCACCTTCGACACGTGCATTGCCACTTTTCCATAATTCATTTTAGTAAAACCAAACAAATCTTCGATCAGTTTTTCCAGACGTTTCGATTTTGCATAGGCAATATCAATATATTTTTTCTGCATTTCTGCAGGAATCTCCACCTTGCCGGACAGAAGTTCAAGATAGCCGATGATCGAGGTCAGCGGTGTCCGCAGATCGTGTGCCACATTGGTAATCAGCTCATTCTTCGTGCGCTCCGCCTCGCGCTCCTTGTCCATCAGATTCCGGATATCCCCGACCATCTTATTTAAATTGACCGCCATCGCCGTAAACTCGTCGTCGCCCCGCACCTCGATCGTCGTATTCAAATCGCCCTCGGAAATATTCTGAATCGCGGACGAGATCCGGCTGATATAGCGCATGGACCGCTCCTGGAGGGCAAAAAAAGTGACTGAGAAGATCGCGATGCCCGACAGAAGATAGACAAATGCCATCAGTGTCTCTGTCTCCGTCAGGCGCAGGAAAAAAGAATCCCGGTACCGCGTCTCCCGCAGATAGCTACTGATCATCAAAACATTGGCAATCAGAAACACCTCCACCAGGCATGCCACCACGGTGCTGTAAACGATGTTCATGACCATCCGTGTCCGGAATCGGCGACTCATATCTTTTTTATTTTTCAATTTTGTATCCTACCCCCCAGACCGTTGTAATGATCTTGTTCTGTCGGGTGTCCTCCTTCATCTTGCCGCGAAGCCGTCTGATATGTACCATAACCGTGTTATTTGCCTCGTAGACTTTCTCATTCCACACCTTCTCAAAGATTTCATCGGTGCTGAAGACCCGCCCCGGATTGGATGCCAGCAGATACAGAATGTCAAATTCGATCGGCGTCAGCTTGATCTCCTCGCCGTACACCGTCACTTTATGATTATCTTTGTTGATCGTGAGTCCCTTGATCGAGATCTCATTTTTAACCTGGTTCCTGCACCGCTCTGCGGATTTAACTGCGTGTAGCGGCGAAGCTGTGATTTGACGCGCGCCGTCAGCTCCAGCGGGTTAAATGGTTTCGTCACGTAATCATCCGCGCCGGTTCCCAGTCCCAGAATCTTATCCAGATCCGCTGAGCGCGCGCTCAGCATGATGATCGGGATATTGTTCGTCTCCCGGATCTTGCGGCACATCTCCAGACCATCCATCCCCGGCATCATGATATCGAGAAGCACCAGATGAATCGTCTCCTTCTCCAGAATCTCCAATCCCTCTAACGCATTGGATGCTTTATATACTTTATAACCATCACTGACCAGATAAATCTCCACCAGATCGGCAATCTCTTTCTCATCATCCACCACCAGAACGTGTATTTCAGACATAAAAAAACCTCCCTCATATGTAATGCAGGTTCCCGGTATCTCTATGCGAAATACCAGACGAATATACCTGTTTCCAGTTTACCATATGGGGAGGATTTATGCTTTAAAAATTTATTACATTTTTGGAGAATTTTGCTTATCTGCGAACTGCAATTTCTTTATTGTTCCAGCGGAATAAACACCCTCATCGCCGCCGGGTCCTGCTTTTTTCCAGCCTCCTTCGCCGCCTGTACTGCCTCCGCACAGAAGGTATCCTGCGCGCAGACCGGCTCTTTGCCGCGGCGGTTGCGTTTAGCGTAGGTTCCGTCCGGTCTCAGGTACTGCGCCTTGACATTGTCGGCAAGCTGTACCTCTAAGATGTGACAGATGCGTGCTTTCAGCTTCTCATCCTCAACCGGGAAGAGAATCTCCACACGACGGTCGAGGTTTCGCGGCATCCAGTCGGCACTTCCCATGAAAATCTGCGGTTCACCGTCGTTCTCGAAGTAGAAAATACGGCTGTGCTCAAGGAAATTTCCAACGATCGAGCAGACCGTTATATTCTCGCTTAATCCCGGAATCCCGGCGCGCAGACAGCAGATGCCGCGGACGATGAGTTGTATTTTTACCCCCGCATTGGACGCCTCGTAAAGACTCGCAATGATCTCACGGTCGCACAGGGAGTTCATCTTTGCCACGATCCGCGCTGGAATACCTTCGCGGGCGTTGCGCGTTTCCCGCTGGATCAGGCGCAGAAAACGTCCGCGCAGCCACAGCGGCGCCAGCGACAGCTTGTTCCAGCCAAGCGGCTCCGAATAACCCGACAGCATGTTAAAGACTGCAGTCGCATCCTCACCGATCAGCGGATCACAGGTTAAAAGACCGCAGT
The DNA here is from genome assembly GCF_003478795.1 of Clostridium sp. AF21-20LB. Classification (NCBI taxonomy): domain Bacteria; kingdom Bacillati; phylum Bacillota; class Clostridia; order Eubacteriales; family Clostridiaceae; genus Clostridium; species Clostridium sp. AF21-20LB. The sequence continues at coordinate 108,371 of NZ_QUGD01000007.1, read as the reverse complement.
CGGTGTAGAGTTTTGCCGTCGAATCATTGTAATTTCCAGTTCCCAGATGGACGTAGCGGCGGATGCCTCTTCCTCGCGGCGCACCACCAGCGTGATCTTACTGTGTGTTTTCAGCCCCAGCAGACCATAGATAACGTGGCAGCCGGCTTTTTCCAGCATCTTCGCCCAGAGAATATTGTTTTCCTCGTCAAAACGGGCTTTCAGCTCAACCAGAACCGACACCTGTTTTCCATTGTCCGCCGCTTCGGCGAGCGCCGCGATAATCGGGGAGTTGCCGCTGACACGGTAGAGTGTCTGCTTGATCGCCAGCACCTCCGGGTCGCGGGCAGCTTTCTTGATAAAATTGACGACCGGCTCAAAAGTCTCAAACGGGTGGGTCAGCAATATATCGCCTTTGCGGATATTGGCAAAAATATCATCCTCATTCATCAGCGCCGGAACCGGCTGCGGCGTATACGGCGGTGTCTTAAATTCATCAAAGCCCGGCAGACCGAACACCTTCATGAGGACGGTCAGATCAAGCGGCCCGTCAATCTCATAGATCGCGTGCCCGCCAACGTGCAGCTCCTTTTTGAGGATGTCTAAGAGGCGCTTGTCCGCCTTTTTCTCGATATCCAGGCGGATGACCTCGCCCCACTGGCGTTTCTTGAGCTTCTGCTCGATCTCCTTGAGCAGATCCTCCGCCTCATCCTCGTCGATGCTCAGATCGGCATTTCGCATGACACGGAACGGATGGCAGCTGATAATATCATAATTTAAGAACAATTTGTCGATGTTCCGCTCGATGACTTCTTCCAGATAAATGATAGATTTGCCCTCCTGGCACGGCAGCTCCACCACGCGTGGAAGCCCGCCCGGCACGCAGACCATCGCAAATTCCAGCTCGCCGTCTCCTTTTTTCTTGCGGACCAGCGCGGCGATATTTAACGATTTATTGTGAATAAGCGGGAACGGGCGGGAAGAATCAACCGCCATCGGCGTGAGGACCGGGTAGACCGATTCCTCAAAATACCGATCAACGTACACCGCTTCTTCCTTCGTAAGCTTCTCATGCTCGGTGACCACGCGCAGACCGTGCTGTTTTAAGAGCGGCAGGAGCATCCGGTTGTAGGTCCGGTACTGATTCTCGACCAGCTCATGCGTTTTTACATCGATCGCATCCAGCTGTTCCTGTGCCGTCATACCCGCAATATCCCGCTTCGTATAATTGGCGTGAACCATGTCCTTGAGGGATGCCACGCGGACCATGAAAAACTCATCCAGGTTCGACGCGTGATGCTTAAAAATTTCAGGCGTTCAAACAGTGGGGTCGTCTTATCGCGCGCCTCACCCAGAATCCGGTAGTTAAATTCCAGCCAGCTCAGTTCACGGTTTACATAATTTTCAGGTTCTCCGTATTTCAACACTGCATCCGACATCCTTATACCCCTCTTTTCTGCCTGAGTACAGGCCGTATTCCAAAGACTTCCTCAAAGAAATCTGCCTTCTGGTCAAATGAATACTGCTCCAGCACGATACTCTCCGGACAGTCCGTCGTAATCACCAGACTGCCGTTCCGCACAGCGATGCGGCTGTCGCTCAGCTTCTGGCGGTGGCTGCGGTCCATCGAATTGGCCAGACGCAAAATTGCCGTCAGCTTCGCAATCAGGATCGTCAGCTCTCTCCGGGAGGTTCCAAGCCCCGCATACTGGGACAGATCCGACTCCAGGATGACCTCATCGTAGGCATATTCCTGAATGTTGTAGCGCACGATATTGGCTACAACCTCGCGCTCCAGATGGGAAATTCCGATGATCTCCGTATCCATGATGATCTGGTACGAGCTTTCCGAACCGCGCGTGATGCTGACAAACTTGCCGCAGTCATGCAGGGTCGCTGCGATCTTTAAAAGCAGGCGTTCCCGCGCTCCCAGACCATGGTATTTTTTCGTTGCATCAAAGATCATCTCCGCCGACCGCTCTACCTCGCGCACATGTGCGCCGTGGCAGCGGTAGCGCTTCGCCATCTGGCGCGCCGTTGAAAGAATATCTGCCTCAAAATCATGATGGAAGCGGACCAGACGGTTTTCCTGTGCGTACTCTGCTGCGATACCATCGCAAAGTGTCGTCCCCGGTGCCCAGATATAGGAAGCACCCGTCATGTCTAATACCTTCCGGTAGAGAATCGCACTTGGAATCAGCACTTCTGCGTAATCCTGCGGCAGCTCATAGCGCTCCTGAATCTCCTCCGAGGACATTCCAATCAGCTTCTCGCAGAACACGCCAAATTCCTTTGCCGTGAACCGCGCCCCGCCTTTTTCATGCATGCCGCGGCTGATCATATAGTTCATTGTCTCGCCGGTCGCAATCAGCGTCTCAATCTGATGCTCTTTTAAAAATATCTTCCGGAATGTGTATAATTCATTTTCTACCAGCTCGTCGATGATCGCCGGGATCTTCCGGTAATCGACGCGCCAGTGTGCTGACATTTCGCTTAAGCGCAGCACGCCGAGCAGAAGGTTCTGCGTCGATACCAGTACCTCCTCATCAAAGAGGGAGATCTGGGTGCTTCCGAATCCGACATCCATCAGCGCCGCGCCGTTTTTCACGGTGCGCTGGAATTCTTCCTCCCTGGCTGCAACAGCTTTATAACTCTTAAAACGCAGCTCCGAGTTGTTCATCGTGCGGACCCGGAGTCCGGTACGCACCAGAATCCGGTCCAATACCATCTGGCTGTTCCGCGCCTCCCGAAGCGCACTGCTCGCAAATGCCCGGTAATCCGATACCCGGTATGTTTTCATCACTTCCCGGAACTTATTCAGGACCTCGCACATTTCCTCCACGATCTCGTGGCTCAAACGTCCGTCATTGTACGTGTCTTTGCCAAGCGCCAGCGCATGGCGCACATGATCAATCTCGCGGATTCCGGCGGAAGCAGAAATCTCGAAAATTCCCAGCTCCAGTTCGAAGGAACCCACATCAATAGCGGCAAAGGTTTTAACGGTCATATTACTTGATCTCTCCTTTCAGCTTGCTGCGTAAGTTTGCAATAAACTGGGTGGCAGTACGTCCGGACAGCCCGCCGTGGCTTAACTCCCACTTGTTGGCTTCCAGAAGCAGATCTGCCTCCGGCATATGGATGTGGTATTTGTCTGCCAGTACGCGGACGATGTTCTGGAATTCTTTCTTGTCCGGTGAGCCATAGTAGATCGTGACGCCAAAACGCGCAACCAGGGACAGTTTTTCCTGCACCGTATCGTTGGAGTGCAGATCGTCGTCCAGCTCGCGCTTATCGCTGAATTTTTCGCGGATTAAGTGACGGCGGTTCGATGTCGCATAAATCAGGACATTCTGCGGCTTAATGCCGAGACCACCCTCAATGATTGCTTTCAGATATTTATATTCCAGCTCATATTCCTCAAAGGAAAGATCGTCCATATAAATGATAAATTTGTAGTTGCGGTCTTTGATCTGCTCCAGGACATCTGACAGTCCGCGGAACTGGTGCTTGTACACCTCGATCATGCGGAGTCCGCGGTCATAATACTGATTTAAGATCGCCTTGATACTGGATGATTTACCAGTACCGCTGTCACCGAAAAGCAGGCAATTGTTTGCCGCGCGCCCCTCGATAAATGCCTCGGTATTCTCAATCAGCTTGGCTTTCTGCAGCTCATAGCCGACCAGATCGTTCAGCTCGATATGTTCCACGCGCGTGATCGGCTCGATATCGACCTGCTTTGCCTCGTCATCCATGATAATATGGAATGCTTTGTTAAGACCAAACTTGCCGACACCAAATTCTTTATAAAATTCGGTCACGATATCCTGAAATTCCTGATCACTCTCCGCATTCTCCAGTGAAACCGATAATTCAACGATCCGGTCGCGGATGCGGTGGTTGAACGCCTTGCTGTTTTCCAGCGCATTTTCGTAATGCTTCATCTCCGACCAGATGCCGTTCTCAGCCTCGTCCAGACGGGCAATATCCAGGGAAAAAAGCTCTCTGACCTGTGCAAAATCGTGACGGGCAAGCTCGCTTAAGCTGCCGCCGACCGGTCCGATGATCTCGCAGGATGTGCTGTAGGCATTTTCATTGTTTGCCATGCAGAACGCCAGGAAACAATGCCACAGGTTTCCGCGGAATCCATAGGTCACTGCCAGATCGATGAGCTGGCTCGCACATGCATACGCATCCGGGCGTGCCCCGCCTTCCTCTGGTTTTAAGAGGCTGCACATATCGTCAAATAACTGCTGATACCGCAGGTTGCGATATAAAATCATCGTATTTTTTCTTCTTTCTTCCATCATTTTGCCTTTCCGGTTACCATCACATTCTTTTGCTGCACTTTCGGTTCCAAAAATGCCTCCCGCGGACAGTAACCCATTTCATCTTGTCCTAAGCTAAAGAGTCTAGTAATTTCCTAATATTTTTACATTTTTCGCTTCGCGCATGATTCCGTACAGTGCATTCTGCACACCGGCATCCTCCAGGTTTCCCTCGATGTCCACGAAGAAGCGGTACTGCCAACTCTCCTCCGGGATCGGGCGGGACTCGATCATCCGCATATTGACATCATTGAAAATAAAATTGCCGAGCATGCTGTACAGCGTACCGCTGCGGTGCGGCAGCTCGAAGCAGAGGCTGATTTTCTCTGCGCTCGCCTGATAGACGCGATCCTTCGCCAGAATCAGGAAACGGGTCGTGTTGTCCGGACAGTTGTTGATCGGACCTGCCAGCTTTTTGAGTCCGTAAATCTCTCCTGCTACCTCACCTGCGACTGCCGCCTGTGACGGATCCTTCTCATCGCGTACCTTCTGTGCCGCCACAGCATTATTTTCCATGCTTAGCTGCTGCCAGTCGTGCTGGTTTAAGAAGTCGCTGCTCTGCATCAGCGCCTGCGGATGTGCATAAACACGCTTCACATCGGAAAGTTCCGCATCCGGTGTGCCAAGCAGGTAGTGGTGTACCGGCAGAAATGTCTCCGCCACAATCACATTGTCGTATTTTAAAAGCAGATCATAGTTGTCCGTCACGGCACCGGCGGAAGAATTTTCAATCGGAAGCACCGCAAAATCAGCTTTTCCCTCCTGAATCTCCACCATCATATCCTCAAACCGGCGTACATGATGGATATCCGCGTCTTTTCCAAAGAACTGTAGCGCCGCCGCATGACCGTAAGCGCCCTCTAATCCCTGGAACACCACGCGTTTTCCGGCCGTTTCAAGCTTCTCCACCTTATGGAAGCCCAGATCCGGACCGCCGACGCGCCCTGCGATCGTCTGATACTGATACCGGCGGCTCAGCGTCATCATCTGCAAAAACAGCTCGGCAACCGCCTGCTTGTTGAACTCGCCCTCTGCCATCGCCTGAACTGACTCGATCTTCTGTTTCTCACGCTCAGCATCGTAAACCGCCTTTCCGGTCGCGATCTTATACTCTGCCACCTCGCTGCAAAGGCGCATTCTCTCCTCAAATAACTTTTCTATCTGGGTGTCAATCTGATCCAGACGCCCTCTTATCTCCAGCAAATCCATCTCCTAGTTGTTCTCCTTTTCCATCTCTGAAAGCATCTCTGCGATCTTTTCTCTTGTATATGCGCCGACAAACTTCCGGTTCTCCGGATCCAGCTCTTTCACGATGAACGGCTCGCCGAACTCAATCACGACATGGCTCGGACAAATAAGCGGAATATGCTTCTCAAAGACCTCCGCTGTTCCCTTGATCGCCACTGGAACAACCGGACAGCCAGATTTCTCTGCAATCTTTAAGCTTCCCTCTTTAAATGGAAGCAGATCTGAAAGCTGTTCATTTTTATTGCGGGTTCCCTCCGGAAAAATCCAGACAGAAACGCCGCGGCGCACCTTCTCGATCCCCGCCAGAATCGTTTTTAAACCATCTTTTATATTATTCCGATCTAAAAACAGACAGTTGACATTGAGCATCCATTTTGACAAAAGCGGAATCTTCTCCATCTCTTTCTTTGCCACAAATCCCATCAGTCCCGGAACCGTCGTATAGCCAACCAAGATATCAAAATAGCTCCGGTGGTTTCCCACATAGAGCACCGGGCGACCCTGCGGAATCTTTTCATATCCGCGCACCTCTACCGTCACACCTGCCATTTTGAGCAGTTTTTCAAAAATATTACGCACCATCTGGGTGCTTTCTTCCTCCACTGCGACCGGATCTACCTGTCCCTGTTTATCCATACGGTGCAATGTGCCGATGGAACCAACAAGGAAGCTGACGATCGTTCCTACTATCTTTATCGCGCGAAACATACTGATACCTCTCTTTTCTCTTGTATCTGTCCGAAACCGTCTGGTTTTTATCCTGCTATTTTCATTTTCAGACAGACTGCTTTACTGTCTCATTATATAGAAAGAAGCAGGGTTTTACAAGACTTTCCTTGTAAGACATCCTGCCTCTGTTACTGTTCACGCATACGTGCCCAGTATCGGAATTTGCCGTGGCTTCGCATTTAAATACGGCAAATTCCTGCTGCCACCACGTTTTCTTACGGCACTTTCGGTTCCAAAAGTGCCTACCTGTGAACAGTAACCTGCCTCTCTATTTTTTATGGATTCACAATCTCCGTCTTTCCGCTGATCAGCGCTTCCACCTCGATTCCACCTATCTCGCACAAGATTCCCCCATAGCTTTCCAGGGTATCGCTGTAATACACGCTGTAGATAGACACATCCTCAGAAATCTCTCCATCCAGATAGTTTTCCAGCGGATTTTCTCCCAGATCCCGGAAAGAACCACCCAGATCCATCATCAGCTCCCAGCTTTCCGGATGAATGCCCTGCTCATCCAAATCATGAAGATACATCCAGAGCGCCGTGCATAGAATCCTCGCCTCGGCTTTCGCCCGCACTTCCTTCGCTTTCTGTACCTGTCCGGACATGATCGGGATCGAAACTGCAACGAGAATCGACACAATCCCGGTCACAATCAGCAGCTCTGCCAGCGTAAAGCCTGACCGTGCCCTAGCGGAACTGGTTCTTTTCTCTGTCATAGGTATATCCCACCGCCTGCAGCTTCTTCTCAAGCTCCGACCGTTCTGTATCAAACGCACTGCATAATTCATCTAAATCCGGGTAAAAATCTCTGAGCTGTGTGTTCACAAAGCTCAGGCACATAATCGGATCGTTCGGTATTTTTCCTGCCATCTTTTTCCCTTTCTGTCCTTTTATTCATACTCAAACGTAACCGTCACATAGTAACCGCGGTCATTTTCCTCGATCGCCTTTACCACGCCGTGATCGGCGGGAATCCGATCATTCAGCTTAAAAAGCCCCGACATCGCCACCGCCGGTTCAATCATATAATTGACATTAAACGGCGTCACCGACTCCGTCACCTCTACTGTCTGTCCGACTTCTACCAGTCCCGGACGTTCCATTTTAAATACAACATCTCTTGTCACGCCGTTTTCCCTCTTCTTTCTGGTCTGATCCCCGATTCTGGCTGCCGGCATATCCTCACGCCGTGCCTCTGATTTCAAATTTTTTTTACACGAACCATAACCGCCAGCTTACCAGTTTTCTAGTATACGGCACTTTTTTCCTTTTATCAACTGCGCTCACATAACCTACCGTTCGTTTTTTTCACGCGCCATCCGCCGCAGCTGCCGAAATCCAAGCCATGCCAGTAAAAGCAGCAGCAGACTTACACTGATCGTCAGTCCGTAGTGAATCCACCGTCTCCAGAACGGAAGCGGGAGGTTTTCCACCGGCGCAGTCTCTGTTTCCACCAGAGTTCCCGGATCCGCTTCTATTTCTGTCATCTCTTCCACATCCGGTTCCGCTTTTTCATACTCCATCCGCCTCCGGTAACGCTCATATGCCGGAAGTCTGACCGTTCCCCCGTACACTGCCCGGCAGTCCCATACGCGGCGTTTTGCCTGTACCGCCGCATTGCGGCACCAGATGCCAGCCTCATCCCGATAAGCATCTCCCTCCCAGCTTGCCGACTCAATCTGCACCTTATCCTCCGATAGCCCTGCACTTGCAAGCAGTTCTTCCCTGCACGCCTCCAATGGCGGCACTTTTTCATCATGCATCACGGCAGTTCCACCCAGCCGGTATGTGTCTGCCCCGTATTCGTGAAATACGACCGAAATCTCAAATCCATCCTGCCAGTGTTCGTTCTCATAAGAGGTTCTTTTCAGATCCAACATAACCGATACCGTCTTCCGGCTCTCCCGATCCTCCACCTCCATCGGCGCTCCCGCCGGGATCTCCTGTTCCCGCGTCACGGATGGATAGACCATCTCCCCCGAAACCTCCCGCGTTCTGCCGCGCACCGGCACCGCCTCTATCTCTGTCCCCACAAGCCGGTAGGTAATTTCCCCCTCTTCCAGATATTCTTCCGGCGCTTCTGGTATCTCAGCCTCTTTCAAATAGGAAGAAGAATAACGGATCCGCCGTTCTCCCGCCTTATCTTCCTGTGCGTAAGCCTGTCCGCCGGTGCCCTGCAGGCACAGCAGCACAAATGTCAGCACTGCCAGCCTCCAGCCATATCTTCTGTCTTCTTTTTTCCCCATACATTCTCCCCTTCTGCCATTCCCCGGCAAATGTCTCCTGCCAGCCGAACCGCATTCTTTCGTAAGCACGTTCTAAATTTCCATACTCCTCTCTCAACCTTCTCCATCCTTTCTAAAATTGTTATTGTTCACGCATACGTGCTCCGTAACGGAATTTGCCGTGGCTTCGCATTAAATGAACAGTAACCTGAAATTTTCTGTCCTGCGTTTAAATCAGCATAAAATACCGCATCACACACAAATATCATTCAAGATATAAGATGCCATGTTTTCTAAATGCCGATATGATACTTATATTCAGCACCACGAAATCATATGACTGCTTTTTTGTTTCATAGGACGCAGTTTCTCCTGAAACAAAAAATGCATTATGAAATTTCATAAATACCCGGATATTTCTGTGAATCACAGATGCCCTCTTTGCAGGCAGAATCATCGAATGCCGTCCGGAACCGGACTTTGAACTGCATCGTACCTTTATTATAGTCTGCCCTGTCTCAAAATACAATTTATAAATCGCTCTCGCGGCATTTTCTACAAAAACACCTTTTTATCCAGCACTTACTTATAAGTGTTATACAAAAAATCGAATACGAGTTTCTTTTTGGTACGGCAAAATGACTTGACTGGACAGCAGATTTTAGGTATACTTGCATATAGGTACATTTTACAAAATAAGAGCGGAGGAAATTAAACTATGAAGTGTCTTATCATTGACAAAGTATACGCTGGTATTGCTGAAGAACTCAGCAAATACATGGAAGTTAAAACTGCAGAGAATCTGCCGTCCACCAAGGATCAGTTATTAGCTGAAATCGGTGACGTAGACGTTCTGATCATGCGTGTAGATCCGAAGATCGATCAGGAGATCATCGACGCTGCTAAGAACCTGAAGGTTATCGGCGTTTGCTCCGTTGGTCTGAACCACATTGATATGGACTATGCAAAATCCAAAGGAATCCAGATCTTCAACGCACCGGGCTTAAACGCTAACGCAGTTGCAGAGCTGACCATTTCCAAGATGTTAGATATCTCCCGTGGTACTTTCACAGCTAACTACGATGTAAAAGTAAAACACGAGTGGAACAAATATAAATTCGAAGGTCGTGAGCTTCGCGGCAAGACTCTGGGCGTTATGGGCTTCGGTCGTATCGGTAAGAGAGTCGGCGAACTTGGCCGTGCATTTGGTATGACTATTGTTGCTTACGATCCATTCCTGAAACCGGAAGATTTCGAGAAAGAGCATGCAACTGGCATGTCCGTAGACGAGATGTTAAAGGTAGCTGATTTCGTATCTATCCACGTACCGCTGACACCAGATACAAAGGATCTGTTCAACGCTAAGTCCATCGCTGAGATGAAGGATGACGCAGTTGTTCTGAACATGAGCCGTGGTGGTATCGTAAACGAGAAAGATATGTACGAGGCTCTGAAAGCTGGTAAGATCGGCGGCTACGCAGCAGACGTTATGGAGAACGAGCTGGCTGGCAGCGGTCTGACAGGTGATGATACATTCGCAAGCCCGCTGTTCGAGTGCGACAACTTCATCGTTTCCCCGCACATCGGCGCTCAGTCCGTAGATGCTTCCAGAGACATCGGACTTCACATCATTTCCAAGGTTAAAGAGGCTCTTTCCCTGTAATCAGGAAACCAGTCTTATACTCATATAGGAAATCTTGCGGAAATCGTTCTGCAGAAACTGCATAAAGACAGGAACCGGATGATACTCTCGCCGGTTCCTGTTTTTTTGTTTCATAGGAAACTACTGGAATACCACTGGTTCCTCCAGCAGTTCCGTCCGCAGCACAATATACGGATACGACGGCTCTTCCCCGGTCGGCTCGCTTCTCTCCGGTCCTTTTAACTCGGTCTTGACGATGATCGAATTGTCCGTCAGGTACAACTCCGGAACCGTAATGCTGTAGCCGCCGGTCTCCTGCTTGCCGTACCCGGCAGCTATGTAGAGGTCATTTCCGCTTGTGTAAGTCAGGCGGAAGGAATCGTTCTTCTTTTCTTCTATGATCTGCGTCAGCTCCTGCGGCGTCTCATCGGGACCTATGACGGCAAATTCCAGATCCCGCAATTTTTCTGCCTGTTTTTCACCGCCGCATGCAACCGCATAGACCCCCGCCAGAAAGATTCCCATCACAGCCATAAGGCTTAGAAGCCATTTTTTCCTGCTTTTCTTACTTTTCATCAAATAAAAAACCTCCCTCTCCCCTGCACGCAGCCACGCGGCAAAATGCTTTGATTTACTGCATTTTATGAAGCGGAAGGTTGTGATATTCAATCTTTTTTCCTTTTTCCCTGGCATACGCCAGCAGCCGGTCGTTCGCCGCCGCCCAGCCCCCATACTGCCTGCGGCACGCAATCACGCACTGGCACGCATCCAGACATTCTCTAGCTTCTTGTTCCTTTTCCTCTGATATTTCTTCAAATGCGGGGACTGCAATCAATCTGGACGCCAATGTACAAGCCGCCGGATAATCTAAGTCGGCTTCCGATACGATCCCTGCCGCAAACGTGGTTCCAGCTCTCTGAAGCTGCCAGAAGACAGCGCGCCCGCTTCCTCCTCCTGCCAGCACAAACACCTCTGGTGCCCCCTCCGGACGTGGAAGCTCCATACTGCCGCCTGTCTGACGGAAGCGCCCTTCCTCGACCTGGAAAAGCTCAGAAAGATGTTCCGGCGTCAGCATCTCTTCCGGGCGTCCAAACTGACTTTCCTGCCCCGGGCTGACGCACAGTACCCAGTCAGAGACGCGCTCCGCCAGATCAAGTTCATGAATGGATAAAATGACTGCCACCTTCTTGCGGCGCGCCAGCTCCTGCAAGACCGACATAAATTCCAGCTTATAACGGATATCCAGATAGGAAGTCGGCTCATCGAGAAGCAGCAGTTCCGGCTCCTGACAGAGCGCCCGCGCCAGCATCACCCGCTGCCGCTGACCATCGCTGAGCGTCTGGAAGTCCCGCTCCCGAAGCTCTGATACCTGCACTGCCTCCATCGCCTCATCAACTGCCTTCCAGTCCTCCTCCGAGAGGACACCAAACCGCCCCGTGTACGGATAACGCCCGGCTGCCACAACATCCCGGCAGGTCATCCACTCTGCATGGACCTTTTCCGTAAACATGACCGCCATCCGCCGTGCGCGCTCCGTTCCCTTCATTCCCAGAAGGTCCGCGCCGTCCAGGTAAACCGCACCTCCCAGAGGGGGAAGCTGCGCGGCGACACTCTTTAAAATGGTCGATTTTCCGGCTCCATTCGGTCCGACTAAAGTCAGGATCTCACCCTTCTTTATCCCGATCCGGACTGGATTTAAGATCTGTTTTCCACCGTATCCAACCTGTAAGTCCTCTGTATAAAAGTAGATCTTCTCCTCAGTTTCTGGATTCATGGTATTTTCTCCTCTGCTGCTCTATGCTTCAGGTGCTCTTTCGATGTTTCCGCATCATCACAAAAATCACGACCGGCGCACCGAAGACAGCTGTTACCGTGCTGATGCTCAATTCCGTCGGGGCAAAGACCGTCCGCGCCAGCCAGTCGCTGAACAGGCAGAACACGCTTCCGCCCAGGAAACAGCCCGGAATCAGCACCAGCGGTCTTGTATCGGCAAACAGCCAGCGGATCAGATGCGGAACCGCGATTCCAACAAAGGAAACCGGACCGGCAAATGCCGCTACGCAGCCAGATAAGATGCTGGACAAAATCACCATAAAGAAACGCAGATGTGCGACATTGACTCCCATACTTTTCGCATACGTCTCCCCCATCTGGTATGCGCCGATCGGTTTGGATAACAGAAACACCGCTGCCGCTGAGACAAAGGTCACGCCCGCCATGACTGCCACATTTTCCCAGGTCATACCAGAAAAACTTCCGCGCGACCAGTTATGCAGGTTGACAATATCCGCATCGCTGGCGAAGGTCACAACAAAATCCGTGATTGCCGAGCAAATATAGCCGATCATCACGCCCCCGACGATCAGCATTGCCATCTGTTCCATTTTCCGCGCGACCAGGAGCACAAACAGCATAGAGAGAAGCGCTCCGGCAAATGCCGCTGCCACCAGCATCCCCGAATTGATCGTAATATTCCATTCCAGAAATCCGACCATCACAAGTGCCACCAAAAGTTTTGAACCGGAAGAAATTCCCAGCACAAAGGGACCCGCGATCGGATTGTGGAAAAAGGTCTGTAACAGATACCCTGACAGTGCCAGCGCCCCGCCAAGGATCAGCGCCGCCAGCGCGCGCGGCAGACGGATCTCCCAGATGATCGTCCACGCCATTCCACGCAGCTTAGGCTCCCGCAGTTCCTGTAAAAATTCCATGATCGGAACCGATACACTGCCTGAACAGATACTCCAGATAAGCGACAGGAGCAGCAGCATAATCAGAAGCAGAAATGCGCCTGCGATCCGCACCTGTCTGCCTGCCTGCGCCAGGTTTCTTTGTCCTTTTTCCTGTTTTTGTCTGTTTGCTTCTGGTACTGAAGGCATCGTTTCTCCCATCTATCTTGTCCTCACGACTGTAATTTATACAGATATGTCCCATCTTCCTGGCTTCCGCTGAAAATCGCATGGATATCTTCCAGCATTGCTCCAACCGACATGGATTCCTGATAGAGATTCTTCGTCGTGCACCAGACATTTCCCGCCTGTACCGCCTTGAAATCCTTGAGAACCGGCGCTTTTGCCAAAAGCTCCGAAATTGAGTGAATCTCCCCGTCGATTGTACTGTTATAAATCAGATAATCGGATTCTTTCGCGGCTGCATAAAATTCTTCCATCTGCATATTGACGGTCGAAGACCGCTTTCCGTCATCCCCCAGATGCCCGAATATGTATCTGCCGCCCGCTAATTCTATCATTTTCGGTATATAATCAGAGGAACGGCGCACGTTCACGCTGCCCTGGTTCGTAATATAGAAAAATGCCGCCGACGGCTTTTCCGCCTGTGCCGTCTGTTCTGTTTTTACGCTCCCGCCTGCGTTCTCCGCATCCGAACCTTCTTCTGTAACACGCTGCAACGCCGCTTCCTGCTTTGCAAATGCCGCTTCCGCCTCTTTTTCTTTTCCGGTCAGCACTCCATACAGGCGGATCCATTCCGTCCGCCCCAGCGGATGTGCTTCGTAGCTGGAATGATCCACAAGCACCGGGATTCCGAAGCTTTCCAGCTTTTCTTTTACCTCCGGCGAATGGAGAATCATCGTATTTTCTATTGCCAGACCGCAGCCCTCCGAGACGATCCGCTCATAATCCGGTTCGCTGTACTTGCCTGCGTAGAGAATTGACCCATTCTCCATCGCCTCCTTTGCCTCCGGAATGTACCAGCCCGACGCATCGGTTCCCGAAAACCGGATATCCGGGAGCGCTCCCAGCATCCGAAACATATCCATGGTCGCGGTCGCTACCAAATAAATCTGTTTGACCGGGCGCTTAAGCACCTGGATCGAATCTGGAAGATCTTCCGGCACCTTTCCGCCCTCTGGAATCAGAAGAAAACGGCTTCCATCCGCAACCGAAACTGCTTCGTACTGCATCCCGTCCGCATCCTCATAGGTATCGACCGCAAACTGGGTCGCATAGGCAAGCTCCATCCGCGATTTCCAGGTCAGGGACGCACTGATCACCTCACCCGGCTGTGGAAGTGATGCCTCCGCCACCTGTGCATCCACGTTTTCTGCCGGCTGGGACACTTTCGAACCTTTCCCCGCCTCATTGGATGTCTCACTGGCAGATGTAGACGACGCTGCCGCCACCGCACTCTTTCCCGTATTTCCACAGCCGCTCAAGAGCAGCACCCCCATAAGCGACAGCCCAGCCATCCTAAGTGCCATTTTCTTGTTACTGTTCACGCATACGTGCCCAGTAACGGAATTTGCCGTGGCTTCGCATTTAAATACGGCAAATTCCTGCTGCCACCACGTTTTCTTACGGCACTTTCGGTTCCAAAAGTGCCTACCCGTGTACAGTAACCTTTTCTTTCCCATTATCCATCCTATTTTCTTCATTTTTCCCACTCTGCCTCTCTCACGTGCGCCACATACAGCTTCCGGATCGCCTCAACCTCTCCCAGTCCCCGGATGCGGCATTCCACCTGGTATCCGGCGCGTTCCAGGCGGCTCTTCCAGGAATCCTCCTCTTCACCTGCCATATCCTGATTCGCATGGTCGCCTGCAACCACCATGAGCGGCTGCAGCACCGCCCTCTGATAGTGTTTCTGCGCGCCCAATTTCTCGATCACCGCCTGTAAATCCGGCTGCGCTTCCACGGTTCCGATGTAATAATTTGCATAGCCGCCCTCGATCATCCTATCCTGCATCTTCTGATACACCTGATTGGAAGCCGCGTCCGTCCCATGCCCCATCAGACAGAGTGCCGTTTTTCCATCGTCATATCCGTCCAATTCTCCTGCCATCGCCCGAATCACCGCATCCAGATCCGCTTCACTGGCAAGAAGCGGTGCTCCCAGCGCCAGCCGTTCAAAACGCCCCTGATTCGCTTCCACTTCCGCTTTTACATCCATGTATTCAAATCCATCCATCAGATGGGTCGGCTGCACAATCAGACTTTTAATCCCATCGGCTGCTGCCCGGTCAAGTGCCTCCTTCAAATTGTCGATCGACCGTTGATCCCGCTTTTTCAATTTATCAATGATCCTCTGGCTGGTAAATGCCCGGCGCACCTCATATGCCGGAAATGCCTCCGCCACTGCACGCTCAACCGCTCCGATCGTCTTTTCTCGGCTGTCATTGTAGCTTGTCCCGAAGCTGACTACCAGGATTGCCTGTCTTGGTTCCATCTATCATTCTTCCTCTTTGTTTTTTATCTTTCAATTCAGAATTTTCCCGTTCCTCCTACGCTGCCATATGCCTGAATCTGGCTGACATATAGCTTTATGAATCGAAGCTACTATAGCATATTTTGAAATAGTTTGCAATGAAGCAGAAAAAATGGCACTCCGCCCGTCCAGGCGGAATGCCCCTTTTTCTGCTTTCAGCTTCAATTTTACCAGCTTTTCTATTTCTCGTCCCGGCTGCACGCGCGCAGCTGGTGCTCATGCTCATATTTTTCTTTCGTCGCCATCCCGCCCCGGATATGGCGTTCCGCTTTGTTGATGTCCAGTACCACACGCGCCCGTGATGCAAGCGGCGGATTGATATGGGAAAGGCGCTCGGCCACATCTTTATGCACGGTAGATTTACTGATCCCAAATTTCCGGGCCGCCTGCCGCACTGTCGCATTGTAGTCTATGATGTAATTAGCGATCGCAACCGCCCGTTCCTCGATATATTCCTTCATGGGAGTTCCCCTGAGAACGTTTTTTACATCTTATTACATCTGTTTCCGGTTTATGCAAATTCCCTTTCCCAAACAAAAACACTGCCGATTAGTAGTTCTCCGCACGGCGGTGTTTCCGCAAGTCGTTTCTCTTCACGCCAGCTTCCCACTCTGCCTTCTCCTCATCGGTCTCGACAAGCAGTCCCGGAACTTCCATCGGATGCTCGTTTTCATCCAGCGCTACCATAACCACATAAGCGGTATTAACCAGTTTACGTGCGCCGCTTAAAGACTCTACGAATGTATCGACACGCACTTCCATGGAGGTTCTTCCAACGTAAGTCAGCTTACCCTCGATAATCAGGGTATTGTTCAGGTGGACTGCCTCTTTGAACTGCAGGTTATCAACCGATGCAGTTGTCGGATTGCAGTGCGCGTGGCGGCGCGCAACAACGGTCGCTACAACGTCGATCCATTCCATCAGCTGACCGCCAAACAAACGACCAGCACCATTTAAGTGACTATTTAATACAAGCTGTGTCTGGATAACAGCTGAATCCGCTACGCGGCGCATAATTCTTTCTTCCATAATTTATTTCTCCTTTCGAGAAGGATGCCTCTTCCAATCTCCGCTTTCGAAGGACTTCCCTGTGATATGGTACCTAGTATACTGGCTTTCCCTCAAATTTGCAAGTATTCCGCTGCAAAAATTCTGAATCTTTTTAGTTATACATCCTATTGGCAGTAAACTATAAATATTAAAAAACGACCGAAGAATCTGGGGCAGCGTCTGTTGTCTTTCGCTGACTCCCATCATCTTCAGCCGTTCTCTTATTTATCCTCTTCCCGCGCCGTGATCATCCGATAGATGAAATCCACGGTTCCATCGATACCGTAGCTGGCACTGTTGATACAGAGATCATAGTTGTTGGAATGTCCCCAGTTTCGGTTTGTATAGTAATGATAGTACTGGCTGTGGACATGATCCAGATGCTTTAACATATGGCGTGCCTGCTTGACCGTCAGGGAGCTGTCAATCTCCATCGCACGTTTGATACGCTGCTCAAACGGCGCCGTGATGTAGATACTGATATGTGGGATGTTGTTGTTTGCCATGATGGCATCTCCGCATCGTCCCAGAATAACAAAATCTTCCTTCTTCGCCATGTCAACCAGAAGGTCGCTCTCGTTGAAGAATACCGCATCACGCTTCGGCAGTCCGTGGAAACGGCTGAACTCGCGCATGCGCTGGCGCAGGGTCAGATGGCGCTCCGGGATGAATGCCTCACTCGGGTTTACATTGGCATCCTGATCGTGCGCCTGCTCTTTCTTGATTCCCGGCTTGATTCCGTAGCTGACAGAATCCTGTATAGAATCCTTCTGAGCCTCGAGACGTTTCAGAACCGCTTCAAAGATCTCCGCGTCGTAGAAATTGATTTTCAGCTTATCTGCCAGCTTAAATCCGATATTTACACCGCCGCTTCCGTAAGTCCAGCTGATACATACGATCAGGTGGTCATTTTCGGAGAAACGGTTTTTCAGGTTAAATGTATTCAGCTTCGCCAGCTCTGCGTTGATAACGTCTCCGCTCGCGAAACTGGTCGGCAGACTCATGACTTCGGTCAGAATCCGGTTGTACTCGGTCATGACGAGCTTCCGCTCTTCCTTATTCTCGATGGTACGCGCCATGTTTCCGATCAGGGCAATCTCACTTCGAACCAGGTTACCCTGCGGGCGTGTCAGCATCAGATGAGTCAGCTCATCCACGCAGCGCTTCCGGTCACGGTTGAAAACACGTCCCAGAGAAGAACCTAACTGTGCATAAACCTCCGCATCCAGATCGTAAATACTCTCCGCCAGTTCACGGATTCGTTTTTCATCTCTTCCAAGCACCGTGCTGCCCGGCTTCTTCCCTACTGAATCCTTTTCGGCTGCATTTTCCGCACCCGTTACTTCATTCGCATACTGGGCGCTATCCTTTTCAAGCGCCTGCTGCGTCTGATTTTCCATATTATCTGTATTGGTATGTTCCTGATTGTTGCTCATCGTCACTCACCCCCTATAAAAAGAATAACAGCATATCAAGTGCAAAGACCGGAACCAGAATACCGAACGACCAGAGCAGATATCCGAAGAAGGACGGCATACGCACACCGTTTTCATCCGCAATCGACTTAACCATGAAGTTCGGTGCATTTCCGATGTAGGTGTTCGCACCCATAAATACCGCACCACAGGAGATCGCCATCAGCATCTTGATCGGAACCGTTCCTAACGTCGTCACCATGCCCTCCGTAAATCCAAGCGCACCTGCCGTTGTTAAAAATACCAGATAGGTCGGCGTGTTATCCAGGAAGCTGGACAGCAGACCGGTCGCCCAGAACATTTCAAACGGCTCGGAGATGCCCAGGTTCGCGCCATTTGCTTTCAGAATCATCAGGGCTGGCTGCATCGTGATGAAAATACCGATAAACAGAACCGCAACCTCCTGAATCGCGCCCCAGGTAAAGTGGTTCTCACGGCGGATCTCAACCTTCGTGGTCTTGAAGGACAGGAAGGCCGCCGCCAGAATGATCACAATCTCAATGATGGCCGGATAGCTTAATTCTACCTCTCCAAACAGGTGGATGCCAAGCACCTTTCCGGCTGCATCCTGGAACTGCGGCATGGACGGTAAGGTACCGCTTAAAATAACGGCTGCTACGATCATAACCAGGAAAATCAGGTTGTGCGCGCCGCGCAGCTTCACTTCGGTACCCGGTTTGCTGATATCCGGTTTCAGACCGCTCGCGATATCCTGACGATATGCCCTCTTATCAATAAAATAGAAGATTGTCAGCAGCACCAGCATATTGAAGAATAAGATCGGCGCCAGATGTAAGCTCCAGAAGAACGGTACGCCGCGCATGAAGCCCATCAGCAACGGCGGGTCACCGATCGGGGTCAGACATCCGCCGATGTTGGATACAAGGAAGATAAAGAAGATAATGATATGACGTTTCTTCTTTCTCCATGCATTCATCTTGACAACCGGACGAATCATCAGCATACTGGCACCGGTCGTACCGATCCAGCTTGAAAGCAGGGTTCCCAGTGCCAGTAATCCCACATTGACACGCGGAGAACCTGCCAGGTCACCGGACATCGTGATATTACCGGCAACGCAGAAAAGTCCAAATAACAAAATAATAAAGGTCAAATAGTCATTGACCAGACATTCCAGAACCGTTTCCAGTGCTGTTCCCGCACTGTAACGCATCGCAAACGGAATGATAAAAAGAATTGACCAAAGAGCAACCGCATGAGGCTGGTGCTCTTCCCACCATTCTGCCTTCACAAGCGGCAGAATCGCAATACAGAGAAGCAGTCCCGCAAATGGAATACACATCCAGAGCGGCACAGAGGATGCCGATGCACCGCCTTCCTGTTCTGCTGCCAGAGCCGTCATCGGATTTGCCATCAAAAATAATCCCAGGCTCGCGCAAAACGCACTCAATCTTTTCACCTTCGTAACCTCCCAACTTTTTTCTTTTTTTACATTTTCCTATTTCAGCCACCCATTATAACAAGTTTATTTCCTAAATACAACCGTGTTTTTCACGTTGTAAGCGTGATTTTCCGTGAATTTTTCGTTAAAAGTACCTTATATTAATTCTTATTAATAAGTGTTGTAAGCCTGTGCTCATAACATAAACAAATACCTCTTTTGTGTATAGAAATTATGTATAATACTGTAATTTCACAAATGATATATTTAATTCTACTATGAAACAAAAAACCGCCCGCCGATATCCCGACAGACGCTTCCTACATTCACATATAACTTTTTCTTGAAATATACTCTCTTTCCAGAGTTCATATTTCAATTCCATATCTTCCCCGCCATCTTCCATCTTTTTCCTGCAGCTGTTTTCGCGCTTCATTTTAAGCCAGCCGCCCGATCTCTCGCGGTATTCTTTCGTGGTTTCTTTTTCGATATGTGCCAGTTGGCAAATCTGCCGCTGTATAACCTGCTCTTTCGCAGCGTTCACACATATTCTCTCTTGAACCTGTTTTATTATAGCGCTTTTTTGTAAAATTTATTTCCGCTTTTTTGTCAAATCTTTGTAAAAAAATCAAGCAGCAAATTGGAGAAACTGTCTCATTTACTTTTTATCTTCTTTATGCTATAGTTAGCCTGTATTTTGCATTCAGATGTATTACGAATCCATTCGGAAATTCCGGTGTCATCCCGTGCTGGAATACTCAATGTCTTATCGTGTTTTATAAATATCAGAAGGATTTTCAGGAGTATTGTATTCATGCAGGCGAATATATTTAAGATCAAACGAAATGAATTGGCTGACGGTTCCGGGCTGCGGACTACGATTTATTTTAAAGGATGCCCCCTGCGCTGTGTCTGGTGTTCAACACCGCAGGCGCATGAGCGCCCGACCCGGATTCTCTGGGACAGCAAGCACTGTCTCTACTGCAATCTCTGTGTCAGCGAATGTCCCACCGGAAGTCTGACATTTTCAGACAACCGTCTCACCTTTACCCCGGACACCTGTACATTCTGCCGTGTCTGTACGGATCACTGTCCGTCCCGAATGCTTCATTTCGTCGGTCAGATGATGGATATGGATGAAATCATGGAAAAAATTCTTGCCGACCGGGAGCTCTATGGAAATGGCGGCGTCATTCTCTCCGGCGGCGATCCGCTGATGCAGCCGGAAGCAGCCACCGCCGTCCTGAAAAAATGTAAAGAACACGGCATCCGCACCGCGATTGAGACGACCGCTTTCGCCAAACCGCTGGCTTTCTCCCGCTTCATCGCCAACGCGGACATGATTATCATCGATTTAAAACATTATTCTGAAAAGAAATATGTCCAGTTCACCGGCGTCTCAAATCATTCGATTCTGGAAAATCTGGACTTTGCCGTCTCTATCGGAAAAAAAGTGGCGGTCCGCATTACCATTACCCCCGGCATCAACGACACGCTCATCGATGCCCGCAGGTATGCCCACCTTTTGTCTGAGCACCACATCAGACATGTAATTCTGCTCTCCTATTCAAATCTGGGGATCATTAAATATGAAAAATACACGCAATCTCCGGCGCTTGCCCGCGAGCAGACCTTCTCCGGCCAGGATATGGAGAATTATGCGAATATGCTGCGCGGACTGGGGTTTGATGTGCAGATTGAGCAGTAGGGAGGCGGCAGGATTTTTCCATTGCCGCCTCCCATACATTTTTCTATCGATTCGTTACTGTTCACGCATACATGCCCAGTAACGGAATTTGCCGCATTTTTACATTGATTCCCCTTTTTTCCCAATTTTTCATTGCTTTTTTTTCCTCCCAATGCTATAATGTGTTCAATATCTAATTTATTTATCAAAAAATGAACAAGAATCATTTGCAAAAATCCTCATTTTTACAAATGATTTAAAAGGAGGTTTCCCATGCAAAATCCACAATCCCAAACAGCGCCAGAGCCAAAACGCCTGGACTGGACCACGATGGTCGTCCCATTTCTTCTTATTATAATACTCTGTCTCTGCTTTCTGGCTGCGCCAGATGCATCCAAGGCAGTGTTGGAAAATCTCCGGAGCTTTCTCGGGGAAAACTTCGGTGTCGGCTACCTTGCCATCGGACTCGGCATTTTTCTTCTGTCAATCTACATCGCCTTTTCCCGCTACGGAACCATCCGGCTCGGAAAACCGGATGAGAAGCCGCTCTATTCCAATTTTGCCTGGGGTTCGATGATGTTTACCTCCGGACTTGCGGCGGACATTCTCTTTTACTCCCTGTGTGAGTGGGTTCTCTACGCCAATGACCCGCATCTGGCAGAAATGGGCAGTATTCAGGACTGGGCGAGCACATACCCGCTCTTTCACTGGGGTCCGATCCCGTGGGGCTTCTATGTCGTGCTCGCCGCTGCCTTTGGCTTCATGCTTCATGTGCGCGGCTGCCATAAACAGAAATACTCCGAAGCCTGCCGCCCGATCCTCGGAAAACACACAGACGGTCTTGCCGGAACCCTGATTGATCTGATGGCGGTCTTCGCACTGCTGGCCGGCACAACCACGACTTTTACGCTGGCGACCCCTCTGATGAGCCAGATCGTCTCCGAACTCTTCGGATTCAGCGACACCCGCCTCATCACCATCGCGATTCTGGCAGTCACCTGCCTGGTATACACCGTTTCCGTCGTGCGCGGCATGAAGGGCATCCAGAAGCTCGCGGCGTCCTGCGTCTACCTCTTCTTCGCTCTTCTGGCATATGTGCTGCTGTTTGGCGGTGAAGCACGCTATATCATCGAAACCGGCTTTTCCTCCATCGGAAATCTGGTACAGAACTTTATCGGACTCTCCACCTACACCGACCCACAGCGCACCACCTCATTTCCGCAGACATGGACAATGTTCTACTGGGCATACTGGATGGTCTGGTGCGTCGCTGCCCCGTTCTTCATCGGAACCATCTCTCGTGGGCGTACGATCCGGCAGACGATCCTCGGCGGCTACGTGTTCGGGCTTGGCGGCACGTTTGTAAGCTTTATTATCCTCGGAAACTACAGCCTGGGACTCCAGGTGTTCGGAAAACTGGATGTCATGGGGCTTTATGCCGCCAGTGGCGACCTCTATTCCACAATCACTGCCATCATCCGCACGCTTCCGCTCGCCCCGATGGTCCTCGTTCTGCTCGCGGCGGCGATGATCGCCTTCTATGCCACCAGCTTTGACGCGATCGTACTGGTTGCCTCCGCCTACTCCTACAAGAACCTGACAAGCGAGGACGAACCGCACATGGCGATCAAAACCTTCTGGTCCCTGAGCCTGATTCTACTGCCGATGGTCCTCATTTTCAGTGATAATTCAATGGCAAACCTGCAGACCGTGTCCATCATTGCAGCATTTCCGATCGCGTTTATCATTCTCCTGATCGTGGCGGCGTTTTTTAAGGATGCGAAGAAATATCTTTCAAGCTACCATGGTATTTGAACGAATTGATTGAGTGTTGTTAAAAATATCCCGAATGTACGTTCCGATGCATTCGGGATATTTTTCTTTATTTATAAGCTCTCCCGCAGATACTCCCGCGTCACACTCCGCTCCGCTTCCAGCATCTCCTTCGGCGTCCCGGCAAAGAGCAGGTCGCCGCCTGCGAGGCCGCCGCCCGGTCCGAGCTCCACAATATAATCGGCGTCCTTCATCACATCCAGGCTGTGCTCGATGATAAACAGCGTATTGCCCTGATCGGTCATCCGGTTAAAAAGCTTCATCAGACGGCGGATATCGTCGAGATGAAGCCCGTCGGTCGGCTCATCCAGAATGAATATCTGTCCCCGCTCATCCAGCTTGCTCGCCAGCTTCACACGCTGCAGCTCGCCGCCGGAAAGCGTCGTCATCGACTGATTCAGATGCAGGTAACCGAGTCCGACCTGTACCAGCGTATCGAGTTTCTTCACAAAATCCGCATCTTCAAAGAACTGGATCGCCTGACGGACGGTCATATCCATGACTTCCGCAATATTTTTTCCCTTGTACTGATAGTGCAGCACTTCCTCCGAATACCGCGTTCCGTGGCAGACTTCGCAAACCGTCTCAATCGAATCCATATATGCCATATCCGATATAATTACACCTTTTCCCTGGCACGCCGGGCAGGCGCCCTTGGAATTGAAACTGAAATATGCCTGTGCGACATGGTTCGCTTTCGCAAAAAGCGCCCGGATCGCATCCGCGATATCCAGATACGTCGCCGGGGTCGAACGCAGATTGATACCGATATCCTTCTGCCGGATCGAGATCACCTCGCCTGGATACTGGCTCGTAAAATATTCCATCAGGGAGCTTTTTCCCGAACCAGCCACACCAGCGATGACCGTCATCACGCCAAGCGGCAGTTTTACGCTCAGATCTTTTAAGTTATGAAGCTTCGCGTGCTCAACCTGATACCATCCGTTCGGCTTGCGGTACTCCATCTTCATCGGCGTTTTCGTCCGCAGCATCCGCCCGGTCACAGTGTCCGCTTTCAAAAGGTTCTCGTAGCTTCCCTGATACATGATCTGTCCACCGTTTATGCCCGCTTCCGGTCCCATATCCACAATGTGATCCGCCAGAGCGATGACTTCCCGGTGGTGTTCCACAATCATCACGGTATTTCCGTGCTCTTTCAGCTTGATCAGCGAATTTTTGAGATTCTGGATATCGCGCGAATGCAGTCCGACGCTCGGCTCATCCAGCACATACATCATATCGGTAAGCGGCGAATTGATGTAACGCGCGATCTTGATACGCTGCGCCTCGCCGCCGGAGAGAGTGTCGGTTCCACGGCTTAAAGAAAGATAGCTGAGTCCGATCTCAATCAGCGCATTCATCCGCTTCAGGATCTCGGTCTTGATATCGCGCGCCAGCGGATCGTCGATCTGGCGGATAAACTCTGCCGCCTCCGGGATCGGCATATCCGAAACCTCGCAGATATTTTTTCCGTTAATCAGGCAGCTACGGATCTTTGCATTCAGTCTCGCCCCGTGGCACTCCGGACACGTAAAGGTGCTGACAATGCGATCCAGCTCCTTCTTGTGAAGCTGTCCTTCCTTAGATGTAATGATACTGCGGTACATACGCGGATAAATGCCCTCGTACTTCGCGGACTTCGGCCAGTTTGCCGGCGGGTTTTTCAGGCGGATCTGCGGCGAATAGAGAAATAAATCCATCTCCTCCTTCGAATAATCCTTGATCTTCTTGTCCAAATCAAACAGACCGCTGTACGCGTACCGCTTCCACCGCCATGCACCGGTCGTGAACGCCGGCCACTGGATAACGCCCTCATCGTTTAGGCATTTATCAAAATCCACCAGCTTGTGGATGTCCAGCTCCGTCACAACACCCAGGCCCTCACAGCGCTCACACTTGCCGCTCGGATGGTTGAAGGAAAAGCTGTCCGAATAGCCGACAAACGGTTTGCCCACACGTGAGAAGAGCAGGCGCAGCAGCGCATAGATATCGGTGTATGTGCCGACCGTTGAGCGGGAGTTTGCCACCGGCTTTTTCTGATCGATCACGATCGTGACCGGAAGATTCTCCATGCGCTCAACCTCCGGACGACCATATTTCGGCAGAAACTGCTGGACAAAACTTGGAAATGTCACATTCAGCTCCCGCCGCGACTCTGCCGCAATCGTATCAAGGCAGAGCGATGATTTGCCCGAACCGGACACACCGGTAAAAACTGTGATTTTCTTTTTCGGAATTTTCAACGACACATGTTTCAAGTTGTTTTCCGTTGCATTCACAATGCTTATGTACTCCTGATTTTCTCGTTCCATCTGGCATTTTTCCTTTCTTAAGCTGCATTTTCCCGTCCCAGGTTCCTTTATTTTAAAGGTACTCAATGCTATCCTGATCTGTACGCGGCTATCACGCACAAAAGCAGACAGAAAATACCCCTAAGAAGCATTTTCCGTCTGCTTTTTTATTTGACTTCCTGCTTTACACGCACTCCGCCGAACAGCAGAGGCATTGTCTTTCTTGTATACTCTCCAAGCGCATAGCCACCGTCTGAAATGCAGTAATCATAGATGATTGCCCTCTCGCAGAGTGCATACATATGTGCAATCTCGTAATATGGCATACTGCGGGTAATCTGCCCCCGGCGCTGCCCCTCATCGACCAGCTGATTTACCATCTTATAGTAAAAACGGTTCTGGTTTAAAAGATGCTTATCCCCCTTTGTCACCACCTGTGAGGAATAGAGTGACGCCAGAAGCCCTACCGGGATATCCGACTCTATCAGATCATGTACACTGAAGCAGAGCGTCATAAGCTTGTCAAAGCTGTCCATCTCCGGATCCAGCGCCTGCATTACCTCTTCATACTTTGCATCAAAGATCTCTGGGAGAGATGCCAGAAGCTCATCCTTTCCACTATAATAATGATAGAAGCTTCCCTTTGATGTTCCAGACTGCAGGATAATCTCATCGATCGTCGTCTCCTCATATCCCTTCTCATGAAACAATTTCCATGCAACACGGGCAATTTTTGCTTTTGTGTTATTACCCTTCGCCATTTACCTTTTACCTCTTAACTTCTCAATAATCGTAATTTCAGGGAAACATTCCTGGTTATCTAATTTACCTTTTTGTTTACCTGAATCCAGCCGAAAGCAGAGTGGATAATCTTCCTCATCTGCTTTCGACAATTTAATTTATTTTATCATTCTTTTCCTGTGAAGTAAAGAGATTGTTCATAGTGTCTATTTTTAATACCATTTTCACGTCCGGTGAAGTTCAGTATGTGCATGGCAGCTGCACTGGGGATGAACCGGAACTTCTATCAGATCCGTGGACCACGTTTTGGCATCAATGAACAGCATTTTTCCAATCAGCGGCTCTCCCTTGCCCAAAAGAAGCTTCAATACTTCTGCCGCCTGCATACACCCGATCATGCCGGGAATCACGCCAAGCACACCATAAGCAGCCGAATTCGGGTTTCCGGATGGGTCCTCTGCCTCCGGACAGAGACAGCGCAGACATGGTCCGTCCGATGCGAACACGGTAACCTGTCCCGCAAATTCACAGATAGCTCCATATACATCCGGCTTTCCCAGCTTCATACATGTGTCACTCAGCAGATAGCGGGTTGGAAAATTATCCGAAGCATCCACAATCACATCAAACTTTGCAAGAATTTCTTCTGCATTTTCAGCTGTAATCCCCTCTGGGTATAATTCTACCTGCACCGAATGGTTCCGGCTCTGAAGCTGCTCCGCCGCCAGTTCTGCTTTTGCCTTTCCAATGTCCTGTTCCCGGTAAAGGATTTGCCGCTGCAGATTGCTGACATCCACCCGGTCAAAATCAGCAATCCCGATCGTACCGACTCCTGCTGCTGCCAGATAGAGGCTGACGGGAGATCCAAGTCCCCCCGCCCCGACTACCAGCACCCGGCTTTCCGCCAGCTTTTTCTGTCCTTCTTCTCCTACCTCCGGCAGGAGAATATTTCTTTTATAGCGTTCTTTGTCTATCTCCAAACCAGCGTCTCCTTTCTGAATCAACCGCCCCCCAGTAAATGATAAATCTTCAAATCATCTGCTTCTTCAAGTGTTACTTTATCATAGTCTTCTGGCCAGACCAGCTGTCCATTTACCTTCACGACCAGCTTGGGCCAGGTAAATTTCATGTGTTCCATCACACCCCTGATTGTCAGTCCTTCATGCCAGTCCGGATATGGACGGTTATTCAGTACCATTATATCCACTTCCCTTCTGCAACGTATTAATGAATAGTCTTACTGAAGCGGCTCAACTACTTCCAAAAGCTCCGGAAGATCCATGCCAAGCTCTTTCAGGTGTGCAATTGTCGGAACGCCGTTTAAATTCCAGCCGCGCTTCGGATATACCGCATCAATCAGCTTCTCATATTCCCCTTCTCTGTACTTTCTGGTCGCATCCATCTTTTCCTTTAAGGACATTTTTTCGACTTCTTCTTTTGTAAAACCAACCAGCTCTACCAGCTGACCATCGTAACGTTCCTGACGAGACAGATATTCTTCTTCCGTAACCGGTCCCTGGGAGCGGTATGGAATCGCGTCGTTCGCACGCAGTCCCTTGCCCAGACGAATGTTGAAAACACGCTGGAAATTGTAGACACGCTCGGACATTTTAATCATCTCATCCCTATCAATCTTGACCCCAGTAACACCATAATAAAGATCCAGATAGTTATCTACGTGCTCCGGTACCTTCGCCGGTTCATCGGTCAGGCTGTTGTCAGCCGGTACAATATCATTCCACGGCAGCTTGCAAAGTCCCAGAAGACCAAACCAGGTTCTAAACATCGGATAGTAATACAGCGCCTCCGCCTTATCCTCAAAGGTAGGGATCTGGTTATTTACCTGATCCATGAAAATCAGCCATGCCTCATCATGCTGCGGTCCCTTATTGGTCAGACCATAGCCGCCCTGCTGCGCCAGGGATTCTTTGGAAGCATACTCTGAATATTCAAGTCCCTTCTGTTCCATCGCAATATCATTCATGAAATCCATATCGCCCCAGCCCTGCGCTGCAAAATACTCTTTCTGCTTGTGGCTTCCCAGTGCCGCAATCTTGCCAAAGCCTTCGTTTCGCGCCATCTGGTGCAGCAGCTCCAGCTCCGCCTCTGCATTGCCCCATACAAGCTCCAGACCGCCGGTTCTCTCCTTATTCAGGATACCATTTTCATAGCATTCCATCAGGAAGGCAGTCATGGTGCCAAAGGAAATCGTATCAATGCCATATGTATCACAGTAGAAATTCACTTCCAGGATTACCTGCGGATCGGTTACGCCGCAGTTCGGACCAACACCGGCTGCTGTCTCATACTCCGGACCATCCACACATACTTTATGTCCCTTATACGGACCTGTCTTTAATTCAAACTGATCGGCTGTTTTAGCACACGCCATCGAACATCCATACCAACATCCGTCCGCTCCGCCCTGGGTCAGCCATTTATTTCTCCATACCTCCGGTGCCATCTCATCGATCTTATCCGTTCCGCCATATTTATAATTGCGCGTCGGCAGAATATCATAATCGCTCATGATACGCAGGGAGTATGCCGTTCCGGATTTACGCATTGAATTCTGTTTGTCATCCTGTGTCGCCACCTCACGATGGAATTTCAGACCATCCCGGTTCAGGATACTGATATCATATACATGGTTCAGATTTGCTTTTACGCCTTTAAAATGGCATACCAGCGCTTTAATGTGCTTGTCCGCAAAGACACGTCCGATACCACCACGTCCAGCCTGTTTTAAGCGGACTACATTTCTTTTCGGATCATAGAATGTAAAATTCAACATAGAGAGGTTGCAATGATCCGCCGCTGAACCTGAGCATACGACCGCCACGTTTTTGCGATCATTGTCATCCTCCGCATACATGGTTGTCAGCTCTTCTCCCAGTACATGTGCATCTTTATGCTCTAACGGTGCTTTTTCAATTGAAACGGTTCCCTTATTGCCATCGATGACAATAATCACGTCTTCCTCCGCTTTTCCAGTCAGTTCGATCACATCAAATCCGGAGAATTTTAAAAATGGGCCAAAATATCCGCCAACGTTTGAATCAATCGGGATATCTGTCATCGGTGAAATGCTGCATACCAGGCATTTTCCAGTACCGCCGTACTGCGTAATTCCGGCAATCGGTCCTGCCGACATGGTAATGGCATTTTCCGGAGAGTTCCACTTTGTATCCGGATTCGTTGCATCCCACAGATAACGCAGGCAATAACCTTTGCCGCCGGTAAATTTTTCTTTGACCTCCTGAGGAATGTCGATCATATCGATGGTGTTATCTGTCACATTGATTCGAAGACGCTTATCCGTATATCCATGATACAGCGGCTTTGGCTCATATGTAACCTGATTGAGAACCGTGTGGGCCTCTTTCATTTTTTTGATTTCTTCCATATCTGCGTCCGCATAACGCGGAAGATCACACATTTTAATCATGCCTTTCTCCTCCTTTTACTCTTCTACCAGACGGATCGCTCCGGTCGGACATGCTTTTACGCACAATCCGCACGCCGTACATTTGGACGGCTCCAGATAATCATCACACTGTACCATAACATTCTCCGGACAGAATCCAACGCACATCAGACAGCCGGCACATTCTTTCTTATTCAGCCGGTAAACGCCTCTCGCATCCTCCGTAATCACACCTGTATTGCACACTTCAGAACATTTTCCACACTGTGTGCACACAGCAATATGATGGCTTCCATCCTCCTTGTCGGTAATGCGGATGCAGGATTTCATTGGATCCGAAACCTTGTAAAATGCCTTCGAACAGGCTTCTTCGCACTGGTGGCAGCCAATGCAGAGTGATTCATCTTTCTCTAATCGTCTCATCACAGTTCCTCCTTTTTGCCTAATTTCATTATTTCATCCGAAACAGATACATATCCGTCCCGAATCACTTCCAAAAATATGGCTCCTGCCGAAAGGCGGCAGAAAACTCCTTTTTCATGGTAAATACACTCTGGAAAACACTTTTTTCCATACCCGGAGACGCGGAACACCGCCCCTCCCGCCGCCAGAAGATCCCCCGTATTTAACTGGGTGGTATCGATTCCCTCCGTTATCAGGTTTGCCTTGTAGCGGCGGAAGCAGAGTCCCGGTTCTGTCTGCTTCTCCATCCAGTCCCGGGTTTCTCCCGCCAGCAGCGAAGTCTGCCTTTCACCTCCCGCTGCATGCCGGTCACCCTCCATTCCGATCCCCCTTCGGAACCAGGCGCTCTCCACGGCTTCTCCCGGCTGTCCCCTCTGCCGGAACACATATAATTCGCACACAACTGCTCCCATCTAATCCCCTCTTTTATAAATATAAAATTTCTCCGGTTCTTGCCAGCCCATAACCACCGAGCTTCTCTACTCTCTCTGCAAACTCCCGGCTTTTCAATACCTCCAGAAAATGCTGCACCGGTGGAAAATCCAGAAACCTGACCGGAATCGCAAAGTCATACTCTTCCCGTCCAATCTCAATAAAATCAAGTCCCATTGCCCTGGCTGCTGACTGGATTCCCATGCCCGCGTCTGCATCGCCGCCGGACACGGCAGCCGCCACTGCCATATGCGTTGCCGCCTCTCTGTCATATCCGTGAATCTCTTCCGGTGAAATACCGGCTTCCTTCAGCTTATAATCAAAAAGGACTCTTGTCCCCGCTCCTCTCTGTCGGTTGACATAATTCAAACCACGTAGATCTTCAATTTCATGGATTCCAAGCGGATTTCCTTTTTTTACGATAATTCCCTGAATTCGCTCAACACCCTTGACAAGTGCCATTTTTTCACCCGCAAACAGTTTTTTCAGGATCGCAATATTATATTCTCCTGTCTCTTCATCCAGCAGGTGGGTCGGAGCCAGATGCGCTTCTCCCCGCTTTAATGCCATTAAACCGCCCATACTGCCTACATGCGTACTGGAAAGGTAATTACCCGGGTACATACACGGCAGCAAATCTGCCATCACATCCAGAATCAGATCATGGCTTCCGATTGCCACTGCCGTACTTCCAATTTCCTCCAGGGAACGGTATAGCTCTACGTCAACGGTATCTCCCGCCTCGACTCCCTCGCTGTTCTGAGGAATCACACAGAACCCGTCTGCCCGCACCAGGCTCATCGCTGCTCCCGCCCCGCGCGCCAGTGGAGAAGCGACGAGCTTGTCGCCCACTTCTCCTACTTTCACCCGCACATACTCTTTATGTTTCAGGGATGATACAAGGCGTTTAGATATGACAGCCCGCACCGTCGTGCCGGCTGTTTCTGTACGTCCTGCCAGTTTCTGCAGCACAGGAATCACAAAATTTTCAAAGTTGATATAGGCGGATACCGGATATCCCGGAAGTCCGATCACCGGTTTTCCATTGACAATCGCCAATATTACCGGTTTTCCCGGCTTGATTGCCACCCCGTGTACCAGAACCTCCCCCAATTCCCGAAGTACATGAACCGTAAAATCTTCGGTTCCTGCACTGGAGCCGGCATTGACAATCACCATGTCATATTTTTCAACTGCCTCTGCCACCTTTACTTTCAATGTTTCATACTCATCCGCAATCGGCGGAAAACGATGGGGCGCACCGCCATGTTCCGTTACCAGTGCCTCAAACACTCTCGAATTTGATTCGATGATGTCCCCATCCTTGGGTTCCTGTCCCGGCTCTATGATTTCGGTTCCCGTCGGAAAAATCGCTACCGACGGCTTTTTCAATACCTCAATCTCTGTAATTCCGCCAGACAGGAGAACACCTATATCAATCGGGCGTATCTCATGATAACCGGGCATCAGCATCTCACCCGCTACGATATCTTCTCCGATCGGGCGCACATGCTGCCATGATGCAGCTGCATCCGTAATCTGCACCGATCCGTCTTCCTGCTCCAGCAGATCCTCCGCCATGATAACTGCATCGCATGGTGCGTGAATCGGATCGCCCGTATCCACCACTGTAAAATCTGTACCTGGATATAGGGTAAGTGGTTTCCGCTCCGATGCTCCTTTTGTTTTCTCTGCCTCAACCGCGATTCCATCCATCGCCGCCGCATTGTAAAGCGGAGAACAATATTTCGCATAGACTGCCTCTTTTGTAATCCGGTGCAGACTTTCCGTCACAGGAATCCATTCTGCCTTGGGTCTTAATAATTCCCCCAGTGCTTTCTGGTAAAGGGCTTTTGCCTCCTCCACCGGTGTATTATTCAGATATAAATTTCTCTTTCCCATCTCTGCCTCTATTCTGTTTCCACCAGGCTCTGCCGATCCTTTATTCTCCGTCGCCCTTCTGGAAGCAATTCATTTTAAAAACGGTATACCTTCACCTGCTCACCCTTCTTCAGTCCCTCCTGATTCATATCAATCAGAACGTAGCCGTCTGCCTCTGCCATCGTCGAAATCAAGCCTGATTTTCCAAATACCGGTTCTGCCTCCAGCCCCTGCGGAGCCATTTGAAGCTTTACCAGCAGGCAGGTTGTTTTTCCGGGTGCCCCCGCCAGGTTCGTTGTCATAAAGGCTTCTAGCGGAGGTTGATCTGGCTGACCGGTTACCTGCTTCCAGAGCCACACAAATAATAAGTGGAAAACGGCAAGCGCTGCTGCCGGATGCCCGGGAAGTCCTCCTAACAACGTATGTTTCTCTTTATCATATCCCAGAATCGTCGGTTTTCCCGGTTTCAGTGCCAGCCCATGGGTAAATACTCCCTCCTTGGAGATGCGGTTTAATATCTCCATAGTCATATCTTTCTTTCCCTGGGAACTTCCTCCGGAGATCAGAATCAAATCACATGCTTTGACCGCCTCCCTGATTTTCTCCTCTAAAAGTACCTCTTCATCCCTCACCGCCTCTGCCGAAACAAGCTCCAGACCTGTCTTCTTCACATAACAGGACAGCGCCCATGTATTAATATCCCGCACCTGTCCCGGTCCAGGAACCTGATCGATCCTGACCAGTTCGTCGCCCGTCGATAGAACTGCCACCTTCCACGGTTTAAAAACCGGAACCTGAACCACGCCAAGCGCTGCCAATGTTCCCGCCTGCGCCGGGCCAATCCGGGTTCCCGCTTTAAGGACTATATCCCCGGTTTTTACATCTTCTCCCGGAAGCACGATGCATTTCCCATACGGAACATTTTCATACAGGGCAACCTCATCTGTTCCGAACCGTTCACTGTATTCTACCATCACCATGGCATCTGCCCCTTCCGGAACCATGCCGCCGGTCGGCACATAGGCACAGGTGCCCGGTTCAATCTTTGATACCGCCGGATGTCCTATCTCTACTTCTTCCAGCACCTTCAGAAAAACCGGGATACTTTCTGTTGCGCCCGCCGTGTCCTTTGAACAGACTGCATACCCATCTACACTGGAACGGCGGAATGCAGGAATCATTTCCCCAGAGACAATATCTTCTGCTAAAATACAGCCAGACGCATCTGCAAGCGCAACCCGCTCCGTCTCCGGCAGGCACTCTTTTGCCGCTTCAAGCAGACGTTCCCGCGCCTGCGCCAGCGTATCAACTTTCAATAACTTCATAATTCCTCCCTTGCGGCATGATTCTTCTTCGCGAAGGTACGCATCCACGCGAAGTGCTTTTGATTCATAGGCCGCCTCTCCGAATGAAACAAAAAAACGAATACAGAAAACATTCCGCTCTCTGTATCCGTTCCTGATGATGCAGTCTGCCTCTTACGGCTTTCTGCTGATATTCACTTATCTACATCAGGCTTTGCTTGGGCTGGCGGAATTTACTGCTCTTTTCCAGAACTTCCGGGTCTTCATCCCGGTCATCCGAGAGCTATTCCTTTCCAATGCATCGTCTGATGCGGGGAGGCACCCGCGTTTCCCCGGATACCCATTGGCTTTTCTTCCATCCTGTGAATCGGTTCACAGCTTAGGCAGAAAAGCTCGAAATCAACTCTGTATAACTGCCGCTCTCGTGCGACAATTCTCTTTCTCATGATTTTCTACCAGAAATTATACCACATTTTCACAAACTGTGTCAATCATCCCAAGCAAAACTCTTTCCATTTTTTTCACATCCAGCGCAATCATCTCGCATTTTTATTCATATTTCTGAACTTTTTTCATTTTCGCGATATGAAACCTCTGTATCTGCCAGATATCGGCGTATGGACGGGTGAGAGGGGTGAAGAAGGATTTCTTCCGGTGTTCCAGACACCAGAACATTCCCCTGTTCCATAAAATGTACCTGGTCACAAATCTTGCGGACATGCACCAGCTGATGGCTGATTAGCAGCCATGTCATCTTATTTTTCGTCTGCTGCTCCCGCATCAGCTGTTCAAACAATTCTGTACTGTCAGGATCCAGGTTGGAAAGTGTCTCATCAACAATCACAAACGCAGGGTCAAATACCAGAGCCCTGATAAATGATAATTTCTGCTGTTCCCCGCTGCTCAGGGAACGGGCATACTGATTTTTTTTCTGCAGAAGCCCACATCGTTCCAGCCAGGCATCCATCTTCGCCTCATCTGGGCGGATTCCCCGTATTTTCAGCGGATAGATCAGGTTCTGATACACCGTATC
This sequence comes from Clostridium sp. AF21-20LB, assembly GCF_003478795.1. Classification (NCBI taxonomy): domain Bacteria; kingdom Bacillati; phylum Bacillota; class Clostridia; order Eubacteriales; family Clostridiaceae; genus Clostridium; species Clostridium sp. AF21-20LB. The sequence continues at coordinate 73,976 of NZ_QUGD01000007.1, read as the reverse complement.
ATGCAAAAGATACGGTCTCTGTGTTGTCATCGTGATATCCCGGGGTGTCAGTCCCTCATAATCAATCCTCCCGCCATCTGGAACCAATATCCCCTGTATCAGCTTGGAAAGTGTTGTTTTTCCGCAGCCATTGGTTCCTATCAGACCATGAACCTTCCCGCTCTCCAAATACAGTTCCTCGATTTGAAGCGTAAACTGACCTATCTTCTTTTGCAGCTTAGAGATTTTCATCCGGTGTCTCCTCCTGTCTGAAATGTTCTGCCAATGTCTGTACCGCAAATGCCAGAAGCATCAGGATCACTCCCAAAAATACCCCTTCATAATAATCGCCTGCACCTTTCAGGGTTGAAATCGCAGTTGTCATTGTCCGGGTGCTGTTTTTTATATTTCCACCTACCAGAAAGACCGCCCCAACCTCACTGATGGAACGCCCATATCCAGACACAACCGCAAAATAAATTTCATTTTTCATTTCACGCAGCAGAAGCCGCGCGGTCTGATGCCGGTCAGCTCCCATCGTCCTGGCAAATGCCCGGATCGAAGGTGCCGTGCGGACCGCATATGAATACACCATTCCACAGACGATCGGAGTGATGATCAGAACCTGGGCTGCCACCATTCCTTTGATCGTAAATACCCATCGAAGCGCCCCAAACGGACCTTTTTTTCTCAAAAGCATATATGTGAGCAGTCCGATGACGACCGGAGGTGCTCCCATCAAGGTCCGGTTCACGCGGACTACCAGCTTTTTTCCTGGGAATTTCATCTGCTCCAGCACAAGTCCCAGAAAAATTCCAAGCATTGACGCAATCAAGGTTGACCAGAAAGACATCACCAGCGTTACCCGGATAGAATCTATCACTCCGACCGTACCAAAAAATTTTGAAAACAGGTTTCCCATATTTTTTCTCCCAGCATATTCACTGAAACACCTTATATTCTGCAGGTGTTCTCATTTTTTCAATTCTTAATGACAGAAAAACCGGAAAAAGTGCATCCTCCCTTCTCCGGTTTCCTGTTTATACATTATAAATTCTGCAAGGTTCAACTGCCTGCTTTATTCGTTTAAATACGCTAATCCCAGCACTGCCGCATATCATCCGGCAGTATTCTATTTCTGCTCTGCATTCGGGAAGAATAACGGCTCGCCGTACTCCTTTACGCCGTATTCACCGATCAGCGTCTGGATTTCCGGAGAACAGATCCACTTGATAAACGTATTCGCCGCCTCGTTGTTAACATCCGGATATTTCTCCGGATTTACTGCGATAACGCCGTACTGGTTTAAAAGTTCCTTGCTGCCTTCACATACAATATCCATATCCGGGAAATCTGCCTTCTTGGCAAGCCAGGTACCGCGGTCAGACAGGCAGTAGCCGCCTTTTTCATCTGCCATCGCCAGTGTATCAGCCATTCCAGCGCCTGCCGATACATAATTTGGATTGCTCTCGTAATCTGTAATTCCCAGCTTCTCCCAGATTCCGGTCTCCTTGTTATGGGTACCGGAGTTATCTCCACGGGACACAAATGTCAGCTGCTCGTCCATGATCTGTTTAAATGCAGCGTTGATATCATCCGTCTTTGCAATCGGACCATCCTTCGGTCCTACGATCACGAAATCATTATACATAACCTGAAAGCGTTCTACACCGTAGCCGCTCTCCACGAATTCTTCTTCTTTTGCTTTGGAATGAACCAGTATCACATCGACTTCGCCATCTTTTGCTTTCTGAATCGCATCACCGGTTCCTACTGCCGTCCACTGTAAGTCAATACCTGTATCCTCTAAAAAGATTGGCTTTAAGTAATCCAGAAGCCCCGTATTATCGGTACTGGTCGTCGTTGCCATCAGAAGCGTCTCTCCGGATGCTTCCTTGGTCTCCTCTGCACTGCTTTCCTCAGCAGCCTCTGCGGTTGTCTCTGCGGCGCTTTCCGCCTCCGTTGTCTCTTTTGCGCTTCCGGAGCAGGCTGTCATAGACAATGCTGTCATGGCCGCCATTGCCAATGCAATGATTCTGTTTGTCTTCTTCATGAAATTGTTCTTCTCCCTTCTTTTGTTTAAGAATACGCTGAAAAACATTTCATCGGAACGAGACTCTGGCAGAGGATGCGCCGCCTTTTACCAGCTGCCTTTCTTCCTAATAAGCAGCAGGTCCTACTTCTCTTTCCAATGCATTTCTTTCCAAATGCGGGAGGCATCCGAGTTTCCCCTGATACCCATTGGCTGTAAACCCTGACAATATACTGTGTTAGGTTTTTCAGCTCGAAATATAGTTTTCCTGGCTTCTGCTGTCCGGGTTCTTCTAATACTTCCCGAAACATCCTTATACATTTTTACTATACCATGTCAAAATTCCTCTTGTCAACCGGGCAACTTTCACATGAGCGAAATTTTTTCATTTTTTCAAGCTTCTTATTTATTTTGTTTTTTGTTTTCTACTGCTCTTTTCTACTGTTATTCTGGATTTTTAGTCTTTTTTCACTTCTATCTTGATTTTCCCTTTTCATATTTGTGCGATGCTCTTTTAACTGTGCTTAATTTTTTTGTTTTTGTTTTATATATTATGAATATTCAAACCATTTTATCTTTTCTACAATTTTCACTTTCTTTTCACGCATAATATCCTCATTTTTGCCGATTGTAAGCCCCATTTTTCTATGGTATCTTATATGTTATATTAATTTTCTTTTATAGTCATTCCGCACTCCGCTTGTTTCAGCGTGATCGGATGATTATTTTTCAGATTCGTCTGTTAAAAATTAAATTAATACATTTTTTTCAATTTACTCTTGTATTCTTGAGATGGTTGTAGTATTATAGACTCAGAACTAGAACACAGTCTAGTTTTTTTGCAAAGGAGGGGGAAAGAATGGCAGAAACTCCTTACATATTTAACATCCAGAAATTTTCAACGCACGACGGCGATGGTGTCCGCACCACGATCTTCTTCAAGGGATGTCCCTTACGCTGCATGTGGTGCCACAACCCGGAGAGTCAGCATTATTATAAGGAACTGATTTTTCATCAGCACAAATGTACCACCTGCGGCCGATGCGTTGCAAAATGTAAACAGGGAGCCAATTCCATCGTAGACGGCAAGATTGTATTTGACCGTTCCAAGTGTACCGCCTGCGGCGTCTGTACCGACTGGTGCATCACAGAGGCCCGGGAGTTGGCCGGTAAGGAATACACGGTAGATGCACTTGTCAAGGAAGCGATGAAGGACAAAATCTTCTATGAGCAGTCCGGCGGCGGTGTAACACTCTCCGGCGGCGAGGTTATGGCTTCCCAGCATATGGACTATGTGGAAGAAGTCTGTCGCAAGCTCCACGAGAACGGTGTCAGCATTTTCATCGACACCAGCGGCTACACAGATTATAAGAATCTGAAGCGGATTCTTCCTTACGTAGATGTTTTTCTCTACGACATCAAGGTGATGGATCCGGAAGACCACAAGAAATATATCGGCGTTGACAATTCACTGATTCTTGAGAACTTAAAGAAATTAAGTGATGAGGGCGCTGGTCTTTACATCCGGCTTCCGATTATCCAGCAGGTCAACGCAACCGATGAACACATTGAAAGTGTCATCCATTTCCTGAAGGAAAATAATATTCACGCACGTCAGGTAAACCTTTTACCTTATCATGACATCGGAAAGGGTAAATACGCCAGCCTCGACATGGAGTACCATGATGATGAGATGAGCGTACCGGTGTCCGAGCTTATGGAACACTTTAAGTCCATGTTCGAAGAACAGGGATTCAACAAAGTCAATATAGGAGGATGATTTAAATGGCAGAGAAAATTGATACTTCATTCGTAATCAACACACCAGAAGGTCTGTTAAAAGACAACGACCGCGGATGTACCGAGAGAATTAAAAGACTGAGAAGAATCAGCCATTCCACCCAGCCGCATCTGGATCTGGAAAGAGCAAAAATTGAAACCGATGTTTACAAAGAGTACGAAGGTTCCGTATCTGTACCGGTTTTAAGAGCTCTCGTTCTGAAAGAGTACTTCTCCAGAAAAACTCTTTACTTAGGCGATGATGAGCTGTTAGTTGGTGAGAAGGGCAAGGACCCGCAGTGTTCACCGACTTTCCCGGAGCTGTGCTGTCACACCATCGAAGATATGCACATCATGAATGATCGTAAACTGGTTAACTTCACTGTTACCGAAGACGATCTGAAGCTTCAGGAAGAGGAGATCATTCCGTACTGGAAGAATCGTGCAGTCAGAGAGCATCTCTTAAAAGCTATGACCCAGGAATGGAGAGACTGCTATGAGGTTGGTATGTTTACCGAGTTCATGGAGCAGCGTGGACCGGGCCATACAGCCGGCGGCAAGAACTTCTACATCAAGGGCTACGGCGATTACAAGAAAGAGATCGCGCAGGCTATCAAAGATCTTGACTACTTCAATGATCCGGAAGCTTATGACAAAGAGCAGGAGCTTCGCGCTATGGATATCTGCTGCGATGCTATCATTATCTTAGGTAAGAGATATCATGATCTGGCTCTTGAGAAGGCTGCTGAGGAGAAGGATCCGGTCAGAAAAGCAGAGCTTGAGCAGATTGCAGCTAACTGTGCCGTTGTTCCGGAGCACAAACCGGAGACCTACTGGCAGGCACTTCAGATGTACTGGTTTACACACCTTGGCGTTACAACCGAGTTAAACCCGTGGGATGCATTTACACCGGGCCGTCTGGATCAGCATCTGATTCCGTTCTATGAGAAAGATACCGCTGCAGGTACTCTGGATGATACCAGAGCTCTTGAGCTTCTTGAGTGTCTCTGGGTTAAACTGTTCAACTCTCCGGCTCCGGTTAAGGTTGGCGTAACCTTAAAAGAGTCCGGTACATACGTAGACTTCGCAAATATCAACTCCGGCGGTGTGAAGGAAGATGGTACAGACGCAGTTAACGCTGTTTCTTACTTAATCCTTGACTGTATGGAAGATATGAGACAGAACCAGCCAAACTCCAACGTACAGATTTCCAAGGTTACTCCGGATAAGTTCTTAAAGAGAGCTTGCGAGATCGCTCGTCAGGGTTGGGGTCAGCCGGCATTCTACAATACCGATGAGCTGATTCAGGAGCTGGTAAATCAGGGCAAATCTCTGGTTGACGCCAGAAACGCAGGATGCTCCGGATGTGTTGAGACCGGTGCATGGGGAACCGAGGCTTACTGGCTGACCGGTTACTTAAACATCCCTAAGTGCTTACAGCTCGCTCTGTATGATGGCTACGATGTAATGTTCAAAAAACAGATCGGACCGCACACCGGCAAGGCAGAAGACTTCAAATCCTATGACGAACTGTGGAACGCATTCAAGACACAGCTTGAGTACATCATCGATGTTAAGATGCGCGGCAACCTGGTTATCGAGAGAATCTACTCTCAGATGATGCCGGCTCCGTTCCTTTCCATCTGTACCGATGACTGTATCAAGAAAGGTAAAGACTACAACGCAGGCGGCCCGAGATACAACACAAGCTACATCCAGGGTGTTGGTATCGGCACTATTTCCGATGCACTCTCCGCTATCAAGTTCAACGTATTTGACAATCAGAAGTTTACCATGAAAGAACTCATCGACGCTATGAACGACGATTTCAAGGGCCATGAGGACATTCTGAACCTGGTTAAGAATAAAACTCCGAAATACGGCAACGATGATGATTATGCAGATGACATCATGGTAAGTGTATTCAATGAGTACAAAGATTATATTACCGGCAGACCGACCACCAGAGGCGGTGTATATCATGTAGATATGCTTCCGACCACCTGCCACGTATACTTCGGTGATGTTATGATCGCTACTCCGAACGGCCGTCTGGCTCATAATCCTCTGTCTGAGGGTATCTCTCCTGAGAAGGGTGCTGATATCAACGGACCGACCGCAGTTGTTAAATCCTGCTCCAAGATGAACCACTGTGAAACCGGCGGTACTCTGCTGAACCAGAAGTTTACTCCGGCTGCTATCGCAGGCGAGAAGGGTATTGACAACCTGGCTGCTCTGATTCGTTCCTACTTTGCTATGAACGGACATCATATGCAGTTTAACGTTATCGACCGCCAGACTCTGATCGAAGCTCAGAAGAACCCGGAGGAATACAAGGAACTGATCGTCCGCGTAGCCGGATACAGTGACTACTTCCGTAACCTGGATAAACCGCTTCAGAACGAGATCATTGAGAGAACCGAGCAGAGTTTCGGAGGCTGTGGCTGCTGTTAATTGCTCGCAGCAGTTTGACAACTCTAAAAATCTTCATTGCAACATATTAATGCCTTCTATGAAAATGATATAGCCCCAAAAGGGCGGAAAGCCCCGGCAGCGAAACTGCCGGGGCTTTCTTATTTCTTTCTTTTTCTATCTATCTTCCCATTCTTATCGCAATATCCGATTCCTTACTGTACTTCCTGTCCAGCTCTACTCTGCTAACATTTTTGACCTTCTTAGATAATTTTAGTCAAATTTGCTATTACTCGCCACCTAATGCGGGAATCTTCTCAGCTGAGATAAACGCCAGGGCAACTGCCAGTCCGCCTGACAGCACCTTGCTGATCATATAGGCTGTTACCCAGTTTCCCGGTAGCAGGGACGCTACGAAGGTCATCTGACCGCCTACCACATAGGCACCTGCCACAGAGAAAGCGGCATTTAATACTTTTCCGCGCCTATCCATCTTGGAAAACAATGGCAGCATCGCAAGGCTCTGTATAAAGGAAAGGAACAGTCCGACAACTGCCTCCTCATTGATACCCAGGATCGCCCCGATGCGCTGGATCGGCTTTTGGAGACGTTTTAACGCCACCTGCGACAGCACCAGACCGCCGCACGCTGCGATGACCATACGGAGTACCATAAAAAGCATTTCCTCAATCAGAGCATTCTCGACAACCGCATACTTCGGCATAAAAATTCCGAAGACTGCCACACCAAACAGGAAAAAACTAAAAATACGGATCGCATTTCCGATGAAAATCATGATCTTCATCGTCAGCTCCGGAACCAGCACAAATGCCGCAATCAGCACCACGCACAGCACCAGCACCGGGATCATATTAAAAAAGAGCTGACGGACAGGCAGACCCAGCATCAGACCTCCGACCGCCAGACCAGACGGTATGGCAATCAGACCGAAGATGAATCCCCGCATCAGCTCTCCTATTTCATCTTTTCGAACAGCTGCCAGAAAGACCGGCAGCTGGTATCCGACCGTCATACCCAGACTGCCAGCTACCATCGCACCGGTAAATGCCGCCAGCGCCGGTGTCGCCGCCAGCTTCTGTGCCATGCCAAGCGCTCCCATATCCGGCGCCAGAAGGCAGCTTGGAATGAGCGCCGGATCAAATGGCATATGCTTTGCCGCCTCCGCAATCGCTTCCGCGTGCGTCTGCACATATGTAACTCCGATCGCATAAAATCCGACCGTAGACATCGCCAGACCGCCCATCGTGGCAAGCCCCTTTTCAAAGTTCGGCATCAGCCCCAGCTTTCCTCCCAGTATCTCATCCAAAAGCCCGGCTGCCGCAAATACAAGCATGATCGCAATGAATATGTTCATAAGACCTACCTCCCAGCTTTTCCCTATTTCTCTATTCCCCTGTTTTCACTTATTTTCCCTCTATCAGACACATTTCTCTGTCAATCACAATTCTTTTTTACCTCGCCAGCAGCTGTATCAGCACGCCCCCGATCGTCAGCATCAGTGCTCCGCAGGAACGCGTCACAATCTGTGCAAATGGAAGCAGTTCCATCCGTTTTGAACTGCTGAGCACCGCCACATTTCCGGAACCGCCCATGTTCGTCGTACACATCCCCGCTGCGATCGATGATTCCAGCGGATAAAATCCCATCTTGATGCCGATCAATCCGGCGGTCAGTGTGATCGCCCCGACAATCAGCACGACACTGAGCAGATAAAATGGAGTGATCGTGTGTAAAATCGTCTTTAAATCAATCAGCGTCGCCCCGATTCCGGTCAGCGCCGCCGCTGTCCAGCTGTGGATCGCGAACTGTCCCCACTCTCTCGCCGCGTCCTCCAGGCGCTCTGAAAGGATTCCCGTTCCCTTCACAATCACAACTGCTACAATCATCCACGCATACGTCGGTACAATCGAAATAAAATGATGGCAGAGCGCCCCCAGTTCATAAAATGCCATTGAAATGATAAGCCCCGTACATAAGAGTGCGAAGGTCGGTTTCATCGGAGGCTGTTTCTTCACTTCGTGACCGTCATTGACAAGGCAGCCATTTCCGGTCAGGGATGGCTTTCGCTCGCCGATATTATTGGCTAAACCGCCAAAAATGATCGCCACACAATTTCCCAGCACCGTCGCCGGTGCGATCCGCGTCAGGATCTGTCCGGCGTCCGTCCCCAGAACCGACGAATACATTGCCGACAGAGGCACTGCTCCCGCCGTCATGCCGCCGCTCGTCATCGGAATACCGATATACAGGATGCCTTCCAGAAAACTATCCCCCATCACCATACCGAGCAGACCTGAAAGTATCACGCCGACTGCCAGCGATATGACAGCTGTCGGAAGCAGTTTCACCGTTGCACGGATCAGAAGCCCGCGGTCGATATTGAAAAGACTTCCTGTGATCAGCGCTGAGATATAGAAGACCAGAAATCCTTCTTTGTTGACAAAATTGTCCAGAATCTCATGCGTCTGCTCCGGAATCAGCCCCAGCGCCTGGATGACCGCCGCACCCAGAATACAGATGACCGAGCCGCCCAGGTACGTTTTCACAACCGGTGTATGATTTCCTAAAAAATTGAGTCCCTCGCCCAGCACCATCAGCGCAATCATGCCGCCGACCAAGCCTGCCGGAAGACAGTCCATATACATACAGACCACCACCAGCGCCAGGATGCCTAGATACAGAGGGATGGAAAAACCAGCGATCGTATTAGCTTTGCCAGATATTTCTTTCCTCTCTTGCTGCATTTTTCATTTCACCTCTGAGTATTAATTTCTTCCACAACACTTCTTATATTTCTTCCCAGATCCGCAAGGACACGGATCATTCGGATAAATCTTCTCCACCTTTTTCGCAGTTACCGGTGCTGGCTGGGACATTTCCGGCACCATCGCCGGCATGCCGCCGATCATACCTCTCTCACTTAATTCCCACGGTTTATTTCCGCGGTTTTCTTTTGTTCTCGTATTGTTGAACGCATCCATGAGAAGTCTTAAAAATTCGCCCATCTGCTGCTCGCTCTGGAAGACAATCCCTTCTTCATGCATCTTATTCATCAGTTCTGCCGGTGATTTTCCTTCATAACTGCTGGTCCACGTCTCAAAGCACCATCTAGCCGCTTTCTCATACGGCACATCCAATTTTTTTATGAAATAGGACTCCAGCTCCTTATAAGCCAGCGCACCTGCCTCATACCCTTTCTGACAGATTTCATCCAACTGCTGTGCAGACGGAATATAGAATTTTTTATTCTGCTGCTGTTTCAACAAAGCAGTGAATCCATCCCCCTCAAAAACTGGAAGATGTACATACAAGCCCCTCTCGGAATAAAGCGGATTCTCTTTCGGCAGGTCCTGCATTCCCAGTTTCTCCATCGGGAAAATGCAGGATTCTGTGATGTCCTCCGGCATTTCCTCCAGCATCCCGATCATTTCTTCGATCGTGCCTTTCACCTTCAATTTGTACAGTTCATACAAAATTTCCAGCGGCGCAATCTCATAATAATCGATAAAGAAGCTGATACACTTCATCAGCCAGCCTTTTTTGCTCTGAACCGCCCGGAATGCCTCATCGTCAATCCCGCTAAAACCCTGTGCAATCTCTTCAAAGACAGTAAAGCAGTCACTCACTTCCTCAAAACTTCCAAGTACGTATTTATATAACTGCATTCCATCCATAATCTCTTCTGCAGAAATTTTCTGTGGCTCGGTACAGGCTTTGCAAAAAAGCACCATCTGCTCTTTCGTCAGGCATGAAAGTCTGCCCCGGAGTGCCTCTTCCGTCGTTAAATATTCTACAATTCGGTCAATCAGGTCATCCTTTTTAAGCCGGGAACAGTTCTTTAACTCGTAGCTTCTTGCTTCATTTAATAAGTCTTCTTTGGTCCATTCTTTTAAATATTCTCTTAATAACATACCATTTCCTTTTCTCATCTTACATCGTTTCATGCTTCTCTTCATATTTTTTTATTATACTTTTAAATGCACCTGGATTGCAAGATATATCGTTACATATTCTGTGGATGCTTCGTTACTGGGCACGTATGCGTGAACAGTAATGATATTTCCCCATATGTTGGAATCAGCATGAAAAAGAATGTGCCTTGCCACATTCTCGCGCCGAGCGCGGTCGCTTGCGACATGTTTCTGCTTCGCGCGAGTGCGCATCCTCGCGGAGCGTTTTTTGTTTCATAGGACGCAATTTCCTATGAAATAAAAAAAGACTCTAAAGTCAGTAATAGGACGGGATTCTAACGAGTCCCACACCAATTATTGACATAGAGTCCATAAAAAAGAAGGTGCCCTGTCACATTCTCGCGCCGAGCGCGGTCGCTTGCGGCGTTTCTGCCTCCCAGCTTTTCAGGAAACAGACTGCATCAATTAAGGATTATGGTAAATAAAGGATTGTCGTAACTGTTCAGTAGGTCTGCGCATTTACTGCGCTGACCGTACGAAAACATGGGCCAGCAGGCAAAAATCCCATTGCCGCAGGCAATTTTTAATGGATTTTTGCGCGTGACTGTGAAGGTACTGAACAGTTACGGATTGTCTATATTTTACAGAAATACTGCCAGCTCTTCTAGCGGCTTGCGATCTGCATGCAGCCTGGACGGATGAGCTGTCTCTGCCGGATATCCAAGCGGCAGATAGGCCGTCGGCTGTAATCCCTTCATCTCTGGGAACTGCTCCAGCAATTTTTCTGGATTAAACATACCAACATACGTTGTTCCCAGTCCCAGTTCTGCTGCCTGCAGCATCATCTGGGAAACCGCCAATGTCACATCGATCTCTCCATGATTTTTCCCGTCCTCTTCCCTTTTCCAGGAAATCTCTGGATCATAGGCTGCTACAATCACAACCGGCGAATGAAAATGACACGCCGTACATGCATCCGCTTTCGCCAGAGCCTCCTCACTCTGCATCACGAAAAAGCGCTGTGGCTGTAAGTTATGTGCCGTCGGGGCTTTGCGTCCCGCCTCCAGCACTTTCTGTAATTTTTCTGCCTCAACCGGACGGCTGTCAAATTTACGAAGTGAATAACGTGCATCACATAATTCTTCAAATTTCATAGTAATCAAAACTCTCCTTTGTATTGCGACTAATAACTACGAATCCGATCCGAATCCTCTTCTCCCGTTTTCTCGATCTTCCGGATCTCCACCACATAGCTGCTCTTATCGTTGACCTTCACTTCCACCTGATCACCCACATGGTGTCCTTCGATCGCTTTTCCGAGCGGCGACTCGATGCTGATCCGGTTTTCCAGGGAATTGCCCCGGATGCTCGTTACCAGACGGTATACTTCTTCCTCGTCGTCATCCTCAAAATACAGGGTAACCGTATCATTCATTCCGACCTCATCCGGGCGGGATTCTTCCGATACGATCTTAGCGTGCTTCAGCATATTTTCCAGATAGCGAATACGGCTTTCATTCCGGTTCTTATCCTTCTTAGCAGCATAATATTCGAAGTTTTCGCTCAAGTCACCCTGTGCGCGCGCCTCCTTGACCGCCTCGATCGCCTCTTTGCGGACCACCAGCTTCCGATGGTCGATCTCTTCCTGAATCTTCTTTACATCACTTTCTGTCAGCTGCTCTCTCATGTCTTACTCTGCCAGTCCCTTTTTTTCTATCATTTCTACAACCTGTGCTACATATTTTCCGCAGATTTCATCCGTCGGTGCCTCGACCATCACGCGGATCAGCGGCTCCGTACCACTCGGACGAACTAAGATTCGACCGGTATCGCCCAAGGCATCCGATACCTTCTGAACCTCCGCCTGCACGTCGCGGTCTGCCTGCGCCGCCTCTTTATCCTTGACTCTGACATTTTTCAGAACCTGAGGATAAATCTGCACCTCATCAGCCAGCTTTGCAAGTGTCTCTTTCTTCTCCAGAATCACTTCCATCAGCTTTAATGATGTTAAAATGCCATCTCCGGTCGTCGCGTGCTTGCTGAAAATGATATGGCCCGACTGCTCGCCTCCCAGGCAGTGACCGTTCTGGGACATATTTTCATAGACATACTTATCGCCAACCGCCGTCTTCTCATAAGAAATACCCTCGCGCTCAAATGCCTTATAAAGACCGAAGTTCGACATAACCGTGGTGACAACCGTATTGTTGACCAGCGTGCCCTGTTCTTTCATGTATTTTCCACATACATAGAGGATCTTGTCGCCATCTACCAGCTTGCCCTCACTGTCCACTGCCAGGCAGCGGTCCGCATCTCCATCATAAGCAAATCCAACATCCAGATGATTTTCAACCACATATTTCTGCAGTCCCTCGATGTGGGTGGAACCGCAATTTGTATTGATATTCAGACCATCCGGCGTGTTGTTGATGACATGTGTCTCCGCGCCCAGTGCGTCGAATACGTTTTTCGCAATCGCGGAAGCGCTTCCGTTTGCACAGTCAAGACCTACCCGCATATTTTTGAAAGACCGTGTTGCCAGGGAAATCAGATAACCGATATAGCGGTTGCGTCCCGCCGCATAGTCAACGGTGCGTCCGATCGCATCGCGCTTGGCAAATGGAATTTCGCCCATCTCGCCATCCAGATACGACTCAATCTTCTCGATCGTCTCCTCCTCCAGTTTCTCGCCGCGTCCATTGATGACCTTGATTCCGTTGTCATAGTATGGATTGTGGCTTGCGGAGATCATGATACCGCAGTCAAACTCCTCGGTGCGTACAACATACGATACACTCGGAGTAGTTGTCACGTGAAGCAGATAGACATCTGCGCCGGAAGCGGTCAGTCCCGATACCAGCGAATACTCAAACATATAGCTGCTGCGTCTCGTATCCTTGCCGATCACGACCCGGCAGCGATCTGCTTTCGTCTTCTGTCCATAGTACCAGCCCAGGAAACGACCTACTTTATAGGCGTCCTCCACGGTCAGCGTCACATTTGCCTCGCCGCGGAATCCGTCTGTTCCAAAATATTTACCCATTTTGAGAGTTCCTCCTACATCATCAAATACAGAGTCCAAAGGTCATGTACATTTATGGAAATCCCCCACTAACATACATGACCTTCTACGATTTTGATTCCAACCTGAAGAAAATCCTGCAGCCAACGGCGCTTCACACTTTCTGCCGTTGCTGCTTTCTATGTCTGATTGCACATTTTTTACTGAATTTCTTTCAGATAGCGACCTACCGCATCCTGCCAGGACGGAAGGCGCTCAAATCCGTTGTCCGAAAGTTTTTCTTTGCTGATCCGGCTGTTCATCGGGCGTTTTGCCTGACCCGGATAAGCAGCTGTATACTCAGCAGTGCTGACCGGCGTCACCTTGACGTCCATGCCCGCCTGCTTAAAGATCTCAACTGCAAATTCATACCAGCTGCAAAGTCCCTCATTCGTCGCATGGTAACGACCATATTTATCACTCTGAATCATATCAACCAGCAGACGCGCCAGATCGTATGTGTAAGTCGGGGAACCGATCTGATCATCCACAACACTGACTGCCCCGCGCTCTTTGCCAACGCGCAGCATCGTCTTGATGAAGTTCTTGCCGTTCACGCCAAATACCCACGCGATACGGACGATGAAAAACTTCTTTACCAGCTCCTCAACTGCCAGCTCGCCCTCATACTTCGACTGACCGTAGGCGTTGAGTGGTTCCCGGTGGTCATCCGGCTCCCACGGGCGGGTGCCCTGACCGTTGAATACATAATCGGTACTGATGTACATCATTTTGATGTCCAGACCTTTGCAGACCTCAGCGATATTTCTCGTTCCATCTGCATTGACTTTACGGCAGAGTTCCATATTCTGTTCCGCTGCGTCTACTGCAGTATATGCAGCGCAGTGGATCACTGCATCCGGCTTTGCCTCGGTGATCACGCGGCGGCATGCCTCTGCATCGGTAATATCCATCTCATCGACATCCACACCGATGCCAGTAAGACCCTGTTTTTTCAGCTCATTCATCACGTCATAGCCAAGCTGGCCTTTAACGCCTGTCACTAATACTCTCATTATAATCTATCTCCATACATTTTTTCGAAGTACTGGCTGTACTCACCGCTTAAAATGTGTTTCCACCAGTCCTGATTGTTCAGATACCAGTCGATCGTCTGACGAATGCCGGTGTCAAAATTGTATTTCGGCTTCCAGCCAAGCTCCGTCTCGATCTTGGTCGGATCGATCGCATAACGGCGGTCATGACCCGGACGATCCTTGACGTAACGGATCAGGCTTTCCGGCTTGTCCAGCGCTTTCAGGATGGTTTTAACAACCTCCAGGTTGGTCCTCTCATTATGTCCGCCGATGTTGTAAATCTCACCGACGCGTCCCTTGTGGAGAATCAGATCGATCGCCTCACAATGATCGGATACGTGCAGCCAGTCGCGGACGTTCGCGCCGTCGCCGTATACCGGAAGTTCCTCGTCTGCCAGCGCACGGCTGATCATCAGCGGAATCAGCTTCTCCGGAAAATGATATGGACCGTAGTTGTTGGAGCAGCGGGATACTGTCACCGGAAGTCCGTAGGTTCTATGGTATGCCAGTACAAACAGATCCGCACTCGCCTTGGAAGAAGAGTACGGGCTGGAGGTATGAAGCGGGGTTGTCTCCGTGAAGAAGAGATCCGGGCGGTCTAACGGCAGATCGCCGTATACCTCATCGGTCGATACCTGATGATAACGTTTAATTCCATAGGTGCGGCAGGCATCCAGCAGGGTGGTTGTTCCCATGACATTGGTACGGACAAATGCCTCCGGGTCCGTGATGGAACGGTCTACATGGCTCTCTGCTGCAAAGTTTACTACGATGTCCGGCTTTTCTTCCTCGAAGAGTTTAAACACGAAGTCGCGGTCTGCGATATCGCCGTGTACAAATTTGTAATTTGGTTTGTTTTCAACCGGTTTCAGTGTCTCTAAGTTACCCGCATAGGTCAGAAGATCCAGATTGATGATCTGATACTCCGGGTATTTATTTACCATATGGTGTACGAAGTTTCCGCCGATGAATCCGGCTCCGCCTGTCACGATAATCTTCATTGTTTTAACTCCTTTTAATTCTGATGTATTTTATCAACATATTTCCCATCCAGTACGTCTTTCAGATATTTGCCATACTGGTTTTTCTTGTATACCTCGTATGCCTCCAGCACTTCTTCCTTGCTGATCCAGCCGTTTAAGTACGCAATCTCCTCCAGGCACGCGATCTTGCGGTGCTGGTGGGTCTCTACTGTCTTAACGAAATTGGTTGCCTCAACTAAGGACTCATGTGTACCGGTATCGAGCCAGGTAAAGCCCTGTCCCAGAAGAATGACATCCAGATCGCCATTTTCCAGATAGATACGGTTCAAATCGGTGATCTCAAGCTCGCCTCTGGCAGACGGTTTTAACTGTTTCGCATACTCTACTACCCGGTTGTCATAGAAATACAGACCCGTTACACAGTAATTGGACTTCGGTTTCTCCGGCTTCTCCTCGATGGAGATCGCCTTGCCCTGATCGTCAAATTCTACGATACCGAAGCGCTCCGGATCATCGACATAGTAGCCGAATACAGTCGCGCCCTCTTTCTTGGCAGAGGCAGCACGCAGGCGTTTCACAAGTCCCTGACCCTGGAAAATATTGTCCCCCAGAATCATCGCTACGGAATCATCCCCGATGAACTCCTCGCCGATGATAAATGCCTGTGCCAGTCCATCCGGACTTGGCTGCACGGCATAGCTTAAATGTAAACCAAACTGATGTCCATCGCCCAACAATTCCTTAAAACGCGGTGTGTCATCCGGTGTCGAAATAATCAGAATATCCCGGATTCCCGCGTTCATCAGAACGGAGATCGGATAGTAAATCATCGGTTTGTCATAAATCGGAAGCAGCTGTTTGGAAGTTACGCGTGTCAGCGGGTAAAGGCGTGTGCCTGAACCGCCTGCTAAAACGATACCCTTCATATCTTGTTCTCCTCATATGTTTTATTTTCACGCCTCTTTTCTAAAAAAAGGCAGATCTCATCACTATAAGTAATATACCACATTTGCCTGCTGCTTGCAAATTTATTTGCTTTGCACTTCTTCTATGTTTACACGTTTTTTCCCTCTACTGTTCTTGCATTGTACAATCTATGAGCATCACTCATCCACTGCATACACAATCGTCCGCGCATCCGCAAATTCATAACTGCACGTCACAAAGGAATACAAGTGGGAAACCTCCTCGTCTGGCAGTTCGCGAAACCGACATCCCTCCGTCATTTCTTCTATATAAGAATGCATCTCCGACTGATCCGCAAATTCCGTCCTACGCCGTTCCCCCTGACTGCCCGCAGTGAGCGCTGCAATCAGACGGAGTGTCCGCCTTTTCCCATCTGGGAAATAGAGATAAGCCGTCCGATGCTTCTGGAAGAAATCTTCGTCTTTCAGGCGGATCAGCTCGGAAAACCGGCTTCCGTCCTTCATATGATGCCCGTAAAAAATCGAATGAAAATCCGATGCATCCGGTGCACTCTCGCAGTCCAGAAAGACAGTCCCGGCTGGATCTGGTTTTCCACCCAGCCCGATGCTGCGGTACGATTCATTGTCGGTTGTCTGGACAATCGGTTCATCGATGTGAGTACCGGGAATGCGAATCCAGGCGATGGCGTCGGCATTCTGGCATTTTAAGGCTGCGAAATCTGGCTGCCATATCGGCTCTGACGCATCTGAATCAGATTTTCCAGATAAATTCTGCTCTACATTTCCTTCAGATTGGGAATCTCTGTTTTCCGCCCTTCTAACCGCATCCCCCACACCATCCGCCAGAACCAGACATCCAATCACGATCAAAAAAGCACAGAAGATGCGGCGTGCCCAGCGGGCAGCGCCGTCTCCTGTGCGCTTCTTAGTACCCAAATTTTCCTTCCAGCGATTCATCTTCGCGGATCCAATCTTCTACATCAACTTTTCGGTACTCATTTTTCGTATCACGGATATAGACATGTTCAATTCCGGCATTGATTACCATGCGCTTGCACATCGAACAGCAGCTCGATTTTTCCACATACCCGCCGGTTCTCGCATCGACACCGGTCAGATACAGCGACGCGCCGATCATGCGCTCTCTGGAGGCACTGATCAGGGCGTTGGCCTCGGCATGGACACTGCGGCACAACTCGTACCGCTCGCCGCGCGGCACATGAAGCTCCTCGCGGATGCAGCGACCGATATCGGAACAGTTTTTCCGTCCGCGCGGGGCGCCCACATAGCCGGTCGAGATAACCTCATCGTTATTCACAATCACTGCCCCGTAGTGCTTTCGCAGACAGGTACTCCGCTGCGAAACCATTTCCGCCAGATCCAAATAATAATTGACTTTATCTCTTCTTTCCATATAGGATCCCCCTTCCGTTTTCTCTAATTCTTTAGATGCCCTCATTCATCTTCGCCAGCTTCGCCGCCTGATCGGCTGCAATTAAGCTGTCAATGATCTCATACAGATCGCCGTCCATGATCGAATCGATCTTATACAAGGTCAGTTTGATGCGGTGCTCGGTCACACGTCCCTGCGGGAAGTTATAGGTACGGATCTTCTCGGAACGGTCACCGGTACCAATCTGGCTGCGGCGTTCTGCCGCTTCCTCGTTCTGGCGTCTCTCCAGCTCCAGATCATATAGCTTGGAACGCAGAAGACGGAACGCCTTTTCCTTGTTCTGTAACTGCGATTTCTCAGTCTGGCTGTAGATCACGATACCGGTCGGAATATGGGTCAGACGTACCGCGGAGTCAGTCGTGTTGACACACTGTCCACCGTTTCCGGACGCACGCATAACGTCAATACGGATATCTTTATCATCGATGACAACGTCCACATCCTCTGCCTCCGGCATCACGGCAACCGTCGCGGTCGAGGTATGGATACGTCCGCCGGACTCGGTCTCCGGCACACGCTGTACACGGTGGACACCGCTCTCGTACTTCATCTTGGAGTAAGCGCCCTGGCCGGTAATCATGAAAACGACCTCCTTGAAGCCGCCGATTCCATTTTCACTGACGCTGACAAGCTCAGTTTTCCAGCGGTTGCGCTCTGCAAAGCGCACATACATACGGTACAGTTCGGACGCAAATAATGCCGCCTCATCGCCGCCTGCACCTGCACGGATCTCAACGATAACGTTCTTTTCATCGTTCGGATCCTTCGGAAGAAGCAGAATTTTTAATTCCTGCTCCAGCTCTTCAATGCGCTTTTTCGCAGTATTTAACTCTTCCTTCGCCATCTCGCGCATCTCCTCGTCGGATTCCTCATCCAGAAGCGCCAGACTGTCCTCTACGTCCTGTTTTGCCTTCTTATACTCTTTATATGCCTCCACAATCGGAGCCAGATCCGACTGCTCCTTCATCAGCTTGCGGAAACGATTTGTATCGCTTGCCACTTCCGGGCTGCCGAGCTCTTCCATCAGCTCTTCATAACGGATCAGCAAATCATCCAATCTGTCAAACATGATATCCTCCTCTATCGTCTAACGGTTCCACCGTGCCTTTACCACGCGGTTAAGCCCCGGCTCATCCTTTATCACTTCTATCTCCCGATACCCGGCGATGGTCAGTATCCGGCTGACCGCCTCCGCCTGGTCATATCCTATCTCAAAATATACGCAGCCGCCCTTGTTCAGATGTTTGCTGCACTCCAGCGCCAGAACCCGGTAAAAATACAGACCGTCCTCGCTGCCGTCCAGCGCCAGCCGAGGCTCATGGTCGCGTACCTCCGGTTCCAGACCGTCGATCACCGCCGATGGGATATATGGCGGATTCGACACAATCACATCGTACATGACATCCGCCTCCACCGCCTGAAACAGATTGCTCTGCAAAAGTGTCAGGCTGTGTTCCTCGATCTCTGCCTGCAGGCGCGGTCCCTTTGCCAGCCACGTTTTCAGGCGGATGCACCACGGATCCTCCGATACCTGAAACGATTCTGACCGCGCAGTTCCCTTCTGAATCAAAAAGAGACGTCTCGCATTTTTCTTTGCCACGCGCAGCGCCGCCTCGGAAATATCCACCGCCGTCACGTTCTGGTAGCCGCCAAGCACGGCAAGGCTGATCGCGATACAGCCGGATCCGGTACACATATCCAAAAGTTTCAGATCCTTTTCCGGGTAATCCCGAAGAACCCGCTCAACTAACGTCTCCGTATCCTGGCGCGGAATCAGGACATTTTCATCGACAGAAAATGTCATTCCCATAAAATCCTGCATTCCCAGAATCTGCTGCAGTGGAATGCGCTCTGCCCGTTTCTGAAGCATTTCCTGATAGCGCCCATAGCCCTTTTCCAGGCGTTCCGCATGGATCGGACGGTTCTGATCCAGATAATAATGCACCCGGTCAATCCCGAACGCCGCTTCCATCAGATACCAGGCATCCGTCCCTGCGTCCGGTACACCCGCCTCACTTAAGCGCGCGCCGCCCTCATCCAACAGTTCTCTCCAGGTCAGGTCTGTTCTTCCGTTTTCCTCGCTCATCGACTCATCCCCTCTGTCGTACCGTGTTCTATTTATGACTCTTCCAGCTGCTTTTCCCAGCCTGGGAAATTCTCCGTCAGGTATTCTCTCCAGTCAAAAACTGCCTCGGTCGCCGCGATCGCCACCTCAATCATCGAGTCATCCGGCTCCTTCGTCGTCAGACCCTGCATCCACATACCCGGACGGCTCACCAGATCCATAAACTTCGAATTGCTCCGTCCGGCGCACTGCAATACCTCATATGATATACCTGCAATGACCGGAACCAGAATAATACGGCTCAGAATCCGCATCCAGATCGTATCGACCCGGATCACCATAAACATCAGAATACTGATCACCATGACAATCAATATGAAACTGGTACCACAGCGCTTGTGCTCCTTCGAGCTCTCGCGCACATATTTTACCGTCAGCGGATGTCCGTGTTCCACACAGTTGATGCACTTGTGCTCCGCCCCGTGGTACATAAATGTCCGCCGGATGTCCTCCATCCGCGAAACGAGTTTAATATAGATAATAAAAATCGCGATCCGGATCACACCTTCCAGCACTGCCATCAGATGATCCGATGTGATAACTCCCTTAAACAAGTTCGCAATCCCCAGCGGCAGGAGCATAAAAATACCAATTGCCAGGATAAACGAAATTACCAGCACTGCTGCCATGATCGCACTCTCCAGCTTCTCGCCGAACACACGGTCTAAAAGCTGTTCGAATTTTCCCGGCTCTGCATCCTCATCATCCTCAAAAAAGCTGGCGGAATACGACAGACTCCGCATGCCGATGATCATCGAATCTGCAAACCGGAACACGCCGCGCACAAACGGGAGCTGTAAAATCTTCGCTTTTTTCGTGATACTCTGGTATATGTCTTTTTTTACTTCTATCTCTTTGTCAGGCCGGCGGACTGCCACTGCATAGTCCTCGCCTTTCATCATCATGATTCCTTCAATTACCGCCTGACCGCCAATTCCTGAATACTTCATGCTGTCCTTTCAAAATAAAATAAAAAAAGAAGAAAAGTAACTGTTCAGCAGGTCTGCGCATTTACTGCGCTGACCGTACGAATACATGAGCCAGCAGGCAAAAATCCCATTGCCGCAGGCAATTTTTAATGGATTTTTGCGCGTGACTGTGAAGGTACTGAACAGTTACGAAGAAAACAAAAAGGCTGAGTTTAATGTCGCCACTAAAACCCAACCTTTACATGGTTCAAACTTATTTGCCTGCGTTGATGCCGTACTTGCGGTTGAACTTATCGATACGTCCGCGGGCAGCGGCTGCTTTCTGCTGGCCTGTGTAGAATGAATGACACTTGGAGCAAACCTCTACGTGGATGTCTTTCTTGGTAGAACCAGTTACGAACTCGTTACCACAGTTGCAAACTACTTTTGCCTGATAATAGGCTGGATGGATTCCTTCTCTCATTTCTTTCACCTCTCTGAATTTTTCATTGCGATTTCCGACCGCTTTTTTAATTGCAAGCCGTCTTAAAACGGCTCTATATAAAGCTCCGCACATCCAGGCACGCTATTCCATCATTTAAGCGTTCCTTCCACTCGTAAGGACGACTCACGCAGATGTCAGAACTACCGTCTGTTAATACAGCCTTATAATTATATCATGGTGTGTACTTTTTAGCAAGCAATTTTATCTATTTTTCAATACTATTTTTCTTCTTACAGTCCTGTTTTCTTGCCTGGAAGAAAGTCCTCACAGATGCGCTATTGGTGAAACATGATTTTTAGTAAAATGACCCCTTTTTCCGCGTGATCTCCACAAATTCCGTATTGTTCTTCGTCTTGGCAAACAGATCCAGGATCCGCTCAACGGTATCCTCCGGTTTCTGCGTGTTGGTCGCCTTGTGGACGATATCGACCGCTTCCGCCTCGGCAGACGAAAGAAGCAGATCATCTCTTCGCGTACCGGAACGCAGGATATCGAGCGCCGGGAAGATGCGCTTCTCGGAAAGTTTGCGGTCAAGCACCAGCTCCATGTTGCCGGTTCCCTTAAATTCCTCGTAAATAACATCGTCCATACGGCTGCCCGTCTCAATCAGCGCGGTCGCCAGAATCGTCAGGCTGCCGCCCTCGCGTATATTTCTCGCCGCACCGAAGAAGCGCTTTGGCATATGCAGCGCTGCCGGATCCAAACCACCTGAAAGAGTTCGTCCACTCGGCGGAACCACCAGGTTGTAAGCCCTCGCCAGACGGGTGATACTGTCTAAAAGAATCATAACGTCCCTTCCGTGCTCGACAAGGCGCTTCGCCCGTTCTACTACCATCTCCGACACACGTTTATGACGCTCCGGCAGCTCGTCAAACGTCGAATAGATGACCTCGACATTTTCTCCCGTTACCGTCTCACGGATATCTGTCACCTCCTCCGGACGCTCATCGATCAGAAGGATGATCAGGTGCATTTCTGGATGGTTCTTTGTGATGGTTGTCGCCACCTGCTTTAACAGGGTGGTCTTTCCGGCTTTTGGCGGGGATACGATCATGCCTCGCTGTCCTTTTCCGATCGGGGACAGCAGATCCATCACGCGCATCGCCATGGAAGCCTTAACCCCCGGATATTCCAGGTGCAGACGTTCATTTGGGAAAATTGGCGTCAGATTTTCAAAATTCGGACGTTTTTCCACCACGCTGGTCGGGTATCCATTGACCGAATTAATATATAATAATGCGGCAAATTTCTCCGTCGCCGACTTCACACGACGGCTTCCGCGCACGATATCACCAGTTTTCAGATTAAAACGGCGGATCTGGGACGGCGCCACATAGACGTCATTTTCACCCGGCAGGAAGTTTTCACAACGGATAAATCCGAATCCATCCGGCATAACCTCCAGGATTCCGTTCGCCTCGATGCCGCTGTCCAACTCCTGAAATTCATTTTTCAGATCCTCCATGCGTGCATTTTCCACCTCGGTACGGGTGCTTTCCATCTGCTGCACCGGCGCGGTACGTTCCGGCTGACTGTACTCGGAGGCTGCTTCTGCCATCTGCGGTGCCGGTGCGGTATGTTCCGGCTGGCTATACTCGGTTCTTGCGCTCATCGCTTCGTTGTAATTGTTACGCGGCACATAGGAATTTCTCTGATACCCCTCTCGCTGCGTGTACTCGCGTCTGCGGTTATCCTGATAACGGGTATTATTATTCTCACGGCGTGTATAGGAGCCGTATTCATTCCGGCGGTATCCGCCTTCGCTGCGGCGCTCATAGCTGGAATTCTGCCCTCCCGCAGCCCGTTCTCCGTTGGCAGATCTCCGCGGCTGCGAATACGTCTGTGCCGATGTATTCTGCCCTGCATCAGTTCTGCGCGGCTGCACGTGCATTTCCGTTCTCTCTGCCGGTTCCGCCGATCCAGCCGGATGCTCACTGACAGAAGCCTGGGGCGTTTCTTCTTTCTGTCCCCCTTCCGCCGGCTTCTCAAGTTCGCACAGCCTGTCTATGATCTCCGCCTTTTTCAGGGTGCTGATCCCCTTTAACCCCTGTGCCTTCGCCATTTCCCGAAGCTGCACCAGAGGGAGTGTCTTTAATTTTTCTCTCATATAATTCTCCTTGCCCTGTTTAATTGTGTCATATTCTCTGGGATTCAAAAATCAGAAATAAGAAACGTGTGGATGTCTTCCAGGTACTTACACGAAACCGGACAGGCAGATACCTGCCCGGCATACCTTTTTAACATAGCCTTTTATGCTGTGACTGCTCTTTATCCTGCAGCCACCTTGGTTTTATTATAAACGGTTTTCATAAAAATTCAAGTAAACATTTTCTTCATACATATCAATTCAGGAACATATGGGAAGCTTTTTCTCATTCAGAGCCCTTCAGAAAGTGCAGCCACTCCCCAATCTTCTTCTCATACCCATTTTCTGACGGGCGGTAAAATGTGCTGCCCTCCAGTCCATCCGGCAGGTACTGCTGCTTCACATAATGATTCGGATAATCGTGTGCATACTTGTACCCGTCGCCATGCCCCAGCTTCTCCGCCCCGCTGTAATGGCGATCACGCAGATGGGACGGCACCGTAAAGTTGCCCTTTAACCTAACCGCCTCCTGTGCTCATCGACCGCCATATACGCCGCGTTGCTCTTCGGCGCGCTCGCCACATAGGTAGCCGCCTGCGACAGGATAATCCGCGCCTCCGGCAGACCAATCCGCTCCACTGCCAGCGCCGCGCTGACCGCAACCTGAATCGCCTGCGGATCCGCATTGCCGACATCCTCCGATGCACAGATCATGATACGCCGCGCAATAAATTTGATATCCTCGCCTGCATCCAGCATCTTCGCCAGATAATAAACTGCCGCATCCGGATCGGTACCGCGCATACTCTTGATAAACGCTGAGATCGTATCGTAATGGTTGTCCCCCGTCTTATCATAGTTCACGGCACGGCGCTGGATGCACTCCTGGGCTACATCGAGTGTGATGTGAATCAGACCATCTTCACTCCGTTCCGTTGTGAGAATACCAAGCTCGATCGCATTGAGCGCCGCGCGCGCGTCTCCGCCTGCCATATCGGCCAGAAAATCGAGCGCCTCGTCCGTCGCCTCCGCGCGATAGCTTCCCATACCCTTTTCCTTGTCATGGAGCGCCCGCTCTAAAAGCTCGCGGATATCCGCATTTTCCAACGGTTTCAGCTCAAAAATACGGGATCGGGAAATCAGCGCCCCGTTGACCTCAAAATACGGATTCTCCGTCGTCGCACCAATGAGCAGAATCGTACCATCCTCAACAAACGGCAGAAGATAGTCCTGCTGCCCCTTATTAAAGCGGTGAATCTCATCGATAAACAGGATCGTGCGCTTTCCGTACATCCCCAACGCATCCTTGGCATCCTGCACGACCTGTTCCATATCTTTTTTCCCCGCCACCGTCGCGTTGAGCTGCTCAAAACGCGCGCTCGTCGTGTTGGCAATCACGCGCGCCAGCGTCGTTTTGCCCGTTCCGGGCGGTCCGTAAAAAATCAGCGATCCGAGCTTATCCGCCTTGATCGCCCGGTACAAAAGCTTATCCTTTCCTATGATATGCTTCTGTCCCACCACCTCGTCAAGCGTGGACGGGCGCAGCCTGGATGCCAGCGGTGCCTCCTGCTCGATCGTATTTTTCCGCATATAATCAAATAAATCCATCGTATCCTCTCAATCAATCAGACATTCTTCTATTGTAACAAAAGTATATCCCTCCGCCGTCAATGTGTCAATCGTCTCAAGCGCAGCATCAACCGAAGTCTGATATGCATCATGCATCAGCACCACCGTGTGCACCGCCGCATTTTTGCAGATATGCTTCACAATCCGCGCCGTATTCCGGTTTTTCCAGTCCAGCGTATCGACGTCCCAGAACACCGGCGTCATCGACACCTTCTCCTGAAGCTCCGTACTCCATGAACCATACGGCGGACGTATGTATTCCGGACGTTTTCCCGTGACCGCCTCGATCCGATCGGCCGTCTCCCGAATCTCCTCCACGCTCTTTTCAATCGGCTGGCGTGCCAGATCCACATGCGCCATGCAGTGAACCCCGATGAGATGACCATCTTTAGCCATCTGGCGCACCAGTTCTTCATTACCCGGAATATTTTCCCCGACCAGAAAAAAAGAGGCTTTCACGCCCCTCTCGCGCAAGCCGTCCAGCAGCTTTTTCGTGTACACCCTGTGCGGCCCGTCGTCGAAGGTCAGCGCCAACTCCCCGCCGAAAAGAGATTCTGGTGAGAAAACCGTTTGGTCCGCCTGCTCCACTTTTGCCAAATCTTCCCACTGCATCCCCACTGCCAGCCTGCACACGATTCCCAAAAAACACAGATCCAGCAGCACTGCCGCGCACAGGCAGAGCAGTTTTTTCCTCATGGAACCCTTATTTTGAATGATCCGATTTACCATTTTAGATGTGTCAGCCCTGAACTGTGACAGGACATCCCCTTTATATTTGCGCTCCCGCTTCCATGTATTATATGAACGTAAAAAAGGATCCAGACCTCCGCATTTCTGTCAGGTCTGAATCCTCTTTTTCTATTTAATGTACTCTCAGAATCTTTCCGCCAGCCGCAAAAGCAAGTGCAGGAAAGACTCCGAGCGTACATTTTAACCTACTAGCGCCGAAATACCAAAGTAGGACAGCACCACGATACCAAGCACAATCCGATAATATCCGAAAAACTTGAAATCATGCTTGCGGACATATCCCATCAGGAACTTGATCGAGTACACGGACACGCCAAATGCGACCACCATACCAAGAACCAGATAAATAAACTCCGCGAAAGAAAATCCGCCGCCCTGAATGAAAAATTTCACAATCTTTAAAAAACTCGCACCGAACATAACCGGAATCCCAAGGAAGAATGAAAATTCTGCCGCCGCCGGACGTGAACAGCCGATCAGCATCGCGCCCAGAATCGTCGCGCCCGAACGGGAAGTACCCGGAATCATCGCCAGCACCTGGAAACAGCCGATCAGCGCCGCTGTCTGGAACGAAATCTGCGTCACGCGCTCAATCGGAAAATGACGGTGCACGTTTCGATTTTCCAGTACGATAAACAAAACGCCGTAGAGAATCAGCATCGCTGCTACGACATAGCCGTTCATCAGCTTATCCATGAAATGGTCAAGCGGAAGCCCAATCACCGCTGCCGGAATGCAGGCTATAATAATTTTTATCCACAAACGAATTGTACCGCGCTTCTGCGCCATCGATTTGTGCGGTGAAAACGGATTCAATTTATTGAAATACAGCACCATAACCGCCAGAATCGCACCCAGCTGGATGACAACCATAAACACTTCCCGGTACGCCTCGCTGACATCCAGATGGATGATCTCATCCACCAGAATCATATGCCCGGTACTGCTGATCGGAAGCCATTCCGTGAAACCTTCCACGATTCCCAGTACAATTACCTTTAAAATCTCAACAAAACTCATGTCTGCTCCTTCCTACACGTTTTCTATCTGCCAGTCGATCGGGGCAACACCATGTTCTTTTAAAAATTCATTGGTCTTGCTGAATGGCCGGCTGCCGAAAAATCCGCGGTACGCAGACAGCGGGCTCGGATGCGGTGCTTCGAGAATCAGATGCTTTGGATTATTAAGCATCGATTTCTTCGCTTGTGCCGGACGTCCCCACAGAATAAATACCATCGGACGGTCCTGCTCATTTAAGATCTTGATCGCAGCGTCCGTAAACTCCTCCCAGCCGATTCCACGGTGGGAATTTGCCTGATGCGCGCGAACGGTCAGAACAGTGTTCAGCAGCATGACTCCCTGCTTCGCCCATTTCGTCAGATAGCCATTGTTCGGGATGTAGCAGCCGAGATCATCGTGCAATTCCTGATAAATATTCACCAGGGACGGCGGAATTTCCACATCCGGCTTTACCGAAAAGCAAAGCCCATGCGCCTGTCCCGGACCATGGTAGGGATCCTGACCTAAAATAACCACCTTTACCTCGGAAAGAGGGGTAAAATCAAATGCATTGAAAATATCATTCGCATCCGGATATACAACATGCGTCTCATATTCCCGTTTCACAGTATCGTATAACTTTCTGTAATATGGCTTTTTAAACTCTCCGCTGAGCGGAGCCAGCCAGTCATTACTGATTGCTCCCATTGCCCTATCCTCTCGTCCATGTCATTTTCTGTCGTTTTCTGTCAAACGATGGTTCCATTTTAGCACAATCGAAGCGGTTTCTCAAGTTTTGCTTCCCAAATGTCCCCTCCGCAGATAAGTGGACGTTACTGTTCACGCATACGTGCCCAGTAACTAAGTGGACTCTCAATCGCAGGAAGGAAAATTGCGGATAAAGCCGACCGAATTCTGCGGAATCGATACGGTCCTCTCCTGAATATCTCCGACAATCTGGTAAAACTTCTGGTTTATCCGATACATATGCGATTTGCGGTTAAAAAAGACCGTCTTTTCAAAGGGCCAGCGGATGACGGTCGGCGTCTTGAAATCCACTCCCAGCTCGAGAATCAGAAGCGCATGGTTTAAGGTTCCAGCCAGCCATTCCCGGTAGAGATTCCAGCTTTTCAAATAACCTTCCTCGATATACGGATTCGCCAGAACTGTGTTTTCTGTCAGCGGCGCCCCACAGTGCGGGCAGATACCATCCGCCACCTCGCCGCGCTCCCAGATATCCTTCGTACAGCCTTTCGAACACTGAAGCCAGTTCACATTACCGCACGGCGCCGTGATTTTCGCTTCATCCAACGAACTTTCAAAGATGCGCGCATCCTTTGCGGTTGTCACGATAAAATAATCCTTCCCCTCTGTCATCGATGCCAGCGCCCGGTATGCCTCCTGTACCTCCGCGCCTCCCGCCTTCTCCCATTCGCTTCCAAGCCCAATCAGCAGAAATTCGCACGCCTTAAGCCGTTCCCGAAGCGTTTTAAGTTCCTCATCTGCTGCCGTTTCATTTCTTGTCTTCTCTGCCATCTTGATTTGATTCCCCCGTTTAAAAAAGAGTCTGCATCTTCGCGGAGCGTTTTTTATTTCATAGGACGCAATTTCCCATGAAATAAAAAGAGCCCGGCATGCGCTCACGCACACGCCAGACTCTCCATCTGTAATGCAATTAGCTCTATGCGAAATTACTTAAATTACTTTAAGGTAACTTTAGCGCCTTCAGCCTCTAATTTAGTCTTGATGTCCTCAGCCTCTTCCTTGGAAGCGCCAGCCTTAACTACCTTCGGAGCACCGTCAACTACTTCCTTAGCCTCTTTCAGACCAAGACCTGTAGCTTCACGAACTACCTTGATAACTTTAACTTTGTTCGGGCCAACCTCTGTCAGCTCTACGTCGAACTCAGTCTTCTCTTCTGCTGCCTCAGCTGCACCTGCTGCTGCTACAACAACGCCTGCTGCTGCGGATACACCGAACTCTTCCTCGCAAGCTTTTACTAAATCGTTTAACTCTAATACGGATAATTCTTTGATTGCCTCAATGAACTCAGCTGTTGTTAACTTTGCCATTTTAATATTCCTCCTGTAATTGAATTTTAAATCGGCCTTATGCGGCCTCTTGCTTTACTATGCGGCTCTCACGCACCTTACACCCTGCTTTGCAGGTAAGGGTCTTATGCCTCCTGCTGCTCTGCGATCTGTTTGATAACACGAGCGAAGTTTGTGATCGGAGACTGCATGCTTCCAAGAAGTTTTCCAAGAAGAACTTCTCTGGACGGGATGGTTGCGATAACCTGCATGCCCTTTGCATCGTAGTAAGTATCCTCTACAACGCCGCCCTTGATCTCAAGCTTGTCTGCTTTTTTAGCGAACTCAGCTAAAATTCTTGCCGGAGCTGTAGCATCCTCTTTGGATACAGCCAGAGCGGTCGGACCCTCCAGATTCGGCTCCAGAGCCTCGAACGCGGTACCCTTAGCAGCGAAACGAATCATGGTGTTCTTATATACTTTATAAGTAACACCAGCTTCTCTTAACTGCTTACGGAGCTGTGTGTCCTGCTCAACTGTCAGTCCACGGTAGTCAACTACTACTGCGCCCTTAGCGCCGTTGAATAATTCTGCGATTTCAGCAACAACCGGCTGCTTTAATTCAACTTTTGCCATGATTGGTTTACCTCCTGTTTTATTTCTATAACCGCCTGGTAAACGTTTTCTGTAAAATAAAATCCCTCCGTCACTCGCAGGACAGGGGGATAGAAATATACAACGATATCAGTTCCCTCGGCAGGCGTATTAACCTTATGCCTTTCGGCACCTGCTGTCTTCGGCAGTTAAACACGATAAGTACTATAACATAGAAGTCAAGGGTTGTCAATAGACCTATTAACTTTTTTTATTTTTTAAAAATGCAGCCGCAACCTCCATATCCTCCGGCGTTGTCACCTTGATATTCCGGTAAGAACCTTCGGTCAGGCGTACCTTGTGATCGGTCATCGTCTCGACCACCATCGCATCATCCGTCACTCCCTGCTGGTACTCTTCCCGACTCATCATCTTGTCATACGCCGCGCGGATCAGCGGGTAAGTAAATCCCTGCGGTGTCTGAATCATCCAGACATGCGCCCGTTCCGGCGTCACAGAGGCAAATCCGTCCGCATCCGCCAGCTTGACCGTATCCTTTGACGGCATGCCTGCCACTGCTGCGCTATAACTTCGTATATCTGATACGATACGTTCAATCATCGGCTCGTCCACAAACGGACGCGCCCCGTCATGAATCAGGACGCAGTCCCCCTCCCCATAGGAAAGCTGGCTGCCGAGCGCCTTTAAACCCTCGTAGACCGAATGGTAGCGCTCTTTTCCGCCCGCAACGATAGCGCGCACCTTGGAAAATCCATATTTTCCTACAATCTCGTCCCGGCAGTACGCGATCTCATCCGCCCCGGTCACCAGAATCACATCATCGACCCGGCTCTCCTCAAACGCGTGAAGTGCATACCAGATGACCGGCTTTTCCTCCAGAAGGAGAAACTGCTTCTGAATCTTGCTTTTCATCCGTTTTCCCTGTCCGGCTGCCAGAACGATAGCGGCGGTGCGGGTCGGATGCGGTGTAATTTTCTCTTTCCCAAATTGATCCAATGTATGTTCCATCTCGTTTCTCCTCCATGCCAGAACGATCTCTTAAAACACTCTTTTTCCACTTTTTGTCAAATCAATATTTTAAAAAAAAACTAACCGCAAAACAATTCTTCCTGAAAAAATTTGTATTATCTCTCGCCCAGCTTCAAATTCGGCACCGCATTCAGATCCCAGCCTGCGCGCGCGCCCTTCTTATATTCATAGTACGCCGCCGCGCCGATCATCGCCGCATTGTCCGTACAGAAGATCGGTGACGGATGGAAGAACCGGATGCCCGCCTCTTTACAGGCCTTCTCCATGCCCGCCCGGAGAGCGGAGTTGGATGCCACACCACCGGCGATCGCCACGCGCTTATAGCCGTGCTGTTTCGCCGCCTCGATCGTGCGCGATACCAATACTTCCACAACCGCATTCTGGAACGAAGCCGCCAGATCCGGCACATTGATCTCCTCGCCCATCATTTTCGCATGGTTAATATAATTTAAGACCGCCGATTTTAAGCCGCTGAAGCTGAAATCATATGGATTGTCGCCCACTTTTGCCCGTGGAAACTCAATCGCATGTGGATTCCCCTCTTTTGCCGCCTTATCGACCTTCGGGCCGCCCGGATAACCGAGCCCGACCGCGCGTGCCACCTTGTCAAACGCCTCGCCTGCTGCATCGTCTCGGGTGCGTCCCAGAATCTCAAATTCGCCATAATCTTTCACAATCACCAGATGTGTATGTCCGCCTGACACGATCAGGCACATGAACGGCGGTTCCAGATCCGGATTTTCGATGAAATTTGCCGATACGTGCCCCTCGATATGGTGTACGCCGACCAGCGGTTTCTTCGCCGCATACGCGAGTGCTTTGGCTTCCGCCACACCGACCAAAAGCGCGCCAACCAGCCCTGGACCGTAGGTAACTGCAATCGCCGTCATCTCCTCCAGACTCATATGTGCCTCTGTCAGCGCCTCTTCAATAACCTGGTTGATCTTCTCGATATGCTTTCTCGACGCAATCTCCGGCACAACGCCGCCAAACAGCGTGTGAAGATCGATCTGGGAAGATATGATATTGGAAAGAACGGTACGTCCGTTTTTCACGACTGAAGCTGCCGTCTCATCACAGGAACTCTCGATTGCAAGAATGTAAACATCTTCTGATGGGTGTCCGTTTTCTGTATCTTGCACGGAAATCTCTGCCCCCGATACCGGAGCTTTCCCTGGTCCCCGTTCCAATGCTCCTGAAACTGGCATTTCCATCCGTTCTTCCTTCTTTTCTTCTATATTCTCTCTCTTTTCTTCCGTCTGCATCGCCCTTACTCCTCATCAAATCCCAGCTCTGCCGTCCAGCCATCGCGGGCGGCCTTCGCTCTCGGGAATATCTCACGCACTTTATCCATATAATCATCCGGACGGATGAGCGACGGGCTGTAATGAGTCAGCCACATTTCCTTCGGCTGGGCCTCCTTCGCCAGGTGTGCCGCCTCCTGGAATGTCATATGCTTGTATTCTCTCGCCTTGGCTTCTTTCCCGTCCTCGCCGTACATGCCTTCACAGATAAACAGATCCGCATCCTTCGCGTACTCCGCAATTACCGGAAGCGGTCTCGTATCGGTACAGTATGCCACCTTGATTCCCTTCCGGTCACCTCCGAGCACCATATCCGGTGTCAGCGTTCTGCCTTCCTCCTCGATCGTCTCCCCCTTCTGCAGGCGGCTCCAGAACTTCTGCGGAATCTCCTGCGCCCGCGCGCGTTCCACATCGAACCGTCCCTTTCTCGGAATCGAAATCGAGTACCCATAACAGGTCACATTATGGTTGACCCGGTACGCATCGATCACATACGGTCCAATCTGAAGCTGCTGTCTCGGCTCCGTCAGCTCGATAAACTCAAGCGGAAACGGCAATTCCGGCGCGATCGTCCGCAGTGCCGTCACCACGCGTTCCAGTCCCTTCGGTCCAATCATCGTGATCGGCTCCGTCCGCTCCGCATTTCCCATCGTCAACAAAAGTCCCGGCAGACCGCTGATATGATCCGCGTGATAATGTGTAAAACAAATCACATCCACCGGCTTCGGGCTCCAGCCCTTTTCTTTCAACGCAATCTGCGTGCCTTCCCCGCAGTCTATCAGCAAATTGCTGCCCGAGCAGCGGACCATCAAAGCCGTCAGCCACCGATACGGCAGCGGCATCATCCCGCCCGTTCCCAGCAAACATACATCTAACATGAAACATCCTCTTTTCTATTAAATAAATGATTCATAATAAATCTTTTTAATTAAAAGTCACGCAAAAAGCTGTCAAAACACCTTTTCTCCTAACTCCCATATCATTTAATAATATCATAAAGAAATACTATGTTGCAAGCCAGAAATTCAGCAATCCAATTCACTGGAGAGACGCAGATGGCGCACCGCCTGTCCCGCGTTTCTCCGTCCCCCTCACGACTCTACAATAGTTCCGTCCCCTCCTCCTTATCTGCCTCAATCAGAAATTCCCGCGCCACTCCATCATAACACTCCTCGCACAGATCAAAATGATGCACCTCCCCATCTTTCTCCGAAAAATAGTCCCATGCCACATCAAAATGCGCCGCTCCTTCGCGCAGAATGCCTTCTTTCACCGCCAGCTTCTTCCCGCACCGGTTGCAGACAACCGACAGAAGAATGCCGCTCTCTCCATATTTTCTCATGCTCTCCTCGCCTTTCTCTTCTATATACGCAAAATGGAGAAGCCATGTCCTCCACAGCTTCTCCATCATTATACTGTTTTTTATACCGGTTTTTAAGCGGAAAGTGCTGGAAATACTTACAGTACCTTATATCCCTTCGATGTCAGGCAGATGCTGACCTCCCTCACATCGTCCGTGTGAAGCACCATAACCGGCTTGCCAGAATCACGATTGAAGGAGAGATACAGGTAATCTACATTGATATTGCTCTCTTCGAGGGAAATTAACAGACGGTTGAGTGCTCCGACCTCGTCATCCAGTTCGACGCCAAGCACCTCTGTCAGACGACAGAGATAACCAGCTTCCGCCAGCACTTTCTCCGCGTGCTCTGGATTAGAAACAACCATACGGATAATACCGTACTCCGCACTGTCATTCGTGATCGAACCCCAGATGTTAATATTCTCCTTCTGAAGAAGGGATGTAATATTCTGTAAACGTCCTTTCTTATTCTCTGCAAAAATAGATACCTGACTCAGCATATGAACCTCCTACCGTTCTTTTCTTTTAATTTAACACTGTAAAGTGTTACGCTTTTATCTGTTAAACAGTATACTCATTTCCATTTCATCTGTCAATGCTTTTTCCGCTTCTTTTCCAATAAATCAGCGCATCTTCCGTCGGCCCGCTGTAATAATTCTTCCGAACCGCCTCTTTCTGAAAGCCATACGCCTCATACAGCGCAATCGCCGGGGCATTGGATGCACGCACCTCCAAGGTGATATCCTCGACGTTTTCTTCCTCTGCTTCCCTTAACAGCCGTTCCATCAGAAGCCGCCCATAGCCGCGCCCCCGGCACGCGCCGTGAACCGCGATCCGCATCAGCTCGCCTTCCCCGGCAATGACGCGGAAATTGCAGTAGCCACGGACGGTTTCATCCTCTTTCAGCACCCAGTTTTTATCCCAGCTGCTCGTCAGCAGATCCTGTAAAAGCTTCTCCGACCATGCATCCGAAAAGCATTCCAGTTCCAGTGCCCGGACAGCAGGAAGATCCCCCGGCTGAAAATCCACTATCTGAACACGAAGCTTTTTTTGCGTTCCCGTTCCTGCCGCCATTATTTCTTCTCCACAACCACAATACCGGCTGCCAGCTTATCCATCTCGCCCTGGCGCTCTGCGACCTCGCGCTCGCGCTCCGCCTGCGATTTCCGCAGATAATCCGGCTTGTGCTCGGCTGCCGTCTCGGTCTTTCCCTCTGCCAGATACACTGCGCCAAGCGCTGCCACCGCCGAAGCTCGCTGACGGCTCGCCTGTGCCGGTGCAAACGAATACGGCACCTTCATCTCTTCCTCGATCACCGCCCGGTTGACCGGCACACCGTCCCCCAGGAAAATCACGCGCTCGCCGCGCTCATTTAACTCAGCAATCAACGCATGGATATCCGTAATGTACTGTTCTTTCACAATCTCGAACTTCTCTTCATACCGATAGAGTCCCGTGTACACCTGCTGCCGTCTCGCATCCAGCATCGGGCAGATGAGCGCCGAAGCTCCGTACAGACAATATCCCATCGCATCCATCGTCGGCACATGGATCAGCGGCTTCCCAAGCGCCAGTCCCAGCCCTTTCGCTGTCGCAGAGCCAATCCGAAGCCCCGTAAAAGATCCCGGACCGCCGGATACTGCGATTGCATCGATGCTTTCCAACGGCACTTCCAGCATTTTCACAATCTCATCAATCATCGGAAGAAGTGTCTGTGAATGCGTTTTTTTCAGATTCACCGTATATTCCGCCGTGATCACATCATCCGTAACAATAGCAACCGATGCCACCAGGGATGCGCTTTCGATTCCCAAAATTCTCATTTTCTCTTTCCTCCTGTCGCCGGCTACTGCTCGTTTACTGAAATTTTCCGGTAATCAAAGCCCTTTTCCAGATCCTTTTCAATCGTGATCTGGATCGGATGTTCCGGCAGGATCTCGCGGATGCGCTCCGACCATTCGATCAGACAGATGCCCTCGCCGTAGAAATAGTCCTCATAGCCAATCTCATCCATCTCGTCCACATCGCCGAGACGATATACATCAAAATGGTAGAGCGGCAGGCGCCCATCGTCGTATTCCTGCACGATCGTGAAAGTCGGGCTGTTGACCGGTTCCTGAATTCCAAGTCCCGCGGCAAACCCCTGCGTAAAAACCGTCTTTCCTACGCCCAGATCACCATTCAAACAATACACCTGCCCTGCCTGCGCTTCCATTCCAAGCTTTTTTCCAAACGCATACGTCTCTTCCGGGCTGTTTGTTTCTATCATCATGCTCGAATTCCTCTTCTCTTTTCCTGCGGCAGATTTCTTGTAAGCTACTGAGAAAAATCTGCTCCTCCGAACCTCTGAACACGCGCTTCGGCATCAGGTACGCCTTGTCTCGACCCAGGTAAAGCACATATATTCCCGCGATCTTTTTCACTTTTACCAGCTTATCCCAGCTGATCTCACCCTTGCCGTTCGCCTGGCGGGCACGGATGCCCTCGTCTCCAATGTGAAATACAATCTCAGCTCCCGTTTTCGCATCCCCGGCGGTGCGCTCTGCCTGTTTCCAGATTGCAAAAATCTGAAAGCCTGTCAAGCAACCACTCCCAGAATTACCAGATTCGTCACCTGCGTTCCCAGACGTTCCTCGCTGGCTGCCGCTGCAATAATAACGAGCACCGTCAGTATGATGCATCCGATTCCACGCAGTCCCGCCCAGAAATTGTACATCGAATAAATAAAAATCTCTTTTGGCTGTATTTTTACACGTAAGTCCATTTCATCTTCTCCCTAATTTTCTATGCCTTATCCGCCGCCCCATTCCAGTCAGCGCTCCTGCATCCTATAACCAACGGCTGAATCTGCCGTGGTTTACTTCGTCTCCCGGATTTTCATCGTCAGCGAAATGCGCTTCTTCGCCACATCAACCGCCAGCACCTTGACCTCCACGATATCCCCGACGCTGACCGCCTCCAGCGGATGCTTGATATAGCGGTCTGTCATCTGGGACACGTGAACCAGACCATCCTGATGCACGCCGATATCCACAAACGCACCGAAATCAATGACATTCCGCACGGTTCCTTTTAAAATCATGCCCGGCTTCAAATCCTTCATTTCCAGCACATCCGTGCGGAGAATCGGCTTCGGCATCTCCTCACGCGGGTCGCGCGCCGGTTTTTCCAACTCGCTCACGATATCGAGCAAGGTCGGCTCGCCGATCGAAAGCTCTTTTGCCAGCTTTGCCGTATCCGCGATCTCCTTGCGGATATTGCGGATGCCGCCCGCCGCAATCTCCTTCGGATCATGTCCAAGCTGCTTTAAAAGTGCCTCCGCTGCTTTATAGCTCTCCGGGTGCACACTCGTCGCATCGAGCGGATTCTTGCCGCCCTGGATCCGCATAAATCCGGCGCACTGTTCATACGCCTTCGGTCCCAGCTTCGCCACCTTCAAAAGCTCACGGCGCGTTGAAAATGCGCCATTCTCCTCCCGATATGCCACGATATTTTTCGCAATCGTCTTGTTAATGCCGGAAATATAGGCGAGCAGCGGCGCCGATGCCGTATTCAGATCCACGCCGACCTTATTTACGCACGTTTCCACCACGCCCTGCAGCGCCTCGCTTAAATTTTTCTGGTTCATATCATGCTGGTACTGACCGACTCCAATGGATTTCGGATCAATTTTTACCAGCTCCGCCAGTGGATCCTGCAGGCGTCTCGCGATCGATGCCGCACTTCTCTGTCCGACGTCAAACTGCGGAAATTCCTCCGTCGCCAGCTTGCTCGCCGAATAAACCGACGCGCCCGCCTCATTGACGATGACATACTGAACTTTCTCCGGAATTTCTTTTAAGAGTTCCACGATGATCTGCTCAGATTCTCGGCTTGCCGTACCATTCCCCACTGAGATCAGGGAAATGCCGTACTTGCGGATCAGCTTTTTCACGATCTCCTTCGACTCTTCCACGCGGTTCTGCGGCGCAGTCGGGTAAATGACCGTCGTATCGAGCACTTTTCCCGTCTCATCCACAACTGCCAGCTTGCAGCCCGTCCGGAATGCCGGATCCCAGCCGAGCACCACGCATCCTGCGATCGGCGGCTGCATCAGGAGCTGTTCCAGGTTCTTGCCAAATACCTGAATCGCGCCGTTCTCTGCCGTTTCTGTCAGCCCTGCGCGGATCTCGCGCTCGATCGCCGGTTCGATCAGGCGGCGGTAGCTGTCCAGAATCACTTCTTCCATCACGCGCGCCGCATCCCCATCCGGCGGATAATCAGCTGTTTCTCCATATACCGGACAATCTGCTCCTCCGGCGCTATAAGCTTCACGCTCAGAATCTTCTCTTTCTCACCGCGGTTGATCGCCAGCACACGGTGTCCCGCCAGCTTTTTGACTGGTTCGGAGAAATGATAGTACATCTCGTACACCGACTGTATCTTCTCATCCTTTGCGGATGCCTCCAAAAGACCGTCCTGCATCGTCTTTTTACGTGCGTAGTTGCGGTATTTTGCCATCTCGCTGATCTGCTCAGCCAGAATATCACGCGCGCCGTCTATTGCCTCTGAAACATCTGCAACACCCTTTTCTTCCGACACATACTTCGCCGCCTCCGCCTCCAGGCTGCCGCCCGCTTCCTGCTTGTAAATCCAGACTGCTAACGGTTCCAGCCCTTTCTCACGGGCAATTCCGGCACGGGTGCGCCGTTTCGGGCGGTACGGAAGATAAAGATCTTCCACCGCAACCAGCGTCGCCGCATCGCGGATCTGTTTCTCCAGCGCCGGAGTCAGCTTCTCCTGGGCGCGGATCGCACCGATCACCTGCTCCTTTTTATCCTCCAGATTCCGAAGATAGCGCAGTCGCTCATCTAGCTGGCGCAGCACCTCATCATTCAGGGAACCGGTCGCCTCCTTGCGGTAGCGCGCGATGAACGGGATCGTGTTTCCCTCATCGATCAGCTTTACCGCCGCTTCGACCTGATTTCTCCCTATCTGAAGCTCTTCTTTCAATGCCTGTATAATATCCATGCAAAAACTCTCCTTCAATATCAATACGCTGTTTAATCATACCATTCCAGCGCATATTTCGCAAGTCAATGCCTAACTGGACAAGCGGCTTTATTCATGATACACTTTTATCGGATTCAATCCGCCAGATGGGCATAGATTTTGTTTTGCCCTATTTGGCGGCTGTCTCTAATTTTCAGAAAAGGATGTAGCTGTTTTCTTTTTTCACAGTTATGAAAGGATTAGATATACGATGAGTTATTACGATGAAACACCTTCTCCGAATGAACATTCAGATACAAATGAAACCCGGCGCAATCGTTCGCGCCGCTATGCCACGATGTCAATGATGTGCGGCATCTTCGCATTTTTCTCCCTGTTTTTGAGTTTTTCCGCCGCGATTCTGCTCGGAATGTCGGCGAATGTACTGTTTGTCCTATCCAAGGAGGAAGGACAGCCGCGGCGCGGCAGCGCAGTGGTCGGGCTGATACTGGGAGTTATGTCTACCATCTTTGGAGTAGTTGAGTTTTTCTGCCTGATCCAGGTGTACCATATGATTACGGATCCGCAATATGCGCCGTTTTTTGATCAGGCAATGGAGTTGTATGAGAGTTTGATTGGTCCGTTACAATAAAATGATTGGCAAGGGGACCTTTTTCTGTGTATTTCTTGCGTTAAAAAGCACACCGCGTCATGAATGACTTTGGCGTGCTTTTTACTTTATATCCTATTTTGTATAGCGAATCGTCTGGCGGATATCTTCCTCGAATGCCGCTGCCAGTTTCCGGAAGCGTGCTTCGGTCATTTCTCCGGTTACGACCGCAAATTCGTCCATCTCCGGGAGTTCGATGGTTTCTGCCTCACCGAAGGCTGCACGCACATCGGCAAGTTTGTCGGCTGATTTGCCTGCCAGTCGGAGGAAGTAGCTGAAGGTTACTTCGCCCATCGGTGCAACTGGCTGTTTTTCGTCGGTCCAGCCGGTCGGGATGTTGTCTTCCATGTGTCCGGCGATCTCTACGATGTCGCTGACGACTGCGCTGGCGGTCGGGAGTTTTCCGGCGCCGCTGCCGTAGAACATGACGGTTCCAAGTGTATTGCCGCGAACCATGACTGCATTGTATACGTCATTGACTGCAAAGAGCGGATGATCCGGTCCGATCATCATCGGGCATACATAGACGCTGGCTTTATTGCCTTCCATGCGGCTGGTTCCAAACAGTTTAATCGAAGTTCCCAGCTTTGCCGCATATTTGAAATCAGTATCGGTAATCTTTGTGACGCCCTCGGTCGGCACATCTTCGTAATTTACTTCTTTTCCAGTTGCCAGTGAGGTAAGAATCGTGATCTTGCGGCAGGTATCGTAGCCTTCTACGTCTGCCTCCGGGTTGCGCTCTGCATATCCGAGTTCCTGCGCTTTCTTCAAGGCTTCCTCAAAGGTCTGACCTTCTCTTGCCATCTTGGTAAGGATGTAATTGGTTGTACCGTTTAAGATACCGCTGATTTCCTCGATCTTCTCGCCTGCAAGAGACTGGGTCAGCGGACGCAGAAGCGGGATGCCGCCGCCTACGCTGGCTTC
Source organism: Clostridium sp. AF21-20LB (assembly GCF_003478795.1). Classification (NCBI taxonomy): domain Bacteria; kingdom Bacillati; phylum Bacillota; class Clostridia; order Eubacteriales; family Clostridiaceae; genus Clostridium; species Clostridium sp. AF21-20LB. Next base: position 34,475 of record NZ_QUGD01000007.1, on the reverse strand, counting down.
AAAGAGGAAGTTTAAGTTCTTCTCGCGTGCAATCGCCAGAAGCTCGGTGCCGTGTGCCGCTACAAGTGCCTTGTTGGAGGTCACAACGTGCTTACCGGCTAACAGGCACGCTTTTGCAAACTTGTATGCCGGATTGACGCCGCCCATCGCCTCCACAACAATCTCTACTTCTTCGTCTTTTTCAATGATCTCAAAATCATGAACAATCTGCGCTTCGTGCGGATCACCCAGAAATTCACGCAGATCCAGAATATATTTTACTGCAATCTCTTTGCCGGTTTTTTCTGTGATTTTGTCTTTGTTGGTTTCTAATACTTCTACGACTCCGGAACCAATTGTTCCATAGCCCATCACTGCTACCTGAATCATAATCTTTACTCCCTGGCTATAATTTTTACGTTGTGTACTCCCGAATTTTCTTCCATCTCTTCGACCATATGCGATATATTTCCGGTATCCGAACGGACTTCCACGCTGAGTGTCAGCGTCGCCACATTGTTGACCGGAATACTCTGATGAATCGTCAGAATATTTGCCTTGTAAATCGCTACGATATGAAGAAGATCCGATAAAAGTCCCTGTTCATCATCCATCTGCAGCACCATGGTAATCGTCTTGCCCTTGGCGTTGTCATAAAATGGAAAAATATCGTCCTTATACTTGTAAAAGGAACTCCGGCTGATCCCCAGCTGGTCGGTCGCCTCCTGAATCGTCATCGCTTTTTCTGACGCAATGAGCTTCTTCGCTTCCGCCACCTTCAAAAGGACTTCCGGCACTGCTTTCTGCTTTAACAGATAATACTTTGTTTTTTCTTCCATTCCATCTCCGCTTGTGTACGCACCAGAAATACATTTGTGTTTACCAGAAAGATATTATCACATTTATTGACACTCTGCAATCTATTTCTTTCATTATAGTCGAATTGTATCTGTAAAAAAACAGCCCAAACTGACGGCACTCGACAGAGCGCTTTCTTCTCCGTCAAACTTTTGTGCCGCCAATTCAGGCTGTTTTATCTTCTTTTATGCTTCTTCTGTCTTCTGGTTTTTCAGGCTGATCCACTTTAAATACGCACTGATAAACAGATCAATATCACCGTCCATCACCGCGTTCACATTGCCGTTTTCCGCGTTTGTCCGGTGATCCTTGACGAGCGTGTACGGCTGCATAACGTAGGAACGAATCTGATTTCCGAAGTTGATGTCCTTGACATCGCCGCGGATGTCGGACAACTTCTCGGCATTTTCCTGTTGTTTGAGCAGGTACAGCTTTGCCTTTAACATCTGCATCGCCTTGTCCTTATTCTGGAACTGGGAACGCTCATTCTGGCACTGTACGACGATACCGGTCGGCAGATGCGTGATACGGATCGCGGAGGACGTCTTGTTGATATGCTGTCCACCGGCACCACTCGAGCGATAAGTATCGATCCGCAGATCGTCCGGATTAATCTCCACATCCAGATCTTCTTCAATATCCGGCATGACATCACAGGAAACGAATGAGGTCTGACGCTTGCCAGCCGCGTTGAACGGGGAAATACGGACCAGACGATGGACGCCTTTCTCCGATTTCAGGTAGCCGTAGGCATTTTCGCCGTTGACCTGCAGTGTGATGGACTTAAGTCCCGCCTCGTCGCCGTCCAGGAAATCAAGCACCTCGGTCGTAAAGCCCTTTTTGTCCGCCCAACGCTGGTACATACGATACAGCATACTGCACCAGTCCATCGCTTCGGTACCGCCCGCGCCCGCGTTCAGCTTAAGGATCGCGTTGCAGCCGTCGTACTCGCCGGACAGGAGTGTCTTTGTGCGGAGTTCTTCCAGCTCTTTGACGAACTCATCTAACATCTCCTGAATCTCCGGAATCATCGCCGGGTCATTTTCCTCATAGCCCATCTCGATCATGACCTGGATATCCTCATACTGCTGTTCAAGGTGCTTGTAGCCATCCACGGTATCTTTGAGATTTTTCGCCTCACGGACCGTCTTGGTCGAGCGCTCCGGATCATCCCAGAAGCCCGGTTCTTCCATTGATTTGTCAAGCTCCGTGATGCGGCGCTCCTTATTTTCCAGATCCAGGGAATCCTTGACCTCTTTCAGCGTCTCATCGTAGGTTGATAATGTATACTTAAACTGATCTAATTCAACCATGCTCTCACCTTCTCCATTCTCATCTATCTGCTGCCATTTTCCTCAACGGTTCAGCATTCTTTCAGTTATATTTTGTTACGGATCACACACATATAGACCGTAACTCTTTTTTATATTTGGAAAAATTCCCGGAACCAGGTATTTCGCCATAGTTTCGGGAATTTTCTGCACAGACTGCTGCAAAATCACGGCAGCCTGCCTTCTTTCATCTATTAATTCTTCGCGTACAGCTTCCGTCCACAGCACTGTTTGTACTTCTTGCCGGAACCGCATGGGCACGGATCGTTCGGGTAAATCTTCTTCTCCTCACGCTTCTTCGGTGCCTGCACGGTGCTGTCGTCACGGTTGGTTCCCGTTACCTTGGCAGCCGGTTCACGCTCGACCTTCTGCTCTGCACGGATGTGGAACAGAATACGGACGGTATCCTCACGGATCGCTGCCGTCATGCTGTCGAACATCTCATAGCCGCTCATCTTATACTCAACCAGCGGGTCTCTCTGACCATACGCCTGCAGACCGATGCCTTCGCGCAGCTGATCCATATCGTCGATATGAGCCATCCACTTTGCATCAACCACTTTCAGAAGGATCACGCGCTCCATCTCGCGTACCTGTTCCGCGCTTGTAAACTCTGCCTCGCGTGTCTCATAAAGCTTCGTTGCCGCCTCTTTGAGCATATGTTTCAGCTCATTTTTCTTCATATGCTGCTGGTCTTCCGTCAGCTGAATCGGCTCTAACGGGATAACCGGAAGCAGCAGGGAATTTAACTCGGACAGATCCCACTCAGCCGGTTCCTGCTCATCAGAGATGGACATATCTACGGCGTTTTCTACGATATCCGTGATCATCTTCATGATAACGGAACGCATATTCTCGCCATCCAGTACACGGCGGCGCTCTGCGTAGATTGCCTCACGCTGCTCGTTCATAACCTCGTCGTATTTTAACAGGTTCTCGCGGATACCGTAGTTGTTGGTCTCAATCTTCATCTGTGCTTTCTCAATCGCCTTGGAAAGCATCTTGTGCTCGATCTGCTCATTCTCCGGTACGCCCATGGCGTTGAACATATTCATCAGACGCTCTGAACCGAAGAGACGCATCAGGTCATCCTCCAGGGACAGGTAGAAACGTGATTCACCCGGATCGCCCTGACGTCCGGCACGACCGCGCAGCTGGTTATCAATACGTCTGGACTCATGACGCTCTGTACCGATAATCTTTAAGCCGCCCAGTTCTCTGGAAATCTCATCCAGCTTAATATCCGTACCACGACCTGCCATATTAGTCGCGATCGTAACGGCACCGTGGATACCTGCATCTGCTACGATCTCAGCCTCCAGCTCATGGAACTTCGCATTTAATACCTTATGCGGAATGCCGCGTCTTGTCAGCATCTTGCTCAGAAGCTCGGAAGTCTCGATCGTAATGGTACCAACCAGAACCGGCTGTCCCTTTTCATGGGCTGCTGCCACTTCCTCGACAACCGCATGGAATTTCTCTTTTTTCGTCTTATAAACCGCATCCTCGTAATCAATACGCTGTACCGGGCGGTTCGTCGGGATGGAGATAACGTCCATCTGGTAAATGTTACGGAACTCCTTCTCCTCGGTCTGTGCCGTACCGGTCATACCAGCCTTCTTGTTGAACTTGTTGAAGAAGTTCTGGAAGGTAATGGTTGCCAGCGTGCGGCTCTCACGGCGCACATGTACGTGCTCCTTCGCCTCAATCGCCTGATGGAGACCATCGGAATAACGGCGTCCCGGCATGATACGTCCGGTAAACTCATCGACGATCAGAACCTCGTCATCTTTTACCACGTAGTCCTTATCGCGGAACATCAGGTAGTTGGCACGCAGTGCCAGGATGATGTTGTGCTGGATCTCCAGGTTCTCCGGATCCGCCAGGTTCTCGATGTGGAAGAAATCTTCAACCTTCTTCACACCAGCCTCGGTCAGGTTGACTACTTTATCTTTCTCATTGACTACGAAATCGCCTGTCTCCTCGATCTCCTCGCCCATGATGGCTGCCATCTTGGAAAATTCTGCTGATTCCTCGCCCTTTTCCAACTGACGTGCCAGAATATCGCAGACCTCATAGAGCTTCGTGGACTTGCCGCTCTGTCCGGAAATGATAAGCGGGGTTCTCGCCTCATCGATCAGGACGGAGTCGACCTCATCGATGATCGCATAGTCCAGATTCCGCATAACCATCTGCTCTTTGTAGATCGCCATGTTGTCACGCAGGTAATCGAAACCAAGCTCATTGTTGGTAACGTAGGTAATATCACAGTTGTAAGCTTCCCGGCGCTCGTCGGAATTCATCGAGTTTAAAACCACGCCGACCGTCAGACCGAGGAATCTGTGAACCTCGCCCATCCACTCTGCATCTCGTTTTGCCAGGTAGTCATTGACGGTAACGATAAATACGCCCTTTCCAGCCAACGCATTTAAGTACGCCGGTGCGGTGGAAACCAGGGTTTTACCCTCACCAGTACGCATCTCTGCGATACGTCCCTGATGCAGGACGATACCACCGATCAGCTGAACCGGGTAATGCTCCATATTTAATACCCGTCTCGCCGCCTCACGCACGGTTGCAAATGCCTCCGGCAGGAGGTCGTCCAGCGTCTCGCCGTTTGCAAGGCGCTCTTTGAACTTGCGCGTATTGTCGCGCAGTTCGTCATCCGATAAGGCAACCATCTGCTCGCGCATACCTAAAATCTTATCCACAATCGGGCGGATCAGCTTCAGCTCGCGTTCGCTGTGGGTACCAAACACTTTCTCTATCAGATTCATGCTTTTCTCTCCTATTTCTTGCTTTCTCATTCTTTTTTCGTTTTTATAGCTCAATGTATGATATGTTTTAGATCGAAAAGATCGTATAGGTATAGTTATACAATCTTATTTATTCTAACACTAACAGGGATTTTATTCAATGATTTCATGATTTTTTTACATTTATTCTGCGCACGCGCCCGGCTGAGATAAGCCGAACCTGCCGTACCCGGAAAATCCCAGCCATAAAACAAGACCCTCCATACACGAACAAAGGAACCTGCTGTAAAACGCCGCCTCCCTGCCTATCCAGGTAAAACGTTTTTTCTTCTGCCATCCCGCCAACTTTATGGTAAACCAGACAAGTTGCACAAAATATATGTTCGACTTTCTTGTTGTCCACATTATCCACATTTTGTCCCCAGTTTTGTGGATAAGTTTTGCACACCCATTTTTTCCCTTTTTTAGGGAAAATGGAGTTTTGCACCGACTTATCCACATTATCCACAATTTTCGTCTGTTCACGAAGCCCCCATTGTCCCCGGCGCATTTTGATTTCTTTTTTGTTCAGATCTCATAAACTTGCATATTTCTTCCAAAAATACAAGCAGATCTATTGACAAATGAAGAACCCTTGCATTGCCTCCAAACCCCCGTTTTTTCTAGCTTTTTCGACCTTTTTCTGTTGCAAAAACACACCCATTCTGCCCTATCCTGCAAGACTCTTTTTTCATATTTCATTGTCCGCCGCACAAACCGCGCGCAAATCCCTTATAAAACAACAGCAATTCGTGAAAAATCAAACGACACAGTATTTCGACCTGTTTTTCAATTAATTGTGTTGACAATTTTGCGAAAAAGGTTGAATTTAACATCCAAAAGTGGTATACTATAGCCATCCCAATAAAAAGGAGCGATGATTATGCGTTATAAGATTACTGGAAGAAATATCAATGTTACCCCGGGGTTAAAAGCAGCTGTAGAGGAGAAGATCGGAAAGTTAGAGCGATACTTCAATCAGGACACTGAAGTGAATATCACACTTACGGTTGAGAAAGATCGTCAGAAGATCGAGGTTACCATCCCTGTCAAAGGCACCATCATCCGTGCAGAACAGGAAAGCAACGATATGTATGTATCGATTGATTTGGTAGAAGAAATCATCGAGCGTCAGCTCAAAAAATATAAGAATAAAATCGTAGACAAGAAACAGGCAGCCGTTGCATTCTCTGACCTCTTCATAAACGAAGAATATGATTCCAACGACGAAGTAGATATCGTCAAAGTAAAGAAATTCGCTATGAAGCCGATGGATCCGGAAGAGGCTTGTGTACAGATGGAACTCTTAGGACATAGTTTCTATGTATTCCTGAATTCCGAGACCGAGCAGGTCAATGTTGTTTACAAACGTAAAGGCAACACCTACGGATTGATCGAACCAGAATTTTAATTCATCGCTTCGTACTATAAGTAGACAAGTTTCCTGGCAAAAAGGGGAGCTGCCATGTGGCAGTTCCCCTTTTGCATTGTGTTAAGTTCCATTCATATTCTATTTCTTTTCGTAACTGTTCAGTACCTTCACAGTCACGCGCAGTAAATGCGCAGACCTACTGAACAGTTACTTCTTTTTTTAGAACAGCCCCGTGATCCGTCCATTCTCATCGACATCGATCTTCTCTGCCGCCGGCACCTTCGGAAGTCCTGGCATCGTCATGATGTCGCCGGTCAGCGCTACGATGAAGCCTGCGCCCGCGGATACTTTCAGGTTGCGAACAGTTACTGTAAAGTTCTTCGGTGCGCCGAGCAGCTTCGCATTGTCCGAAAAGCTGTACTGCGTCTTCGCCATACAGATCGGATAGTTACCAAATCCAAGCTCAGTCAGGCGTTTTGCCTGCTTCTTTGCTGCATCCGTGAGTACAACGCCGTCGCCGTGGTAGATCTTCTTCACGATCGCATCCAGTTTCTCCTCGATCGTTGTATCGGTCTCGTAGCAGTAGTGGAACTCGCTCTCAGTCTCGCACAGGCGGATGACTTCTTTTGCCAGCTCCTCGCCGCCTTCTCCGCCTTTCGCCCATACCTCGGACAGAGCTACATTGACACCGACCTCATGGCACTTGTCCTCGATCAGCTTTAATTCTGCCTCGGTATCCATTGGGAAGCGGTTGATCGCTACAACACACGGAAGTCCATATACCTTGGTAATATTTTCTACATGCTGCATCAGGTTCGGAAGTCCCTTCTCCAGTGCTTCCAGATTCTCTGCGTTTAAGTCAGCCTTCGCCACGCCGCCGTGATGCTTCAGTGCACGTACCGTCGCTACTACAACGACCGCCGACGGTTTCAGCTCTGCCATCCGGCACTTGATATCCAGAAATTTCTCCGCACCCAGGTCAGCGCCGAAGCCAGCCTCTGTGATCGTGTAATCACCCAGCTTTAATGCCATCTTTGTCGCAATGACGGAGTTACATCCATGCGCGATGTTCGCGAACGGACCGCCGTGGATAAATGCCGGTGTATGCTCTAAGGTCTGTACCAGGTTTGGTTTCAGGGCATCCTTTAAAAGAGCCGTCATCGCGCCCGCTGCTTTCAGATCACCGGCAGTGACCGGTTCCTCGTCATAGGTATAACCTACGATAATCTTGGAAAGGCGTTCTTTCAGATCCGTAATATTGCGTGCCAGGCACAGAACTGCCATGATCTCGCTGGCAACCGTGATGTCATATCCGTCCTCACGGGTCACGCCATCCACGCGGCGTCCCAGACCATCTACGATGTTGCGGAGCTGACGGTCATTCATATCGACAACACGCTTCCAGGTAATGCGCTTCGGATCGATGCGGAGTGCATTGCCTGATAGATATGATTGTCCAGCATCGCTGCCAGCAGGTTGTTTGCTGCGCCGATCGCGTGGAAATCACCGGTAAAATGGAGGTTGATATCCTCCATTGGAATGACCTGTGCATATCCGCCGCCAGCTGCACCACCTTTAACACCAAAGACCGGTCCCAATGACGGCTCACGAAGCGCTACGGTTACCTTTTTGCCAAGACGTTTCAATCCGTCTGCCAGACCGACCGTGGTCGTGGTCTTTCCTTCTCCGGCTGGAGTCGGGTTGATCGCGGTCACCAGAATCAATTTTCCATCCTTGCCCTCTGTCTCTTTCAGAAGATTGTAGTCAACCTTTGCCTTATAATTTCCATACTGCTCCAGATACTTCTCGTCTACGCCTGCCGCCTGTGCAATCTCACCGATTTTCAGTGGATTCGCTGCCTGTGCAATCTCAATATCTGTCATCATTACTCCTGTACCTCCCTGTTTTTGCGGTTTTGCCTGTTCCGGAAGTTTTCACACAGTGAATGTTATCTGCTTTATCTTCTGTAAAAAAGATCCCCCTGTGAATTTCCCGGAAAGGCTGTGAATGTTATCTATTATATACTGTGTCTGACAATTTGGAAAGACACAAAATTGATTTTTCACAAAAAATTGCATCCGATTCCAGTTTTTCTACTCTTTTCTCAAGTTCTGATACATAACTTTCGTCCTTGATCGATGCCAGATTGATCTTCACATTAAAGAGTGCGCCCACAACCGCTGTCCGGGCTAACATCGCCGCAATCAGACCGTCGGAAACGGCACCTTTATTGCCCCTCTTTACGACCGCTTCCGCCATCGGAAAAATCTTTGCCGCTGACTCCGCAATCGCAAGCGGCGCTTCGGTCGCCTCTTTTAACCCCTGCTGCAGGGCGGCAGTGCGGATTTTTTTCTCCTCCTCCGTCTCCTTCGGAAGTTTCAGCGCTCTCATATATCCATTGAACGATTCGCTGTCCTTTTTGATCCCTGACAGCAGCTCCTCATGCAGCGCAGCGCCCTCAGCTGCCAGCGCCTGCATTTCCTCCTGCACCCCGGCATATTTTTCCTTTCCGATCGTCAGATTTGCCACCATTTCCATCAATGCCGCGCCCAGCGCCCCCACCATCGCCGACACGCTTCCGCCGCCCGGTACAGACGCCTTCGAAGCAGTTTCTTCTACGAACTGGTTTACGGAAAGTTCTCTTAATTCTGCCATGATTTTTCTCCTTTTTTATGAAAAAGAATGTGCCTTGGCACATTCTCGCGCCGAGCGCGGTCGCTTGCGACATGTTTCTGCTTCGCGCGAGTGCATACATTTTCCTATGAAAATGAAAAATACCGCAAAATTGCTTGTCTCACCGATCAGAAATCTTCTGCCCCGCTGGCAACGTAATTTTGCGGTATTCCCACCGCGCCCTACGGATATGAAATCGTCCCGTAAGAACCGATATACTCCTTTATCTGCGTTTACTAATTTAAGAATGAAACTGCCTTACACGGTGTTCGGTAGTTGGACGGCGAAATCTTGATGCCGCTCTTTGCCGTACTTGCGTGAATAACCTGTCCATTGCCTATGTAAAGTGCTACGTGATTAATATAATTGCCGCTCGCATAAAAAAGCAGATCGCCCGGCTGTACTGCGCTGACCGCAACCTCCTTGCCCTTTGCCGCCTGATCTCTCGAGCTTCGTCCGGTTGAAATACCGAAATGTGCAAATACACTCATTGTAAATCCGGAACAGTCCGCGCCGTTTGTCAGACTGGTTCCGCCGTATACATACGGATTTCCAAGGAACTGCTTTGCATATGCCACAACCGCAGAACGGGTAGCATTTGTTACTTCATTTCCAGAAGAGGACGTACCGCCTGTGCCTGGTCCGCCGCCCGGTCCAACGCCGCTTGCAGTGGTCGCTTTCGTCGCTGCCGCGGTAGTCGGCGCTTTCGTCTCAGCTGCCTTTGTCGTCTCCTTGGCTGCCGCTGTCGTCCCAGCTGCCTTGCTTTCGCTCGGATTCGCCTCTATTGTTCCGCTGTAGGAAGTCTCCGATGCTTTGGTCGTCTCTTTGGCAGCTGCCGTGGTTTCCTTCGCCGCTGCCGTGGTTTCCGCTGCCCTCGACTCTTCCTCGGCTTTCTTCTTTACCTGTTCCAGGTTCTCGATCGCCGCATTCGCTTCCTGTTTCAGTTTTTCTTCTTCAGCTTTCTGCTGCTGTTCCTCAGCTACGGAAACTGCCTGCTTAAAGTCTACCTGTGTCGTAATATAATCTTTATACACATATCCGACCAGATCATTATCGACGGAAATCTTGGCAAAATCGCCCTCTTCTCCGATCACCTCATACTCTGCATCGGCAGAAAGAAGATCCAGCGTCTTGCCCTCTAAGCTCGGCGTCTCTCTCAGGCGAAGCGTAGAGGTATTTGTAACCTTCGCGTAGGTTGTGCCGACTTCCCTGGCAATCTTGGACGCCTCCTCGCCAGTCACAAAATACTGTGCTTTAATATAACCGGTCACGGACCCCGACTGGATATGGTACCATTTGCCGCCCTCGCCGTCCACCGTGTCCAGAATCGTCGCCGCACAGTTATTGTAAATCTTTCCAACTACCTCGCTGCCTGTGCTGGCCTGTGCGCGAACATTGACATAATTGGTCACACGGGAAATCGCGATATTATCGTAGATCGACTTGGACATCGCGCGGACAACCGCCTCAGTCTCGCCAGTTGTCTCCTTTGGCTGGGCTTTCGTCTCTGCTGGCACCTGTGCCGGTTTGGCTGTCTGCGCACCGCCTGCCACGCCCGTCTGACCGGCTCCCGCCACTGCCAGAACTTCTTTAGAAGCAAATGCCTCTGCCAGCTCTTTTTCCGGGTTCAAGCTGCTCGCATAGTAATTATTGATCGCCACTGACGCACCAGCGACCGGGGCATCCGTCTCCAGATTCATCGCCGCCTGGGCGCTCATCTGTCCCGTCCCTGCCATCACAAGGCACGCCCCTGATGCTATCAGAAATTTCAGCGTTTTTCTCATAAGAACCTCCTACTCTTCTGTCCGTTCTGTTCCGTCGTTTTATCTCAAACTGTAACTGTTCAGTACCTTCACAGTCACGCGCAAAAATCCATTAAAAATTGCCTACGGCAATGGGATTTTTGCCTGCTGACCCATGTTTTCTTCTATATTAAAAATGAGTTATGCCTGAAGATATCGCTCTGCAGATGCCACGCAGTTTGCACCGTCCGATGCCGCTGTCAGAATCTGGCGCAGCGCCTTGGTCCGGACATCTCCGGCTGCAAATACGCCCGGAACGCTCGTCTGACCGCTCTCATCCGCCCGGATATAGCCCTGCTCATCAAGCTCTAACTGACCCGCATACAGCTCACTCTCCGGTGCGATTCCGACCGCAATAAAAACGCCATCCACGTCCAGCCGCTTCTCTTCTCCGGTTTTGGTCTGTCTCAGCCGCAATGCCTCCACCTGACCATTTCCTTCAATCGCAGCCGTCTCGCTGTTCCAGACAAATTCAATATTTTCAAGCGCCTGTAAGCGCTCCTGCAGCCGTTTTGCCCCGCGAAGCTTGTCTCTGCGGTGGACGATATATACTTTTTCACACATCCGTGCAAGAAAAATTGCATCTTCCAGCGCCGCGTCGCCGCCGCCCACAACGGCAACCGTCCTTCCCCGGAAAAATGCCCCGTCGCAGGTCGCGCAGTATGAAACGCCTGCCCCGCGAAGTTCCTCTTCTCCCGGCACCTCCAACGTCCTGTGATGTGCTCCGGATGCCAGAATCACACAGCGTGCCTCATACGTCTCTTCCTCGCAGACTACTTTCTTCACATTTCCTGAAAGCTCGACCTGCACGACCTCATCCTGTACAACTCTTGCTCCCAGCTTGTTTGCATGCTCCCGGAACTGTCTGGAAAGCTCAAAGCCGGTCACACCCGGAAATCCCGGATAATTGTCCACCTCCCAGGTATTCAGCACCTGTCCGCCGCTGATTCCATTCTTCTCTATCACAATCGTGTCCAGACACGCCCGCTGTGCATAAATCGCTGCACTCAAGCCAGCTGGTCCGGAACCAATGATTATTATATCATACATGGTATACAGTTCCTTTCTTCCGAATCTGTTCGGTAATTGATCCGCTCTATCGCTGTGTCAGATCCATTTGGTTTTAGTATAACACATTTTGGCACTTTCATACAATGCTGTAAAACACTCAGAACAGCAAAAAATGGATGAAAATTTCTTACGATTTTATGACAGGCGGAAAAATGAAACTATTTCACGAATTTTAAATACATGCTATAATTCAATCAAATATGATGTTGGGGTCAAAAGCTTTTGACCCCTCTAATACCGAATTGCTCTGCACTGCGTGCTCCCGCAATTCTCAAAAACATTCGCAATTCGCTCATTTTTCTTTGAAAAATGGCTACTTACTCATGTTTTTGGCGGGTCCCAAGGTCAAAAATTCTCCTGCAAGCAAGCTTGCGTCGAACTTCTGACCTTTTGACCCTGGTATCATCAAATATACGCATATAAGGAGTTTACTGCCATGAATCATAAAACTATCCTCGTAACCGGCGCTTCCCGCGGAATCGGGAAAGCGATTGCATTAACCTACGCTAAGAACGGCTGGGATGTCGTGATTACCTGCCTGAGGCGGGAAGAAGAATTAAAAAAAGACCCAGCGCGAGATCGAAGCGCTGGGCGTTTCCTGCCTTGCCTGGATGGGCGATGCGGGCGATTTTGAGAGCTGTTCCCGCCTGTTTGACGCGATCCGGGAGCGCTTCGGTTCCCTGGATGTCCTCGTCAACAATGCAGGGATTTCCTACATCGGTCTGTTCCAGGATATGACGCCGGACGAGTGGAACCACATTCTCAATACCAACCTGACCTCCGTCTTCAACTGCTGCCGCCTCGCCGTTCCGATGATGGTGTCACGCAAATCGGGACGCATTCTCAATATTTCCTCCGTCTGGGGCGTCTGCGGCGCTTCCTGTGAAGTCGCCTATTCCGCCACCAAAGGCGGCATCAACGCCATGACGCGCGCCCTCGCGAAGGAACTTGCGCCGAGCAACATCCAGGTCAACGCGATCGCTGCGGCGCTATTGATACCGAAATGAATCAATTTCTCGATGAAGAAGAACGGAATGCCCTGCTGGAAGAGATCCCAGCCGGACGTATGGGTCGTGCCGAGGAAGTCGGAAAACTGGCATACCAGCTGGGAAATGAGGAGTCCTATCTGACGGGACAAGTTATACAATTAGACGGCGGCTGGATCTAAAACCTGAAATAAATAAACGGATTATACGTGCTGCTGACGAGATACATGGTACACAAAAACAGCAGCACAGCCATAATCAAAATATCCACTGTCTTTGTCACTTCTTTCTCATACAAATGCTCCCGCAGCTTCGGGCATATACTCTGCACGATGCCCGAAAGCAGCACGCCCAGCACCGCAAGAAAAATCACCTTCCGATTCACGAACAGCGACGCCGGATAGATGCCGTTCTCCCAGGTAAACATCTGATGCAGGATCACTTTCGCATCCGCCAGCGTATCGGCGCGGAAGAACACCCAGCCAACCACTACAACCAACGCCGTATAGATGTGATTCAGTCCCCGGAAGCAGTTCTTCTCCAATAGCTTCCCAAGTCCCATGCGTTCCACCACCAGAAACAGCCCATGGTACAATCCCCAGATGATAAAGGTTGCCCCAGCGCCATGCCAGAGCCCGGTCGCAAAAAAGACAATCAGCAGATTAACATACGTCCGCACCTGCCCTTTCCGGTTGCCGCCCAGCGGGATATAAAGATATTCCCTAAACCAGGTCGAGAGTGAAATATGCCAGCGTCTCCAGAACTCGCGGATCGAGGTAGAGATATACGGATAATTGAAGTTCTCCATAAAATCAAATCCAAACATTTTTCCCAATCCGATCGCCATATCCGAATATCCTGAAAAATCAAAATAAATCTGAAGTGTGTACAAAACCGCCAACATCCACGCATTGACCGTTCCCAGCTGTGCCAGCGGTTTCTCCATCATCCAGTCCACCGTCGCCGCAAAGGTATTAGCAAACAACATTTTTTTCGCCAGTCCGTAGGAAAAGCGCTTGATTCCATACGCCATCCCCTCCGCCGTACACTGCCGGTTCCCAATCTGTTCGCAGACATCGTGATACTTGACGATCGGTCCCGCGATGAGCTGCGGAAAGAAAGAAATATAGAGCGCCAGATGAAAGATATTTTTTTGCGCCTGAATCGTCCCCCGGTACACATCCACCACGTAGGAAAGCGCCTGAAACGTGTAGAAGGATATTCCGACCGGAAGAGCAATCTCGCGGAAAGAAAGTGTATGTGCGCCGCCCGCAAAGCGGCTTAACAGAGAATTTGCAATCTCGACTGCGAAGTTAAAATATTTGAAATAGCCCAGAAGAAGGAGGTTTAAAAACACGCAGGTTGTAACAGCAAGGCGCATTCTGTGTTTACTCTGCATCCTCCCAATCCACAATCCAAAGAAATAATTCAGCCCGATCGAAACAAGCATCAGAATCACATACTTCGCTCGCCCCACGCATAAAAAAAGAGGCTGGCAGCCAGAAGGACGCCATTGCGGATATGCAGATTTTTCGTTATAAAATAAAGCAAAAATACCGCTGGCAAAAAATACCATAGGAACACAAGGGAACTAAATAACATAAATCATACCATCCTGTATTTGTTACTGTTCACACATACGTGCCCAGTAACGGAATTTGCCGTGGCTTCTCTTTTAAATACGGCAAATTCCTGCCGCCACCACGTTTTCTTACGGCACTTTCGGTTCCAAAAGTGCCTACCCGTGAACAGTAACCTGTATTTTCTTATATAGCAGATAAATCATGTCTATATTCCAGACACTCTATTATACGGGCAATCCACCTTAATCTGTCAAGTGTTTTTGACCAGAATAAAGAATGTGCCTTGGCACATTCTCGCGCCGAGCGCGGTCGCTTGCGACATATTTCTGCTTCGCGCGAGTGCGCATCCTCGCGGAGCGTTTTTTGTTTCATAGGACGCAATTTCCTATGAAACAAAAAAACCCTGCCTCCCAGGTTCATCACCTCGGAAACAGGGTTCTCTTTACTCGCTGGCACGGGACTGCGGAGTACTGGGTGGAGTAAATCCGTCCAGCCGGCGCTGTCTCATATATTTATCAGAGAAAAATATACAAAACTCTACTGCTTATTTATTGTAAGAAGATATCTCTTCCTGCTTTTAATTAGTTGTTCTTAGCTGCTGCTTTAGCTTCTTTGATCTTCTCAGTCAGCATCGGAACGATCTTGTTTAAGTCACCTACTACGCCGTAGTCAGCAACATCGAAGATCGGAGCAGACTCATCTTTGTTGATAGCAACGATGATGTCAGACTCTTCCATACCTGCCAGATGCTGAATAGCACCGGAGATACCGATTGCAAAGTATACGTTCGGGCGAACAGTCTTACCTGTCTGACCTACCTGAAGATCCTTCGGCTTCCAGCCAGCATCTACAACTGCACGAGAGCAGCTTACGGTACCGCCGATAGCCTCTGCCAGATCATCCAGAATCTTGAAGTTCTCCGGGCTTCCTACGCCACGACCGCCGGATACAAGGATCTTAGCATCCATGATATCAACGGTGTTGGATACAGCCTTAACAACTTCCAGAATATCAACATATTTGTTGTTCTTTGTGAATCCCGGATTGAACTCAGTAACAACAGCTTTTTTGCCAGCTTCCTTCGGAGCCTTCTGCATAACACCCGGACGAACGGTTGCCATCTGCGGACGGAAATCCGGGCAAGCGATGGTAGCGATGGTGTTGCCGCCGAATGCCGGACGAGTCATAAGCAGCTGATTGTGCTTTGTCTCTCTACCCGGAACCGGATTCATCGGGAAATCACCGATATCAAGTTTTGTACAGTCTGCAGTCAGACCTGTATGGATTCTAGCGCAAACACGCGGACCAAGGTCACGACCGATTGCAGTAGCACCGATCAGGAAGATTTCCGGTTTGAACTCTTCGATAACAGATGCGATTGCATGTGTGTACGGCTCTGTACGGTACTCTTTTAACTCCGGATCGTCTACAACGATAACCTTGTCTGCACCGTACTCTGCTAACTGATCTGCAAGACCCTTAACGTCAGAACCAACTAAAACAGCGGTTACTTCTACTCCTAAATCTTTTGCTAATTCTTTACCTTTGCCAATCAGCTCAAAAGCGATATTGCTGATAACATTATCCACCTGCTGTGCAAAGACAAATACGCCCTTATATGCTTCTAAGTTGTTCATCTTATTCACCACTCTTTTCTATAAAATAATTAGATAATGTGTTTCTCTGCCAGTTTGCCAACGATATAATCTGCGGAAGCTGCCGGATCCAGTTCTACCTTCTCGCCAGCACCCTTTCTTACCTTATCGGAAGCTTTTGCGATCTGTGTCGGTGAACCCTTCAGACCGAGGTTGGAATCCTCAACCTCTTTCAGATCTTTTCTGCCCCAAACGGTGATCTCTTTTGCGTATGCATCGAAGATTCCGCCCGGAGTCATGTAACGCGGCTCGTTTAACTCTGCAAGAGCGGTTAAAAGACACGGAAGCTGTGCTTTAACTACATGATATCTATCATCATACTGACGCTCAACTACGATGTATTTCTCAGCTTCGTTTACTTCACGAATCTTCTGAGCGTAGCTGATTACCGGAAGGCCAAGGTGCTCGGAGATCTGCGGACCTACCTGAGCGGTATCGCCATCGATAGCCTGACGGCCAGTAATGATTAAGTCATAATCCAGGTTGCGAAGTGCGCCTGCGATTGTCTGGGAAGTAGCCCAGGTATCTGCACCACCAAGTACACGGTCAGTTACAAGAACACCATTGTCTGCGCCCATAGCCATAGCCTCGCGAAGAACCTCTTCAGCCTTCGGAAGACCCATAGTAACTACGGTAACTTCTGCACCATACTGATCTTTTAAGCGAAGCGCTGCCTCCAGACCTGCTTTATCATCTGGGTTCATGATTGCCAGCATTGCGCTTCTGTCAAGAGTACCATCCGGGTTAAATTTAACTCCGCCTTTGGTATCCGGAACCTGTTTTACACAAACTACAATTTTCACGGTATTTTCACTCCTTATTTTTTTCTTTTTTCTCTATAGGACTGAGATTGTTCTGATTTCTCTGCAGACTGAATTATTTTAACAGATCAGCGGAGATAACCATTCTCTGAACCTCAGATGTACCCTCGTAGATCTCAGTGATCTTAGCATCACGCATCATACGCTCTACGTCGTACTCTCTCGTGTAACCGTAACCACCGTGAAGCTGTACAGCCTTGGTTGTAACTTCCATAGCAACCTCTGCTGCATACAGTTTAGCCATAGCTGCTTCTACAGAATAGGTCTTCTGTGTCTTCTTAGCAACGGCTGCTCTGTAAACAAGGAGCTGAGCTGCTTTAACTTTGGTAGCCATATCTGCCAGCTGGAACTGAGTGTTCTGGAACTGACCGATAGCACGACCAAACTGTTTTCTCTCTTTTACATAATCAACAGTTCTCTCAAGAGCGCCCTCTGCAAGACCAAGTGCCTGGGAAGCGATACCGATACGTCCGCCATCCAGGGTATGCATAGCGATGTGGAAACCTTTGCCCTTCTGGCCAAGCAGGTTCTCTTTCGGGATACGGCAATCTGTGAAGATCAGCTCGTATGTAGCAGATCCACGGATACCCATCTTCTTCTCTTTGGTACCGAAGGTGAAGCCCGGAGTTCCTTTCTCTACGATAAATGCAGAGATCTCTTTTTTCTTTCTGCCCTTTACTTCAACAACGCCTGTTACAGCGATGATAACGTAAATGTCAGCCTCTTTACCATTGGTAATGAAAACTTTGGAGCCGTTTAATACCCACTCGTCGCCGTCTAATACAGCCTTGGTCTGCTGACCCTGAGCATCTGTACCAGCACCCGGCTCAGTAAGACCGAAAGCACCAAGCTTCTCGCCCTTAGCAAGCGGAACCAGGTATTTCTGTTTCTGCTCTTCAGTACCGAAAGTCTGGATCGGATCGCAGCACAGAGATGTGTGTGCAGATACGATAACGCCGGTAGTACCACAAACTTTGGAAAGCTCCTCAACGCACATAGCGTATGTTAACGGATCACAGCCCTGTCCGCCATACTCCTTCGGAACCGGGATGCCCATGAAGCCAAGCTTCTGCATCTTTTTAACGGTTTCCTCCGGGAAGTGCTCTGTCTCGTCAACTTCCTGTGCCAAAGGTTTTACTTCGTTCTCGGCGAAGTCATGGAATAACTTTCTCGCCATTTCATGCTCTTTACTTAATGTAAAATCCATGTGTCTATTCCTCCATCATTTTCTTATATACGCTTAAGAGGCGGCTTTAAGCGCCGCCCCGTTGCGGTTCTTAAAAATCTGGTACTCTATTATGTTTTCATCTGGTCAAGAAGCCAGACTTATGTACATATTAGTTGTACTTGTAGAAGCCTTCGCCAGACTTACGGCCAAGCTTGCCGCCGCGAACCATCTTTCTAAGAAGCGGCTGCGGACGGTACTTCGGGTCACCAGTCTCAGACTGAAGTACTTCCATGATAGCCAGAACAACGTCCAGACCTACCAGGTCGCCCAGTTCAAGCGGTCCCATCGGATGGTTAGCACCCAGCTTCATAGCGGTATCGATACCCTCTACAGAAGCCTCGCCCTCAGCGTAGATACCGATAGCTCGTTGATCATCGGGATGAGGATACGGTTTACTACGAAACCAGCGCCCTCTTCTACCTGTACCGGGATCTTGCCGATCTCTTCAGAGATCTTCTTAACTTTGTCAACAATCTCTACCGGAGTGTTTAAGCCTGCGATAACCTCAACCAGCTTCATAACCGGAGCCGGGTTGAAGAAGTGCATACCGATAACCGGGCGGTCAAGACCTGCACCGATCTCAGTAATGGACAGAGAAGATGTGTTGGTAGCGAATACGCAGTCTGCCTTGCAGATAGCGCCCAGCTCTTTGAAGGTCTGTTTTTTGATCTCCATGTTCTCGATTGCTGCCTCAACTACGAGATCGCAGTCGCTGCAGATAGTCTTAACGCCGGTATGGATTCTGGCAAGGATCTTGTCTGCATCCTCTTTTGCCATCTTTCCTTTTGCTACTCTCTTCTCAAAGTTCTTGGAAATTTTCAGTTTGCCGTTGGAAGCAAACTCTTCGTTAATATCACACAGGCATACTTCATATCCATCTACCTGGGCAAATGCCTGAGCGATTCCGGAACCCATGGTTCCTGCACCAATAATACCAACTTTCATGACAAATCCTCCTGAAATTATACAACTATAATTTAACTAACTATCTATTGTTAAACTGCTCCACTTTCCGTTTCTCAAGGAATGCCTGCATACCGTTCTTCTGATCTTCTGTCTCGAAGCATCCGCCAAACAGTTTTTCCTCGATCACGATAGCCTGATCCATATCAGTCTGAAGTCCGTCGTTCATCGCCTTCTTGCTGTTTCTGACAGCGATCGGAGCCATCTTTGCGATAGCGCCTGCCAGCTTCTTCGCAGCCGGCATCAGCTCTTCCTGTGTATAAACAGCATTTACAAGTCCGACACGGTATGCCTCGTCCGCTTTGATGTTGCGGGACGCAAATACCATCTCTTTTGCCTTGCCCGGTCCGATGAGACGTGCGAGTCTCTGTGTACCGCCGAAGCCTGGTGTGATACCAAGACCTACTTCAGGCTGTCCGAATAATGCATTGTCCGAGCAGATACGGATATCACAGCTCATGGCAAGCTCGTTGCCGCCGCCGAGTGCGAAACCGTTTACTGCCGCGATAACCGGAACCGGGAAGGTTTCGATCTTGCGGAAAATATCGTTGCCGAATTTACCGAAGTGCTCGCCCTGCTCCTTGGTCATCACGCTCATAGCAGCGATGTCAGCACCGGCTACGAAAGATTTCTCTCCTGCGCCGGTCAGGATAATTGCACGAATTTCGGAAAGGTCTACTGCATCAAATGCAGCTTCAATATCCTTCAGCACATCCTCGTTTAACGCGTTCAGTGCCTTCGGACGATTAATAGTTATGACTGCGACGTGTCCGTCTACCTCATAGTCTACAAATCCCACTTCCAGTTCCTCCTAAAAAGCTCTTGAATTGAAATACGTAAAATCAGAAACAGCCGGAGCGCCGGGGATAAGCCCCGACGACTCCGGTTCTGCGTCAGAAATTAGTCTCTCTCAACGATCGTTGCGCAGCCCATGCCGCCACCGATACACAGAGTAGCCAGACCCTTCTTAGCGTCACGTTTCTGCATCTCGTATAACAGAGTTGTCAGGATACGGCAGCCAGATGCTCCTACCGGATGTCCGATAGCGATTGCACCGCCGTTTACGTTCAGGATGTCTTTGTTGAAGCCAAGGTCACGAGCTACAGCGATAGACTGAGCTGCGAATGCCTCGTTTGCCTCGATCAGGTCGAAGTCTTCTACCTTCCAGCCTGTCTTCTTCAGAACTTTCTTGGTAGCTGCAACCGGTCCAATACCCATGATGCTCGGATCTACACCGCCCAGAGCGCCTGCTACCCATGTAGCCATCGGTTTGATACCCAGTTCTTTTGCTTTCTCTTCGCTCATAACAACTACAGCTGCTGCACCATCGTTGATGGAGGAAGCGTTACCAGCTGTTACACGTCCGTCTTTCTTGAATGCCGGACGAAGCTTGCCAAGAATCTCTACAGTGGAACCCGGACGCGGACCCTCATCGGTATCTACGATAACAGTCTCTTTTTTCTTCTTAACTTCGATCGGAACGATCTCGTCTTTGAAACGTCCAGCCTCGATAGCTGCGCAAGCCTTCTGCTGGCTAGCTGCTGCAAACTCATCGAGTTCTTCTCTTGTGATACCCCACTGATCGCAGATGTTCTCAGCGGTGATACCCATGTGGTAATCGTTGAATGCATCCCACAGAGCGTCATTTACCATGGTGTCGATCATGGTCGCATTGTTCATACGGTATCCGTAACGAGCCTTCATCAGAGCATACGGAGCTGCGGACATGTTCTCTGCACCACCAGCTACTACGATGTCAGCATCGCCTGCAAGGATCATATCTGCTGCTGCGTTTACAGCATTCAGACCAGAACCGCAAACCACGTTCAGGGTAACTGCCGGAACTTCTACCGGAAGACCAGCTTTCAGAGACATCTGACGTGCTACGTTCTGACCAAGACCAGCCTGGATAACACATCCCATGTATACGTGATCAACCTGCTCCGGAGCAACGCCTGCTCTCTTCAGAGCCTCCTTGATAACTACGGCACCCATCTCAGCTGCTGGAACAGTACTGAGCTGGCCACCCATAGAACCTACTGCGGTACGGCATGCACTTGCAATTACGACTTTCTTAGACATTGAAAAAATCCTCCTTGAAAATGATCCACCACGTAAATAACACAACTGCAGTAAATAGTAAAATAGTGATAAATATGATAGTGTATTTGTATCTTAACACCCCACGCGGCTCCTGTCAAATAATTATCAATGGATTTATAAAGATTTAAGATTCTCATTTTTCCGCGTACAATCCACTTATTTCTACATCGTTTTGATTGCTTTTAGGCGTAATGCACAATTTTTTTCTTCCGTTTTCTCAATAAAAGCGATCTTCTCTGGCATTATAACCAACGTGGTATTTTGTTTGTGAATTAATAGACAAAGTCATTTCCTTTCTATTTACATACACTTATATCTGTAATTCACAAATATGAATATGTCGTCATTTTCCCCTATTTTGTCCTCCGCCTCTTTCGTTGACAAGGGGTAGTGGAGATGATACACTGATAAACAACGGGGGATGTCCGAATCACGCATTTGTACGGACTTCTTCATATTATTAAAAAGGACAAGGTGAATAAGTATGGATTACAAGAAACTGTATGCAGAAAAGCTGGTTTCCGCTGAAAAAGCTGCTTCCGTCGTTAAATCTGGCGACTGGGTTGACTATGGCTGGACCACCGGCACTCCGGTAGCAGTCGATGCTGCTATCGCAAAACGTCTTCCGGAACTGGAGAATGTACACTTCCGCGGCGGTATCCTGATGTGGGTACCGGAGATCTTCAAGATCGAAAACCCGGCAGCTCATATGACCTGGAACTCCTGGCACATGAGCGGTATCGAGAGAAAGGCAATCGCACAGGGATTCAGCTTCTATGCTCCGATCCGTTATTCCGAGCTTCCGAGATACTATCGTGAGTCCGCAACCAAACCGGATGTAGCTGTATTCCAGGTCGCTCCGATGGACGAGCACGGTTATTTCAACTTCGGACCAAATGCTTCCCATATGGCAGCCTGCTGCGAGACTTCCAAGGTTGTCATCGTAGAGGTCAATGAAAATATGCCGGTCTGCCTCGGCGGATTTGAGAACGGCGTTCATATCTCCAACGTAGACATGATCGTAGAGGGCAGCAACCCGACCATCGCAGAGATGGGAGGCGGTGCAGCAGCGACTGATGTCGATGAAGCAGTTGCAAAACTGATCGTAGACGAGATCCCGGATGGTGCCTGCTTACAGTTAGGTATCGGCGGTATGCCGAACGCAGTTGGTTCCCTGATTGCGAAATCTGACTTAAAGGATCTGGGTGTTCACACCGAGATGTACGTTGACGCATTCGTTGATATTGCCGCAGCCGGCAAGATCACAGGCGCTCACAAAGCACTGGACAAAGGCCGTCAGGTATACGCATTCGGCGCTGGTACCAAGAAACTGTATGACTACTTAAACAACAACCCGGCCTGCATGAGTGCTCCGGTTGATTACACCAACGACGTCCGCACCATCGCAGCCCTGGACAACTTCATGTCCATCAACAACGCGGTTGACCTCGACCTCTTCGGTCAGGTAAATGCAGAGTCCGCAGGAATCAAGCACATCAGCGGTGCAGGCGGACAGCTTGACTTCGTTCTGGGCGCTTACCTGTCCAAGGGCGGAAAGAGCTTCATCTGCTGCTCCTCCACCTTCAAGAACAAGGCTGGCGAGCTGCAGTCCCGTATTCTCCCGACCTTAAATCAGGGTTCCATCGTAACCGATACACGTGCAAACCTGCACTACCTGGTAACCGAATACGGTAAAGTAAACTTAAAGGGTCTTGCAACCTGGCAGAAATGCGAGGCTATCATCTCCGTTGCACATCCGCAGTTCCGCGATCAGCTGATTAAGGAAGCTGAGAAGATGCATATCTGGAGACAGAGCAATAAGATCTGATAAGAACTCAAGATCTGATAAAATCGGCAGGATTCGGAGACAAAATCCAATTTTCTAAAAAAAGTGCTTTTCCTCTCAAGAAATTTTCTTCGAGAAGAAAGGCACTTTTTTATTTATACTTTTTTCTTATAGTTTTTGTTCTACAAGTCTCTGTCTACCATCCACTACTGTTCCAGAGACTTCCACCGGAAGTTCGGAATCACATCCGACCACTTATTAATTCCGATGATTGATTTTGCAAAATTCGAAGTTTCCAGCGTGTATCTCTTCTGATCAATGTCGTGGAAAACTCTCCAGAGCTTTCGATCCTTTACCGCTACAATCTCATTGCCCTGATTCATATCACAGGACCACAGACCGAAGCTTAAGCCTGCCCTTACCTCTGACGGCGCATCGACCTGACGACTCAGAATGTACGCGTCGATATACGGGTTACTGTCCACGATATAGTAAGAATATGCAAATGCCGCCGCCTGGATATCCGACACATCGCCGCGCGTCAGACTCTGTGCAGTAAATCCTTCCTCCGTCAGAATGACATGGCGCACCTCGCCAGATGCTGTCTTCATCGAATCCTGATTCAGATAATCGGTCAGTACATGCAGGTTTGCAAAGTTGACAATCGGTGAATCTGCCCTCTCGGTTACCAGCCCCGTTGCCGGATCATCCCAGAATTCCGGTTCCGTCATCGGGTACGGATACGGATGGTAGGCAATGCCCCAGTCCATCTGACCTTCCGTTACTGCCAGGGCGTTAAACGTATCAACAATGCCTTTGCCCGTATAATGCACCTGATCGTTCAGGTTCTCATACGGAGCTCCCCACCAGAAATCAAGTGAAAAATAAACCCGGTCATTCGCACTTGTGCTCTTGATCGCCGTGTAGAACGTGCGGAATGCCTGCTGATACGTGGATACATATGTATTCAAATCTGCCGGTCCCATGTAGTTCCAAATCTGGTTGTTGATCTCATTGCCCAGAATCCAGTTGGAAATCTTCGCATAATTTGAATTATGATTCTTGCCGCTGTAACGATCCGCCAAAAACGCGAAGATCGCACGCGTTGTCTCAAATCCTTCCTGTGTCTTCGTGTTAAACATATAATAATTGGCGCTCGAAGATTTCGCAGTTCCCGCATGAACCAGTTCCGGGTGCGCGTCATTCCAGTCATTTAAAACGATCGCCGTCACAGATATATCTTTTCCGATATATGTACTGATCACCTTGTCATAATTTTCAACCACCGACTTATTAAAATGATACGTTTTTCCATCGTACTCATAATCAATGCCACTTCCTAAAAACTGGGAAAATGCGATATTGACCGCCACATGTTTGACGCCCAGTGTAAATGCATCGTTGAGCATATTTAACTGGATATTCAAGCCCTTTTTCGTCAGCGGCGTCTTAAACGCATCCTGATTGGATGCAACCACCTCCGGATTTGTGATATAATGTGCCGCGCCAACTGCCGTAAATGCAGTTCCGTCAAACACTGCCGGAACAAACCGGCTGTAAAGGCGGTCCTGGGCAGTTCCCTTGTTTAAAGGAATCGAGACGGTCCTCGTTTCCCCTGCGCCTACGCTGCTGACATAATCAGTCCGGCTTCCAATCTCCGACTCATACGGCCGCAATTCAAACAGATAAATCTTTCCGTCCGTCCCCGTTGTATCACCGTTGCTTGAAAGTGAAATATCCACTGTATTCTGCCCCGAACCAATCAGACAGGAGCCGATCGAAGCGGTTATCTGAAACGTCTGCGCCGCCAGTGCTGTAAACGCAGCCGCCACACTCAGGCAAACCGCTGCAGCTAGGACAAGCGCCGTTTTCATCCATTTTTTCATCCTGTTCCTTCCTTTCCGTCTAATATCCTATGGTATTTGATCATACTTCATTCTTCCGTCAGATTCAATTACTATTTTATTAAGGATTATTACAACTATTTTGGAAATCCTGTATGATTCCCAGCATTTTATCTTTTCCAAGCCTTGATTTCTTTCTTATTCCTATTCTTTTACCACTTGCAAATATTGGTTTTATATATAAATCCCTTAGAGCCGCAAGTTTAAAAAGCTACAGTTTCCGGAACCATCAAGTATTCCTTCCGCCATAGCTTTTTGATATTAGCGATTATTTAGTTCTTAATGCCCTCATCGCATTTAAAATTGCAATGACGGAAACACCGACGTCCGCAAACACGGCTTCCCACATATTAGCCACTCCAGCCGCGCCCATCAGAAGCACAACCGCCTTAACCGCCAGAGCAAACACGATATTCTGGTGCGCGATTGCCATTGTCTTGCGTCCGATTTTAACCACACCTGCAATCTTCGCCGGGTTATCATCCATCAGGACAATGTCCGCCGCCTCGATCGCCGCGTCACTTCCCATGCTTCCCATTGCAATACCGACATCTGCGCGGGAGAGAACCGGTGCATCGTTAATGCCGTCGCCGACAAATGCCAGCTTCCGCTTTCCGGTCATCTCCGCCAGCATCTCCTCGACCTTCTGCACCTTATCCGCCGGAAGCAGCTCCGTGTACGCCTGATCGATGCCAACCTTCGCAGCCACCGCCTCTCCGACCGCTTTCCGGTCGCCCGTCAGCATAACAGTACGGCGGATTCCAGCCGCCTTCAGTCCACGGATCGCATCCTCCGTCTCCGGCTTGATCGTATCGGCAATCAGGATACTTCCGGCAAATTTTCCGTCCTTTGCCAGATAAATCACAGTGCCGATGCCGTCGCATTCCTGATACGGTATATTTTTACTCTTCATCAGGCGTCCATTACCCGCCAGAACTATGTGACCGTCGATCGTTGTCTCGATACCATGACCGGAAATCTCGTTGGTTTCACCGATGCGGGTTAAGTCGATCAGGGGTTTGCGTACCACTCCCTGCACACCCTCTTTGGACTGCACCTCTTTTATTGTGTCATTGTCAGCATCCAGAACGATTTCTGCTGTTCCCGCATTCGCCTTTTGAGTTTTTGCTTCTGCCAAACTGCCTTTTCTCTCACGATACGCCTCCCGTATCGATTCCGCGATCGGATGCGTCGAATAATTCTCGGCATACGCCGCCAGCTCCAGAAGCTCATCCTCACTGATTCCCGCCGGATACAGCTCCGTCACTTTAAACTCGCCCTTCGTCAGGGTGCCTGTCTTATCAAATACAACCGTATCCAGCTCCGAAACTGCCTCCAGATAATTGCTTCCCTTGACTAACACACCGATGCGGGATGCAGCACCAATGCCGCCAAAGAAGCTAAGCGGAACCGAAATCACCAACGCACACGGGCAGGAAATTACCAGGAAAATACAAGCTCTCTGAATCCACTCGCCAAATTCTCCGCCCAGCACAATCGGCGGCACAAATGCCAAAGCAACCGCCGCGATCACGACCACCGGCGTATAATATCTGGCAAACCGGGTGATAAAGTTCTCCACCTTCGCCTTCTTGCTACTGGCATTCTCCACCAGCTCCAGAATCCGCGCCACCGTCGAATCATCAAATTCTTTCGTCACGCGCACCCGCAGAAGCCCGCTGCCATTGACACATCCGCTGATGATTTCATCCCCGGCTGCCGCACGGCGCGGTACCGATTCACCAGTCAGCGCCGAGGTATCGATCATCGATTCACCCTCTACCACCACGCCATCCAGCGGAATCCGCTCTCCCGGCTGTACCACGATGATGTCATCCACTTCCACATCATCCGGATCGACCTGCTCTATCTGTCCATCTTTTTCAATATTGGCATATTCCGGGCAGATATTCATGAGATCGCTGATCGACTGGCGCGAACGGTTGACCGCATAACTCTGAAACAGCTCGCCAACCTGATAGAACAGCATAACCGCAACCGCCTCAGAAAACTCGCCCACACCGAACGCTCCGAACGTCGCTACTGTCATGAGGAAATTCTCATCAAACACCTGACCATTTTTAATCCCCCGGAACGCCTTGTATACAATATCCCATCCAATAATCAGATACGGAATTAAAAATACGACTAACTCTGTCCACGGCTGCGGCATTCCGGCAAATACATTCATTTTTTTCGCTGCTGCCGCCGCGATATATACGATTGCCGCCGCAACGATCCGCTTCAGCATCGTTTTCTGCTTCTGATTCATAAAGCCTCCCTTCATTCTGGAAACACATTCCCAGAAAAAAAGATATAGGAAAATGTGCCGGCACAGCTCATTTGCCTATATCTTTTTACTTTGCCCTTCTGTGCATTACACAATCTGATTTTATTCTTTTAAAAAGCAGCTTTTGATCCGATTATGCCTTTTCCAATTTTACATATTAATAATGCAGTCCGGTTCCACCTTCTTGCACACTTCTACAACCTCTTTCATGATCTCGTCGAAACGTGCGTCATCCGCATCGATCGTCATTTTCTGCATCATAAAGCTGACACTCGCATCATTGACTCCATCCAGCTTCTTGATCGCATCCTCCATCTTTGCTGCACAGTTTGCACAATCCAGATCAGTTAATTTAAATTTCTTCTTCATGATAATCCTCCTCTTTTTATTGAGTTATAAATTTTTAATGTTTGCTTTCCGAGACCTGCAATTTTTTTCTTTACAGATAGCACCGCTTTCACATTCATTCAATCCATTATCATCATTCAAGGAACTTGCTATTCTTTAATATGCTCAAAGCCCTGGTTGATAATCCGGTAAACGTGGTCGTCTGCCAGCGAATAGAACACCGACTTTCCGTCCCGGCGGCTCTTGACGAGCTGCGACTGCTTGAGAATCCGAAGCTGATGCGAAATCGCCGACTGCGTCATATTAAGCAGCTGTGCAATGTCGCAAACACACATCTCCGACTCAAACAGCACAAACAAAATCCGGATCCGCGTCGAATCACCAAATACCTTAAACAGCTCCGCCAGATCATACAAATCATCGTCATCCGGCAGCATTCCCCGGACCGACTGCACAACCTCATCGTGAACAGCACACTCCTCACAGCACTCTACATCATGAATTGCCATCCGATTTCTCCCTTCATGCTACGCGTTTCTGCCCTGCTTCACTGCTTCTTTCGTGAAAGCAGTGAAGCAGGATTTTATCAAGATTTCTTTGAAATATTTTTATTTATATGAATCATTGTTCATATGTTCATTATATGAATGTAACTGGGAAATGTCAAGAAATATTTGTGGGAATTTAAAAGGAGTAAATGAAATGTTTTCTCAATTATAAAATGCTGCAAAAAAGACTGTTCATACAGACAAAATCCACTAAGTAATGCGCGTAAATGTGCTTCTTTCTGCCCGGTTTACAGATGATACTCTGTAAACCGGCACAGTTCAAATATCTATTCTCTACATCCTATGCTTTTTTGTCTATTTATGAACAGTCCGTTCTTTTTTATTCATTATTATATGTCTTTTGCAGTTTATTTTTTCGACACTGCTTGAGCTATATTATCCATCGTCGGATGATCTTTTGCCTCTTTCTGCAACCCCGACTTAGACTTCTAATAGAATCTATCCTCGCCCGGAATCGCATCCAAATATTCCTGCCATTTCTCAGCCGGTACATCATGAACCGATACCGTCACAACCTTCGGATCCTTCTTTAATTCTTCTGATACCAGCGTTCTGACCTTCTCAGCCAGCGCTGCCTTCTCTTCCCGGCTCCGTCCCGGGTACATAGATATTGCAATGTGTGGCATGATTTTCCTCCTTTGTACTAATAGCACTCTTCCAAAATATCCAAGATTTCCGCGTGCGTCAGCTGCCGATACCCGCCGTCATTGCGGATACATGAATCAGCAATCGTTTTCAGCAGGCTCTGATCTGTGATTCCCAGTTCCCGCAGCGTCCCCGGCAAACCAATCTCATGAATAAACGCCTGTAATGCGTCAATTCCGCCAAATGCCAGTTCTTCCTCATCGCCGCCATCTGGTGACATTCCCCAGACATTTACAGCAAATTTCACAAATTTCTTGATGCCGTCCCGGCAAATTCGACGATAATACGCCGGATGGATCACGCCAAGTCCCATGCCGTGGTTGCAGTCCGTGTAAGCCCCCATCTGATGTTCAATCATATGCGCCTCAAAATCACACTGTTTTCCTAATTTGATAATGCCAATCTCCGCCATCGTGGACGCCCACATCAGGTTGCTGCGCGCCTCATAATTTTCCGGTTCCCGGATCGCCACCGGCAGGTTCTCAATAATACTCCGCATCAACGCCTCCGAGATCGCATCCGAAAGATTATCCTCATCCGGTGCACTGAAATATGTCTCCATCACATGGCTGAGCATATCAAAACCGCCCGCTGCCGTCTGGAGTGGAGAAACCGTGTAGGTATATTTCGGGTCCATCATCGCAAACACCGGATTGCAGCGCGGATAATTCCGGCTCGTCTTAATTTTCTGTTCTTCATGGGTGATTACACCCTCGCCGTTGACCTCGCTTCCAGTGCCGACCACGGTCACAATCACGCCCACCGGAACCGGCTCAAAATCAATCTCGCCCTTTTTGATCCAGTATTCCTCCCAGACGTCCTTGTCCGTCGCAGCCGCCATTGAGATCGCCTTGCTGCAGTCCATGACCGAACCGCCGCCCACTGCCAGAATCAGATCTACCTGATTTTCCTGTACGACTTTTTTCCCTTCCATCACCTTGCTGTAGGTCGGATTCGGCATGATGCCAGAAAATTCTATCACCTGTTTTCCAGCCAGCTTTAAGACATCCATCACTTCCTGATAAATGCCATTCGTCTTGATCGAGCCGCCGCCATATGCCAGCATCACCGTTTCCCCATACGGCTTCACCGCCTCCAGCAGGTGCTCTTTCACACAACCTCCGCCAAAATAAATCTTTGTCGCATTTTCAAATGTAAACGCCCGCATCGTTCCCTGTCCTTTCTGAACCCGTTCCGGCAAATGCTTTTGCATCCGCCTGATGTTCTGCCTTCTTCTTTGTAGATATGTTTTTTTGAATCTTTATTTTGATTATTTTTCTCCTTTATCTCAGATTCATCAAATGTTCAGCTATAATTCACACTAGATTTGACAAGTTCTCTGTAAGTGTTCATATTATATCACGATTCGCATCTTCGATGCTTACCGCTGCTGACGCAGCTATCGTGATCGCCATTCGCCGTTCGCCATAAATCTGCAAGCAGCTCTCTGGCTCACTTGCGCTCATTATATCATATTACCTTTTTACATTCTATCTTTTTCAGAAATTTCACGCATATATTTTCATTTTTATGAATAAAATTGCACAAACTTATATCTGCGTGTCATTTTTATTCCCCCATCCACTTCCAAAATATTTTCCGAAATTTATGATTTCTTCACATTCCGAACATACTTTTATCACATTTTTTCGATATAGTAATACGCGTAAAGGCAAAAGACCTTTCATAATATACTTTTTCATACCTACGCCGACAGGAGTCCGTTCCTGTCGGCTCCTCCTATTTTAAGGGATATATCTACTCAAGCGGGCAGTTTCATGATAAAATAAACACACAGATAGAATCATCTCTCAAACACAGATTCTATGTTAAATTTACAATAAAAATAGCTGCATGAATCACATATATTAGGAGGAACTTCTCATGAAACACGAACTGACGCAGGAAGAAATCCTGGTTGAAATAAAAGACATTCTATTAGAATACGTAGAAATCACCCGCCCGCTGACACCGGCTGACCGCCTGATCGACGATCTGGGGCTGGATTCATTTTTGATCGTATACTTTATCACAGAGATCGAAGACTGCTTCGAGATCGATATTCCGGAAACGGATTTTATCGAGCTTGTCACGGTCAAGGATCTCTGCGAACGGATTCAGCTGGAAATAAAAAAGCACTCCACTTATTAATACCAGCGTGTCATCGGCAAGTCATTATCAATTCCTTTTGTAAATAAAATCTGGTGCAGACGCAGATTTTCCACATCCAGGATATAAAATCCATCTGCTGAACCACAAGAAATCATTTCCCAGAGACTTAGAACCATTACGCCCGGGAAAATATATTTTTTAATCCACGAATCGCCCGGATGTTCCTCCAGCACACTGATAAATTGCAGCAGAAACAGTCCGTTCCTTCCATCTTAACCTGAAATGGATACTCATCAAACTTTTGGTTATATCTGTCCCTGTTCTTTCAGATATGCCAGAAAACCCACACAGCCCTCCAGAACATCTTCATACGTCGTGTCAAAGTCACCCGTATACCACGGATCCGCGATGTCCCGGTCTGAATCTGCAAATGTGAGGAATTTATATATTTTCCTATCCGGATCGCCTTTCAGCATCCGGTTTAAATTTCGGATATTGGCACTGTCCATGCCTATGATATAATCAAATTTCTCATAATCCGCCCACGTCACCTGCCGCGCCCGGTGCGGCACCAGAGGAATCCCAACCTCCCTCAGCTTATTCACCGTCCCCCGGTGCGGTGGATTGCCGATTTCTTCGGTGCTTGTGGCGGCGCTGTCGATAAGGAAGTGGGCGGAAAGCCCTTGGGATGCGACTTTGTGGGTGAAGACACTTTGGGCTAGGGTGGAACGGCAGATGTTGCCGTGGCAGATGAATAGCACGCGTATACTCATGTTTTTTCCTCCTAAAAAGCCTTATTTTGCCGTAATTTGCCGTGTTATGCCACTTTCAAAAATGTATAAAGTATTGTTACAATGCCACGTGACATTGATTTTTAGTACATATCTTGGCATATCATGGCAAAATAAGGCAAATCGATACACTCATTCGTAGTAGAAACGTAGTCAAAATAAGGTGTGTTACTACTCCAATTTTGGTGGGTGCATTTGAAACCTTTGAATCCTAAAGGGGGTGCCTTTTTGCACCCAGGGGGGGCAAATCCAAAGTCTATAGTTCTTTTCGACATTCAGGACATCGATTGCCACGTATTTTAGTTCTTTCCTTTACAACCGCTTCCCACATATGTCCTTTTTTACACTTCCAATGGATACGTTTATGACTTCCCCAAGTTACCATATCTGGAGTCAATTCTCCATTCTGAAGCGCATCCCATTCTTCCAATATATATTCTCTATCATTCTGCTTACACCAAGTTTCTAAATCATTTATCCCCTTAATAGCTTTTTTTATTTGTTCCTGAACAAAAAGGACAGCCATGATTATATGTTCTACTTTTAATCTGAGCTTCCCACTCGTGCCCTTTTGAACACTTCCACCATACTTTAGCATGACTTCCATATGTAACTGATTGTGGTGTTATATCCATATTTTTTTCATAATTCCACTCATCGCACAAATTAGAATTATTTTCTCTGCACCACTCAGCTAATGTTACTTTATTTCGTTTAACATTATTACCACTATTACATACTGGGCACCCCGTTCCATTTACACGGTTATACACTGTTGCTTCCCATTCATGCCCCTTTGAACACTTCCAATGCATTTTTTCTTTATATGTTTTTGGAACTTCATATGGTTTTACAGTATTTTTTTTATAATCCCATTCATCTAATAAAATACTGTTATTATCTCTGCACCAGGATTCAAAATCATTCTCTCCAGTCACTACTCGTTGTCCAGCACAATATGGGCACCCCAATTTATGCTCACCACGTGTATTAATCGATGCTAGCCAAGAATGACCATTTTTACATTTCCACCATATTTTTTTATTATTTCTTGCTG
Organism: Clostridium sp. AF21-20LB; assembly: GCF_003478795.1. Taxonomy (NCBI): domain Bacteria; kingdom Bacillati; phylum Bacillota; class Clostridia; order Eubacteriales; family Clostridiaceae; genus Clostridium; species Clostridium sp. AF21-20LB. The sequence continues at coordinate 1,753 of NZ_QUGD01000007.1, read as the reverse complement.
AATAAACATCTGGTGTAATACCTTCATTTTTTTCAACGTCCCATTCCTCTATCAGTTCTGGAAAAATACTAGCAACACTGTTCTCTTTAAGAACATTCATATAATATGCCCTTATCGATAACTCATCTAGTTTCATATCTATATTAGGAATCATTTTACTATTGGTAATAGAATTGATTACTTTATATAGTTCTGTTAATGCCCATTCGAATTCATTGGTGACATATTTACCATTCATTGCAATAAATTCAATGACAACTTGTCCATCCGTTTCATAGACAGAAGTATTGTCCTTCGTTTCTCGCAATCTAATTAATCTTATACCTTCTGAAACAAGTTTCTTTGTTTTTTCAAAATCTTTCTTTTCTTTCTCCTTACCCGAATGCCACATAGAACCATCGTATTCTATGGCAATATTAAATTGAGGTAGAAATATATCCACTTCACATCCTTTTATTCTGTATCTCTGTAATACTTCATATTCTTTTCTCAAATAGAACGCAACAGCCTGTTCTGGAAACGAAGTCTGAGTTCTAGCACAGATAGGGCAATTTGTTTTTGAACCTTCAGTCCTATTATGAACTTGCGTTCTCCACTCATGATTTTTATTACATTTCCACCATACATATTTTCCACTTCCAAAGGTTACCTCTGTAGGCAGAATTTCATTTTTTTCATAATTCCATTCCTTTAAAATATTATCTCTTTGATTTTTTTTGCACCATGACTCTAAATCATTAAAACCAACTAAAATTCTTTTAGGCGGATTACTACAATATGGACATCCCGCCGTTTTTACAAATCGAGTTTTCCCTTGTCTAGCTGTAATTCTACTTGAAATAACAGCATCCCATTCATGACCACAAGCACCAACCCACCAATATTTCTTTCCTGCTCCACCTTGAATAATATCACATGGCTTCATCCCATTATTTTTTTCATAATTCCATTCTTTTAACAAATCTTCTCTACCATTATTCTTACACCATGTTTCAAAATCATTATATCCTATTAACAATTTGCTACCCGAACAAAATGGACAGCCATGATCATTAACGGTTCTATTTCCTATAGTTGCTTCATATTTATGTCCTTTTTCACATATCCAACTAACTTTAATATTTGAATTAGGCATAACAAGATCAGGAGTTGAAACATCCCATCCAAATTTATTTTTCAAACCATTATTAGCATTGTAATCCCATTCTATTAACAAATTTTCTCTATTGTTCTTTTTGCACCATGTTTTTAAATCATTTTCTCCAATAATTAGTTTCGCCAAATCTTACTCACCTTCTCGCACTTGATTCACTTATTACTTCTTTTATATATTTTCGTTCCATTTTAGTTAAAATGTGATTCGAATATAATTTCCCAAATGAAGAAGCAGCCATAGATTTTATAATTTCTTGTTTGATTTCATCTCCAATGGGGAACAAAAAATTTTTCCGATATTTTGCTTTATTTTCATTTCCAAATAAAAATAAACATAGTTCTGATGATACTGGAAATATTATTTCATCATACTCTTCACATGGAAAATCACTACCGCAAACATATATTGGCTTGTCTGATGTAATAATACTCTTACTTCTATCTATGCCTACACCAAATGACATATTCTTCATCGGTTCGAACAGTGCATTAATACTCTTACTTCTATCTATGCCTACACCAAATGACATATTCTTCATCGGTTCGAACAGTGCATTAATAATAAATGCTTCATTACTGCTTTCATCAATTTCTTTAA